>NZ_JAFCXH010000004.1:0-292311 GCF_049898225.1 Pseudomonas sp. DSP3-2-3 | reverse complement strand
GTTTTATCCAGGTAGCACGCGTTATCGTTGAGCTCCTTCGCGAGCAAGCTCGCTCCCACAAGGGGAATGGGTACATATCCGTTGCTGCGGTCACGGCGACTTTTGGTTCCGCCCTTACGGCGGGGCAGGTCAAGATCAAGATCAAAAGCCAGAGCGATGTCGAACTTGTGGGAGCGAGCTTGCTCGCGAAAAATGTATGGGCGCTACGTTTATCCAGGTAGCACGCGTTATCGTTGAGCTCCTTCGCGAGCAAGCTCGCTCCCACAAGGGGAATGGGTACATATCCGTTGCTGCGGTCACGGCGACTTTTGGTTCCGCCCTTACGGCGGGGCAGGTCAAGATCAAGATCAAGATCAAAAACCAGAGCGATGTCGAACTTGTGGGAGCGAGCTTGCTCGCGAAAAATGTATGGGCATCGCGTTGCTCCAGGCAGCACGCGTTATTGTTGACGTCTTTTCGAGAGCCAGCGCTCACGCCGTAAGGGCGCAACCCTAAGCAGCCGTTACTGCGACAACGGATATGTACGCATTTCCCACAGGTTCACGCCGCTCTCGCTACGCTATTGATCGTAACCCCAATCAACAACCCCCCAAACCACCCACCAACTCCGGCCCATGCTGCTGCCGGGCATCACTGGCAATCAACTGCTTGATCCCCTCGAACAACTCATCCTCTTGCGCCTGCGTACAGTCTTCGCCATAGCGTTTGCGCAACCCGGAATGACTGAGAATCAAGTGAACATCCGCATGCAGGCCATGCTGGTTCAGGCAGTTCTCGACGCATTGCAGCGGGCAGCCGTCGAGCGCGAAGATCCGTCGTCCCGAGCGTGCCTTATTGACCAGCGCCGCCACATGGCCGCCAACACCGGCGATGCAGGACATTTCCGCGAGGCCGCTGCGGTCCAGTCGCACGGCCAGGCTGTTGGCCAGTTGAGCAACGTTAGAGCAGCCGGAGCAGGAGTAAACCAGAGGCAAGGTTGAAGGGGGCATTGACGCTCTCCATGGTTGGGCTCTACCAGTGTGCAAGGCCGGTGGCATTGCGCATTGATTGCCGTCAATTCCGGTTACTGGAACGCCGCCAGCTCCTGCTCTTCGGCAAGAATGCTGATATTGCGGCGCTCCATCGCAATCAGGCCGCACTCCACCAGGCGATGCAAAATCCGCGAAAAGGTTTCCGGTTGAATGCCCAGCTTCGACGCCACCAGGCGTTTGGACACCTGCAAGACAATCTGGCCGGTGACCGGGTGGCGCTCCTGGAGCAGGTAATTGATGACGCGACGGCTCGCACTGGTCATGGTCAGCGTGTCGATATCCCGCAGGCGCAAGTGCAGGTGAACGCTCATGCTCGCCAGGATCGCCAGGCAGACTTTCGGCTGATCCTCCAGGGCGTTGCGATAATGGTGACCATCGATGCTGACCAGTACGCTGTCCTTCAACGCCGTGGCGCTTACCGGATAAAGCCGGGCCTGGCTGAACAGCAAGGCTTCGGCAAAAGTCTGGCCGGGCTGAATGATCTCCACCAGGTTTTCCTGACCTTCGCCAGTGAGGCGATACAGCTTGATCTGACCGCTGACCAGCAGGAAGAAACGCTTGGCCGGATCGCCCTGGCGCATGAGTGTGCTGTGACAATCCAGGCGCTTGAGCATCGCCAGGCTGCGGACTTCCTCGAAGACTTTCTCCGGCAATTGGCTGAACAAGTGGTGACGGCGCAACGTTGCAACGATGGACGGGTGGGTCAGCATGGGATACCTCCGCTGACAGTCATAGTAGAGGCCGCGGGCTGGATGACCTATGCCTCTGCAGACCTACCTCCAAGGAGGGATATCCGTCAGCTGGCGCTGCGCAGATGCTCCATGGCCCACACCGCCGCCTCGACCCGCGAGCGCAGGCCGAGTTTGTGCAGCAGGTTCTTGACGTGAACCTTGACCGTGCCTTCGGTGATGCCGAGTTTGTGCCCGATGACCTTGTTGCTGAAACCGCTGGCGATGGTTTTCAACACTTGCCGCTCACGCTCGGTCAGTTCCACCACCGCCTGGCGTGGTGGTGAGCGTAGCGCCTGGGCCATGACCCGGGTCAGGCCCGGGCTGATCACCAGTGCGCCGTTCAGGGCATCGCGGATGTACGGGATCAACAGTTCCGGTTCCATGTCCTTGAGCAGATAGCCGTCGGCATCCAGGCGCAGGGCGTCGCGAATATCGTCTTCGGCGTCCGACACTGTGAACAGCAGTACCTTGCCGGTGTAGGACATGGCCCGTAACCGGCGCAGGGTTTCAATGCCATTCATTTGCGGCATGTTGTTGTCGAGCAGGACCAGATCCGGTTGCAGCGGCTCGATCAGGCTGAGTGCCTCTTCGCCGTTGCCGGCTTCGCCGACGATCTTGAAATCATCTTCGAGTTCGAGCATCTGGCGAATGCCGTGACGCATCATCGGATGATCGTCTACCAGCAGGATGGTGTGTTGCCGGGATGGGGTCATGTGACACTACCTTCTGTGTGCTGTCCGAGAAACTCCGGGTGGAATTCCAGCTGGACGCAGGTGCCTTGCGGCGCCCTGGAAAATATCTGCAGCTGGCCGCGCAAGCTGCGAGCCCGTTCATCCATGATGTTCAGGCCGTGATGTTCGCGTTGGTCAACGTTGCCGCTGAAGCCTCGTCCGTCGTCCTCGATGGAGAGCCTGACGGTTTCGCCGACCTGGCGCAGTTGCAGCCAGGCGTTTTGTGCATGGGCGTGGCGCAGGCAGTTCGAAAGCGCCTCGCGGGTAATCTGCAAAATATGGATCTGTTCGCTGGCCGAGAGCTGAAAGGCCAGCGCGTCGACGTGCAGGTGTACCTGAAACTCGCCGCGCCGGGAGAACTCCTCGGAGGTGTCCTTGAGCTCTTGCACCAGCCCGGCGTCGTTGATCTGCAAGCGAAAAGTGGTCAGCAGTTCGCGTAACTGGCGGTAGGCGTTGTTCAGGCCCTCGCGCAATTCGGCGGTGACGGTTGCCAGGGTTTCGACCGGTTCGCCACGGCGGATCAAGGTCTGCATGCGGCTGACTTGCAGCTTCATGTAGGACAGCGCCTGGGCCAGTGAATCGTGCAGCTCGCGGGCAATGATCGTGCGTTCGTCGAGCAACAGCAGGCGATGATCCTGTTCCCGTTGGCGTTTGAGCGAGAGTGAGGTGCCGATGAGATTGGCCAGGGCCTGGATCAGTTGGGTTTCCCAGGCTTGGGTAGGATGCCCATCGACAAAGTGCGCCTTGAGTTCGCCCAGTTCGCTGCCCTGGTTGCTGATGCTGAAGGTCTGCGGCTTCGCCTCGTGGTGTTTCTGGCAGGTGGCGCAATCGGTGCTGGCGCAGACTTCGCGGATGTTCGCGCCGTGCAGGGCGAGCAATTGCTTGGCGGGTGCCTGGGACTGGCCTTGCAGGCACAGCGACAGGCGCAAGCCGGGCAGGCGTTGCTGGAAGCGCCGGATCAGGTCATCCAGCCCTTCGGCATTGGCCAGGCGAGTGGCCAGGTTGCGGCTGCTTTGATACAGCAGCTCCAGGGCGGCATTGGCCTGTTGCAGGTTCACGGTCTTTTGCTGGACCTGGCTCTCCAGGGTGCGATGGGATTCTTCGATGGTCTCGGCCATGGCATTGAAGCTCGTGGCCAATTGGCCCAGTTCATCCTGGGACTGATGGTTGACCCGTACCTGAAAGTCCCCGCGCCGAAAGCGCTGGTTGGCATCCACCAGTTCTTTGAGGGGCGTGACCACGCCGTACTGCAACTCGTATAGCCCGAGCAGCAGGACAATCATGGTGGTGAACAAGGCCAGGCCCTGAATGCCCTGTTGCCAGCTTTGCTTTTCTTCGCTCTGGCGCTGCAACAGGCTGACGAACTGGTTCAGTTGTTCAACGAACGGCGGGGCGATGGCCTGAAAAGAGCTGGCATTGCCACGTTCAAGTGCCGGGCGCAGATCCTCGTTCCAGCGTTGCTGGATTTGCCCATAGCTGACTTGCAGATCGGTGTTCGGCCCATCTTCCAGCACTGCCTTGAGGGACTGGCTATCGAGGCGAGTCTGCAGGCTGTCGGTGATTGCGGTGATTTCTGCGCGGGTTGCACCAGCGGCCAGTTTCCAGCTCAGGTGGTAAGTCTCCATGCGCACCGAGCCTGCGGTGTTGATCGCGGCGGCATCGCCCTGGCTGAACCAGGCGATCAGTCCGGCGCTCAACGAACTGGCGAGGGCGAGCACGGCGATCAAAATGACCGCCAGCCCGGCGCGAGCGGGCAGGGAGCTGCGCAACCAGCGAATCATCAGCGCCGATCCGGGAAGAAATCAGGAAAACAGAGCATGTGCAGCACCAGAGTGGGGTTTTGCCGCCGATCCCGGGCGCGCTACCTCTAAAGAGTTGTCGACTGATCCTTGTCTGCAAAAACCTTGGAAGAACCCCCTGAAGCGCCGATAAACCAGCGTTTTCAGGGTTCTTCTGATCTACCTCCTTAGAGGTAGACCGCGCAAGCATAGGCCTAAGCCCGCTTTGGCTTCGTTGACATGGATCAAGTTTTTGCGGGGTTGCTCTCTCTAGTCTGCCGCCATGGCTAACTGACTGGAGAGCATTGTGAACCAACCGCGTGTAAGACAAGGCTTGGTGTTGGGCATGAGCACACTGGCCTTCACTGTGTGTTTCATGGTCTGGATGATGTTTGCCGTGCTCGGGGTTCCGATCAAGGAACTGCTCCAGCTCAACGAAACCCAATTTGGCCTGCTGGCCGCGACCCCGGTGCTGACCGGCTCCCTGGTGCGTCTGCCGCTGGGTCTGCTGACTGACCGCTTTGGCGGGCGCATCGTGTTCTTCCTGCTGATGCTGTCCTGCGTCGCGCCGCTGTACCTGATCAGCTACGCCACCGCCTACTGGCAATTCCTGGTGCTGGGCTTGTTCGTCGGTCTGGCCGGTGGTTCGTTTTCGGTGGGGATCGCCTACGTCGCCAAATGGTTCGACAAGGAGAATCAGGGCTTCGCCATGGGCATCTTCGGCGCGGGTAACGCGGGCGCTGCGGTGACCAAGTTTCTCGCCCCGGCGCTGATTGCTGCCGGTAGCTGGCAGCTGGTGCCGAAAGTCTTCAGCGCGATCCTCTTTATTACCGCGCTGCTGTTCTGGTTTCTCAGCGCCGAAAACAAAGACCATCGCAGTGCCTCCGGCGCCAGCTTGCGCGAGCAGTTGAGTTCGCTGAAAGATCCAGCGGTGTGGCGCTACTGCCAGTACTACTCGATCGTCTTCGGCGGTTACGTCGCCCTCGCGCTGTGGATGACCAAGTACTACGTGCAGGAATACGGTTTCAGCCTGCAAAGCGCGGCGCTGCTGGCGGCGTGTTTCTCCCTGCCTGGCGGCGTGCTGCGCGCTGTCGGCGGCTGGATGTCGGACCGCTGGGGCGCGCAAAGCGTGACCTGGTGGGTGTTGTGGGTCAGCTGGATCTGCCTGTTCCTGCTCTCGTATCCCCAGACTCAATTGCAAGTGCAGACCATCAACGGCCCGCTGGATTTCCACATCGGCCTCACTCCGGCGTTGTTCACCGTGCTGCTGTTCGTCATGGGCATCGCCTTCGCGTTCGGCAAGGCCTCGGTCTTCAAATACATCGCCAACGACTACCCGAAAAACATGGGCGCCGTGTCCGGCATCGTTGGCCTCGCGGGCGGTCTGGGCGGCTTCGTGCTGCCGATCCTGTTCGGCGCCCTGGTGGACCTCACCGGCGTGCGCTCTTCCTGCTTCATGTTGATGTACGGCGTGGTCTGGGTCTCCCTCACCTGGATGTACTTCAGCGAAATACGCAAGCGTCCGCTGCTGGGCAAACAGCCGCCAGCGACCTCGTCCCCGTTTTCCAGCATTGCCCAAGGAGAAGAACATGTCCGTTCTGCAAACGCCTGAAAAAGGCCCGGTCATTCATGACTGGCGCCCCGAGGACCCAGCGTTCTGGGGAAGTAGCGGCAAACAGACTGCAACCCGCAACCTGTGGATTTCCATTCCTGCGCTGTTGTTGGCCTTTGCCGTGTGGATGGTCTGGAGCACGGTGATCGTGCGCTTGAACGCCATTGGCTTCAGCTTCACCACCGACCAATTGTTCTGGCTCGCGGCGTTGCCGGGATTGTCTGGCGCGACCTTGCGCGTCTTCTATTCGTTCATGGTGCCGATCTTCGGTGGCCGGCGCTGGACTGCCGTGAGCACTGCGTCACTGCTGTTGCCGTCGATCTGGATGGGCTTCGCGGTGCAGGACCCGAGCACCTCGTACAGCGTGTTCGTCCTGATTGCCTTGCTCTGCGGTTTCGGCGGCGGCAATTTCGCTTCGAGCATGTCCAACATCAGCTTCTTCTATCCCAAGTCCCAACAGGGCACCGCGCTTGGCCTCAACGCCGGGCTGGGCAACCTGGGCGTCTCGGTGATGCAGTTCTGTGTGCCGCTGGTGATCACCTTCGGCGTGTTCGGCTTCATGGGTGGCAATGCGCAAGTGCTGCCGGACGGCAGCCAGTTGTGGCTGCAGAACGCCGGGTTCATCTGGGTGCCATTCATTGTGCTGGTGACCGTGCTTGCCTGGTTCGGCATGAATGACCTGTCCAGTGCCCGCGCTTCGTTCAGCGAGCAGGCGGTGATCTTCAAGCGCAAGCACAACTGGCTGATGTGCTGGTTGTACCTGGCGACCTTCGGCTCGTTCATTGGCTTTTCCGCAGCGTTTCCATTGCTGATCAAAACCTCGTTCCCGGATGTCATCGCCTTGAAGTTCGCCTTCCTCGGCCCGTTGGTTGGCGCGCTGGTGCGGCCATTGGGCGGCTGGCTGGCGGACAAGCTGGGCGGTGCGAAAGTGACCTTGTGGAACTTCGTCGCGATGATCGTGATGGTCTTCGGCGTCATGCACTTTCTGCCGCAGAACGGCTCGGGCGGCAACTTCTACGGCTTCCTCGGCATGTTCATGCTGCTGTTCATCACCACCGGCATCGGCAACGGCTCCACCTTCCGCATGATCCCGGTGATCTTCCGCACCCAGCATGAAAAAGCCGCTGCCGGGAAATCCCCCGCCGTGCGCGAACAAGCGCTCAAGGATGCCGGTAAAGAGTCGGCGGCGGTCCTGGGCTTCAGTTCGGCCATGGGCGCCTTCGGTGCGTTCTTCATTCCCAAATCCTTTGGCACCTCCATGGCCCAGACCGGCGGCCCGGAGATGGCCTTCTACATGTTTGTCGGCTTCTACCTGAGCTGCATCGTCGTGACCTGGTGGTGGTACGCCCGCAAAGGCGCGGCGACACCCTGCTGAGACGACCCGAAATCCAACCATTGCGTGGGCGGGGCACAGAACCCCGCAGCAAGCCTGAGAGGACTACACCGTGAGTCATTTACTGGATCAACTGCGGTTTTTCAATCGCAAGCAAAACGAATTTTCCGACGGTCACGGAGAGACCCGCAAAGAGTCTCGTGACTGGGAGAACGTCTACCGCTCCCGCTGGCAGTACGACAAGATCGTGCGCTCCACCCACGGGGTGAACTGCACCGGATCCTGTTCGTGGAAAATCTACGTCAAGAACGGTCTGATTACCTGGGAAACCCAGCAGACTGACTACCCGCGCACCCGCAACGATCTGCCCAATCATGAGCCTCGTGGCTGCCCGCGTGGCGCCAGTTACAGCTGGTACATCTACAGCGCCAACCGGCTCAAGTACCCGAAAATCCGCAAGCCGCTGCTCAAACTGTGGCGTGACGCGCGCCAGACCATGGCGCCGGTTGAAGCCTGGGCGAGCATCGTCGAGGACAAGGTCAAGGCCGACTCCTATAAAAGCAAGCGCGGCATGGGTGGTTTCATTCGCTCCAACTGGGATGAAGTCAACGAGATCATTGCTGCAGCCAACGTCTACACCATCAAGCAATACGGCCCTGACCGGATCGTCGGTTTCTCGCCGATCCCAGCCATGTCGATGGTCAGCTACGCGGCGGGTTCGCGTTACCTGTCGCTGATCGGCGGCGCGTGCCTGAGCTTCTATGACTGGTACTGCGACTTGCCACCGGCCTCGCCAATGGTCTGGGGCGAGCAGACCGACGTGCCGGAATCGGCCGACTGGTACAACTCCAACTACATCATTGCCTGGGGTTCCAACGTTCCGCAGACCCGCACCCCGGATGCGCACTTCTTTACCGAAGTCCGCTACAAGGGCACCAAGACTGTGGCGATCACCCCGGACTACTCGGAAGTCGCCAAGCTTACCGACCTGTGGCTGAACCCTAAGCAAGGCACCGATGCGGCGCTGGCCCAGGCGTTCAATCATGTGATCTTCAAAGAATTCCACCTGGACAAACCGAGCGCCTATTTCACTGATTACGCCAAGCGCTTCACCGATTTGCCAGTGCTGGTGTTGCTCAAGCAGATGGTCGACAAGGCACCGGGCGCCGGGTATCAGCCGGACCGCTTCCTGCGCGCCAGTGACCTGACCGACAACCTCGGCCAGGAAAACAACCCGGAATGGAAAACCATCGCCCTGGATGTCAGCGGTGAGCTGGTTTCTCCTCAAGGCTCCATCGGCTATCGCTGGGGCGAGAAGGGCAAGTGGAACATTCTGCCTCGTGAAGGCGGCGAAGGCCGTGAGATCGATCTGAAGCTGAGCCTGATCGGCGATGACGTTGCCGAAGTGGCGTTCCCGTATTTCGCCGGTGAGTCCCACGAGCACTTCCAGCACGTGGCTGGCGACGCTGTGCAATACCGCCGCGTGCCGGTGCATCACGTAGTGCTGGCGGACGGCAGCGTGGCCAAGGTCGCCACGGTGTTTGACTTGTCTGCGGCCAACCTGGCGATTGATCGCGGCCTGGGCGGCGACAACGTTGCCAAGGACTACAACGACGCCTCGGTGCCTGGCACCCCGGCGTGGCAGGAACAGATCACTGGCGTGAGCCGTGAGAAAGCCATCCAGATTGCCCGTGAGTTCGCCGATAACGCCGACAAGACCAAGGGCCGCTCGATGATCATCGTCGGCGCGGCGATGAACCACTGGTACCACATGGACATGAACTACCGCGGGCTGATCAACATGCTCATGCTCTGCGGGTGTGTCGGCCAGACCGGTGGTGGTTGGGCGCACTACGTCGGTCAGGAAAAACTCCGTCCGCAATGTGGCTGGTTGCCTCTGGCGTTCGGCCTGGACTGGAACCGTCCGCCGCGCCAGATGAACGGCACCAGCTTCTTCTACGCCCACAGCTCGCAATGGCGCCACGAGAAGATGAGCATGCACGACGTGCTCTCGCCGCTGGCCGATAAATCCCAGTTCCCTGAGCATGCGCTGGACTACAACATCCGCGCCGAACGCGCCGGTTGGTTGCCCAGCGCGCCGCAACTCAACACCAACCCGCTGCACATTTGCCGCGACGCTGCGGCCGCCGGCATGGACCCCAAGGACTACGTGGTCAAGTCCCTGCAGGATGGCTCGCTGCGCTTCTCCTGTGAGCAGCCGGACAGCCCGGTGAACTTCCCGCGCAACATGTTCATCTGGCGTTCCAACCTGCTGGGCTCCTCGGGCAAAGGCCACGAGTACATGCTCAAGTACCTGCTCGGCACCAAGAACGGCGTGATGAACGAAGACATCGGCCAGGTCGGCGATTGCAAGCCCGAAGAAGCGGAATGGGTGGACGAGGGTGCCATCGGCAAGCTCGATCTGGTCACCACGCTGGACTTCCGCATGTCCTCGACCTGCGTCTATTCCGACATCGTGTTGCCGACCGCGACCTGGTACGAAAAAGACGACATGAACACCTCGGACATGCACCCGTTCATTCACCCGTTGTCGGCTGCCATCGACCCGGCGTGGGAATCGCGTTCGGACTGGGAAATCTACAAAGGCATCGCCAAGGCGTTTTCCAGCATGTCCGAAGGGCATCTGGGTGTTGAAAAGGACCTGGTGACCATTCCGCTGATGCACGACAGCGTCGGCGAACTGGCCCAACCCTTTGGCGGCACCGACTGGAAAAGTGCCGGTGTAGCACCGGAGCCGGGCAAGAACGCGCCGAACCTGCATGTGGTCGAGCGTGATTATCCAAACATCTACAAGCAGTTCAACTCGCTGGGCCCGATGCTGGAAAAACATGGCAACGGCGGCAAGGGCATCAACTGGAACACCGAAGATGAAGTGAAATTCCTCGGTGAGCTCAATCACCACGAAGGCGATGCCGGGATCAGCCACGGTCGGCCGAAAATCGACACGGCCATCGACGCGGCGGAAGTGATTCTGTCCCTGGCTCCGGAAACCAACGGTCAGGTCGCGGTGAAAGCCTGGGCTGCGCTGTCGGAATTCACCGGCATCGACCACAGCCACCTGGCGCTGTCCAAGGCCCACGAGGCGATTCGTTTCCGCGACATTCAGGCTCAGCCGCGCAAGATTATCTCCAGTCCGACCTGGTCGGGCCTCGAAGACGATCACGTCAGCTACAACGCCGGCTACACCAACGTTCATGAAGGGATCCCATGGCGCACCATCACCGGTCGCCAGCAGTTCTACCAGGATCACCCGTGGATGCAGGCGTTTGGCGAGCAACTGATGAGTTATCGCCCGCCCGTCAACACCCGCACCATCGAAGGGGTGAAAGGCAAACGCAGCAATGGCGAGATCGAAATCGTCCTGAACTGGATCACTCCGCACCAGAAGTGGGGCATCCACAGCACCTATAGCGACAACTTGCTGATGCTGACCCTCAGCCGTGGCGGGCCAATTGTCTGGCTCTCGGAGAACGACGCGAAACGCGCCGGTATCGAGGACAACGACTGGATCGAGTGCTTCAACATCAACGGTGCGCTGACCGCCCGGGCGGTGGTCAGTCAGCGAGTCAAGGACGGCATGGTGATGATGTATCACGCTCAGGAACGGATCGTGAACGTGCCGGGCTCGGAAACCACCAAGACCCGTGGTGGCCACCACAACTCGGTTACCCGGGTCGTGCTCAAGCCGACGCACATGATCGGCGGCTACGCCCAGCAAGCCTACGGTTTCAACTATTACGGCACGGTCGGTTGCAACCGCGATGAATTCGTCGTGGTGCGCAAGATGGCCAAAGTCGACTGGCTCGATGGTTCAAGTGGCGATGACTTGCCACGTCCCCTGCCGACCGATATCGAGGAGAACTGAGATGAAAATTCGCTCACAGATCGGCATGGTTCTGAACCTGGACAAATGCATCGGTTGCCACACCTGTTCAATCACCTGCAAGAACGTCTGGACCAGTCGTGAAGGCATGGAATACGCCTGGTTCAACAACGTTGAATCGAAACCCGGGATCGGCTACCCGAAAGAATGGGAAAACCAGGACAAGTGGAAGGGCGGCTGGATCCGCAACGCCAATGGCACGATCAACCCGCGCATCGGCGGCAAATTCCGGGTGCTGGCGAACATTTTCGCCAACCCTGACCTGCCGGGCCTCGACGATTACTACGAGCCGTTCGACTTCGATTACCAGCACCTGCACACCGCGCCGCTGGGCGAGCACCAGCCAACGGCTCGTCCGCGTTCGCTGATCTCCGGCAAGCGCATGGAAAAAATCGAGTGGGGCCCGAACTGGGAAGAAATCCTCGGGACCGAATTCGCCAAGCGTCGCAAGGACAAGAACTTCGACAAGATCCAGGCGGACATTTACGGCGAGTACGAAAACACGTTCATGATGTATCTGCCGCGCCTGTGCGAGCACTGCCTCAACCCCACCTGTGCGGCGTCGTGCCCGAGCGGCGCGATCTACAAGCGCGAAGAAGACGGCATCGTCCTGATTGACCAGGAAAAATGCCGTGGCTGGCGCATGTGCATCAGCGGCTGCCCGTACAAGAAGATCTATTTCAACTGGAAAAGCGGCAAGTCCGAGAAATGCATCTTCTGCTATCCGCGTATCGAAGCCGGGATGCCGACCGTTTGTGCCGAAACCTGTGTCGGCCGGATCCGCTACCTCGGTGTGCTGCTGTATGACGCCGACCGCATCAGCGAAGTGGCGAGCACCGCCAATGAGCAGGATCTGTACGAGAAACAACTGGAGATCTTCCTCGATCCGAACGACCCGGCGGTCATCCGTCAGGCTTTGGCCGATGGCGTGCCGCAGTCGGTGATCGACTCTGCACAACGTTCGCCGGTCTACAAAATGGCCGTGGACTGGAAGCTCGCACTGCCGTTGCACCCGGAATACCGCACGTTGCCGATGGTCTGGTACGTGCCGCCGCTGTCGCCGATTCAAAACGCGGCCACCGCTGGCACTGTGGGCATGAACGGGGTGATTCCAGATGTCGACAGCCTGCGTATCCCCCTCAAATACCTGGCCAACCTGCTGACGGCGGGTGATGAAAAACCGGTGAAGCGTGCACTGAAACGCTTGCTGGCGATGCGCGCCTACAAACGTTCCCAGCAAGTGGACGGCGTGCAGGACCTGCAAGTGCTGGAGGATGTCGGCCTGAGCGTGGGACAGGTCGAGGAAATGTACCGCTACCTGGCGATTGCCAACTATGAAGATCGCTTTGTGGTACCGAGCGCGCACCGGGAAGACGCCATGAGCGACGCCTTCGCCGAGCGCTCCGGGTGCGGCTTCAGTTTTGGCAGCGGTTGCAGCGGCAGCTCCGACACCAACATGTTCGGCGCCAAGAAGGCCAACCGTCGCGACATCCTGAAAACCGTCCAGTTGTGGGAGGAATGAGCATGCAGATTCTCAAAGTGATTTCGCTGTTGCTCGACTATCCGACCGAGACGTTGATCGGCGGTCGCGATGAACTGGAACAGGCGATTATCCAGTCCCGGGAAATCAGCCCCAAGCAGCGCGCTGCGTTGTTCGAATTACTGGAGCTGATTTGCGCCAATGACCTGATGGACGGCCAGGAGCATTACGGTGCGCTGTTTGGCCGGGGCCGTTCGCTGTCACTGCTGCTGTTCGAACACGTGCACGGCGAATCCCGCGACCGTGGCCAGGCCATGGTCGACATGATGGCGCAATACGAAGCGGCCGGTTTTGCCATCGGCGTCAAAGAACTTCCCGACTATATCCCGCTGTACCTGGAGTTCCTCTCGACCCGCGAAGATATCGAGGCCCGCGAGGGCCTGGCGGATGTCTCGCACTTGCTGGCCTTGCTCGCGGCGCGTCTGGAAGAGCGGGAAAGCGCTTACGCCAGTTGCTTCCGGGCACTGCTGCAAATTGCTGGCGCCGAGCCCCATCAAGCGGTGGCCGACCTGCGCGCGCAAGTGGCGGCGGAGCCTCGCGACGACTCCCTCGAAGCCCTCGACAAGATCTGGGAAGAGGAGGCCGTGGACTTTCTCCAGGCCGAACAGCAGGACCGTTGCAGTTCGCTGCCAAGCGCTCCGGGCAAGGCTCGCGAAGAAAGTGCGGTGCCGCTGCACTGGGTGGATTTTCAGCATGATGGGCTGGCCGCCGCGCCAGCCAGGGAGGTGGGCAATGTCTAAATGGGATCTGTTGTTGTTCGGGGTTTACCCCTATGTGGCCCTGGCGGTTTGCCTGATTGGCAGCTGGGCGCGCTTTGACCTGTCGCAGTACACCTGGCGGGCGGGTTCCAGCCAGATGCTCAATCAGAGTGGCATGCGCGTGGCGAGCAACCTGTTTCACGTGGGCGTGTTGTTCGTGCTGGCCGGACACTTCGTCGGCCTGCTGACCCCAGCGTCGGTTTATCACCATCTGATCAGCACTGAGAACAAGCAGTTGCTGGCGATGGTGTCCGGCGGCTTCTTCGGCCTGTTGTGCCTGATCGGTCTGTTGATGCTGGTCAAGCGGCGCCTGAGCGATCCTCGGGTCCGCGCCACTTCCAGCCCTTCGGACATCCTGATTCTGCTGGTGCTGCTGGCGCAACTGCTGCTCGGCCTGCTGACCATCGTCGCCTCCACGGCGCATATGGATGGTTCGGTCATGGTGATGCTCGCCGACTGGGCGCAGAACACTGTGCTCTTGCGGCCGATGGAAGCGGCGGCGTCCATTGCGCCGGTCGGGCTGACCTACAAGCTGCATGTATTTCTCGGCTTGACCTTGTTCGTGCTGTTCCCCTTCACCCGTCTCGTACACATGATCAGTGCACCGATCTGGTACCTGGGACGTCGTTATCAAATCGTTCGGCAGAAGATCTGAGGAGACAATCATGTCAGGTGGATGTGGATGTGGCGGCGGTAATGGGGGCAGCGGTGGCTGCGGTTCTTCCAAACAGGCGCAACCCGAGGTTGTCGACATCGCAGCCGGGGCGGTGCAGTTTGAAGCTCTGCCGCTTGAGCAGGCGGTCGACGACGCTCCGGCGCAGTTAATCGCCAGCAGCGAGCAGGAGTGGCCGATCATCAGCGTCAACGAGGTGCCGATCACCCCGGAGGCGATGGCGCAGGAGCTGCAATATCACCCGGCGGAAAGCCGCGAGGAAGCGGTTTATCTGGCCGCCAGGGCCTTGGTAATTCGTGAGCTGTTGCAGCAACGTATTGCCGAGCTCGGCGTGTCGCTGGAGATCGGCGCGGGTGAGAACGAAGAAGAGGCAGCCACGCGCTTGTTGCTGGAGCGCGAGGTGCATGTACCCCAGTGTGACGAGGAAACCAGTCTTCGCTACTACGAAAACAATCGCGGGCGCTTTCACAGCGCGCCGTTGCTGGCGGTGCGGCACATCCTGCTTGAATGCGCGCCGGACGATGCCGAGGCCCGTGCCCTGGCCCATGATCAAGCCGAAGTGCTGCTGCAGCGACTGGAAGAGTTTCCCGGCAGTTTCGCCGAGCTGGCCGTGAGTTATTCGGCTTGCCCGTCGAAGGCTCAAGGCGGGTCGTTGGGGCAGATCAGCAAAGGCCAGACCGTGCCCGAACTGGAGCGTCAATTGTTCACCCTGGCGCCGGGGCTGGCGAGTAAACCACTGGAAAGCCGTTATGGCTGGCATGTGATCAGTATTGACCAGCGGATCGAAGGCATGCCATTGCCTTACGAAGTGGTATCGACGGCGATCCGCACGCAGTTGCAGCAAGGCGTCTGGCAAAAAGCCCTGGTGCAATACCTGCAAACCCTGATTGGCGCGGCGGATATTCGTGGCATCCACTTGCAGGGTGCCGACTCACCGCTGGTGCAATGAGCATCGAGGCAAACCGGGAGATGTGATGAACGCTGTAATGCAGGATGGTTTTGGACGCCATATCGATTATCTGCGGATGTCGGTGACGGACCGTTGTGATTTTCGCTGTGTGTATTGCATGGCGAAAAACATGACCTTCCTGCCGCGTCAGCAGGTGCTGACGCTGGAGGAGTTGCAGCGCCTCGCAACGTTGTTCGTCGGCCTGGGTGTACGCAAAATCCGCCTCACTGGCGGCGAACCGCTGATCCGTCCCGGTATTGTCGACCTGTGTCGCAACATCGCGGCGTTGCCCGGTCTGCGTGAACTGGTGATGACCAGCAACGGCTCGCAACTGGGCCGTCTGGCGCGACCGCTGGTGGACGCGGGGGTCAAGCGCATGAACATCAGCCTCGATAGCCTGGACGGGCAGAAGTTTCGCGCGATCACCCGCAACGGCGATCTCGATCAAGTGCTCAACGGCATTGAAGCGGCGCGCGACGCGGGTTTCGAACGAATCAAACTCAACTGCGTGGTGATGAAAGGGCGCAACTTCGATGAAGTTCCGGGATTGGTGCAATACGCCATCGATCAACACATCGACATCAGTTTCATCGAAGAAATGCCCTTGGGCGACGTTGGCCGTTCTCGGGGCGAATCGTACTGTTCCAGCGATGAAGTGCGGGCGCTGATCGCCAGTCGTCATCGCTTGCTCGACAGCACCGAGAACAGCGGCGGCCCGGCGCGCTATGTGCGCCTGGAGCGCCATCCCGATACCCGGATCGGTTTCATATCGCCCAACAGCCACAATTTTTGTGGCAGCTGCAATCGGGTACGGATGACCGTTGAAGGCAAGCTGTTGCTTTGTCTGGGTCAGGACGATGCCCTGGATTTACGTGGCCTGCTGCGGCGTTATCCGCTGGATGATCAACCGCTGATCGATGCGGTACACAAAGCCCTGCGTGGCAAGCCGTTGCGCCACGATTTCAGCCCCGAAGGGGAAGTACAAATCGTGCGGTTCATGAACATGAGCGGAGGTTGAAGCGCTCGGTAAAGTTCACTGTAGGAGATTCTATGTTTGGGGTGCACTTCAGAAATGCGGTCATTCCGTGGGACCGGATTTATCCGGGAAGGCGTCGGTGCAGACACCCCATCTGCGGCGCCTGTGGGATGCCCTCAAACATAGAATCTCCCCCAGTGAATCTTCATTGGCTAGATGGATTTCCTTGCCGCCTTCGGGCGGTTTTTTTTGCCGAAAAATCTTGATATCGATCAATGGCAGAAGCACAGTTTTTCCGTAGTCTTCACTGCATATTGTGTTTTTGGTCTTGTAAACATCTATATGTTGTGTCTGGAGGACGAATGCAGAGCACGCTGATCTCAATAGGATCTAACCGTTTGCACAAGCGCGATGGCAATCTGGTCGCCTTCGATGCGGACAAAATCCGTCAGGCGTTGATCGCCGCTGGCAAGGCGACCGGGGAATTTGCCGAGGCTGAAGCCGAAGGCTTGCTCCATGCCGTGTTAGCCCGCCTGGAAGGACTGCCCAAGCTGCATGTGGAACAAATTCAGGACCGGGTGGAAAGGGTCTTGATGGACGCCGGTTTTTTCCTCGCCATGCGTGCCTACATCGTCTATCGCGAACAGCACGGGCGTTTGCGTCGCGACCGCCGCACCCTGGTCGAAGTGGCGACCTCGATGAACGAATATCTGGATCGCGAAGACTGGCGGGTGCAGGCCAACGCCAATCAGGGCTATTCCCTGGGCGGACTGGTGTTGAATGTCTCGGGTAAGGTCACTGCCAATTACTGGCTGGACGAGGTGTACAGCGAGGCCATCGGTCAGGCGCACCGCGAGGCGGATCTGCATGTGCACGATCTGGACATGCTCGCCGGTTATTGCGCGGGCTGGTCGCTGCGTACTTTGCTGCATGAAGGGCTCAACGGTGTGCCGGGCCGCGTCGAAGCCGGGCCGCCCAAGCACCTGAGCAGTGCCCTGGGGCAGATGGTGAATTTCCTCGGCACCCTGCAGAACGAATGGGCCGGCGCCCAGGCTTTCAGTTCGTTCGACACCTATCTGGCGCCCTACGTGCGCAAGGACCAGCTGAGTTATCCAGAGGTGCGCCAGGCGATCCAGGAGTTTATCTACAACCTCAACGTGCCCTCGCGCTGGGGCACTCAGACGCCGTTCACCAACCTGACCTTCGACTGGGTTTGCCCGCAGGATTTGCGCGAGCAGATACCTGTCATTGGCGGTGAGGAGATGCCGTTTGCCTATGGCGACCTGCAAGTCGAAATGGATGTGCTCAACCGCGCTTACATCGAGGTGATGCAGGCCGGCGATGCGAAAGGGCGAGTGTTCACCTTTCCGATCCCGACCTACAACATCACCCATGACTTTCCCTGGGACAGTGAAAACGCTGATCGCCTGTTCGAGATGACGGCGCGTTACGGCTTGCCGTATTTCCAGAACTTCCTCAATTCGGATCTGCAACCCAATCAGGTGCGCTCGATGTGCTGCCGGTTGCAGCTGGATGTGCGCGAACTGCTCAAGCGCGGCGGCGGTTTGTTCGGCTCGGCGGAACAGACCGGATCGCTTGGCGTGGTGACCATCAACTGCGCGCGTCTGGGTTATGTGTTCAAGGGCGATACCAGCGGTTTGCTCAAACGTCTGGACACGCTGATGGAATTGGCGATGGAGAGCCTGGAGGTCAAGCGCAAAGTGATCCAGCACCATATGGACGCCGGCTTGTACCCGTATACCAAGCGGTATCTGGGCACCTTGCGCAATCATTTTTCCACCATTGGCCTCAATGGCCTGCATGAAATGCTGCGCAATTTCTCTGGCGACGAGGATGGAATGCACACCGAGCATGGCCGGCAGTTCGCTCTGAATCTGCTGGACCATGTGCGCGCCACATTGCTGCGCTTTCAGGAAGAAACCGGCCACATGTACAACCTGGAAGCGACGCCCGCCGAGGGCACGACCTACCGTTTCGCCAAGGAAGACCTCAAGCGCTACCCCGACATTCTTCAGGCCGGGAGCACAGCGGCGCCGTATTACACCAACTCCTCCCAACTCCCGGTGGGATACACCGATGACCCCTTCGAGGCTCTGGAACTCCAGGACGAACTGCAATGCAAATACACCGGCGGCACGGTCCTGCATCTGTATATGGCCGAGCGGATTTCCTCGACCCAAGCCTGCAAGCAACTGGTGCGCAAAGCCCTTGGGCGCTTCCGTTTGCCTTACCTGACCGTGACCCCGACATTCTCGATTTGCCCGGTGCACGGTTACCTCGATGGCGAACATGAGTTCTGCCCAAAATGCGACGAAGTCCTGCTCCTCAAAGAGCAGAAAACCGGCCTCGTTCACTGATTTCGATCCACTCAACCGCAAGGAGCTTCACCATGACTGCATCGCAAACTCTGCCCCAGGCTCAACGTCAACGCTGTGAAATCTGGACTCGTGTGATGGGCTATCACCGCCCGGTATCGGCGTTCAATCCAGGCAAACAGTCCGAGCACCGCGAGCGGGTGCACTTCACTGAAAGCGCGGCGCTGGCCGGGCGCCAATGAGTCGAACGCTTCGGGTTGGGGGCATGGTGCCCCTGACCACTATCGACTACCCGGGACAGCTCGCCTGTGTATTGTTTTGCCAGGGTTGCGCCTGGCGTTGTCGTTACTGCCATAACCCGCAGTTGATCCCGCCGCGCGGCGCGGACGAAGTGGAGTGGCGCCAGGTACTGGACTTTCTGCAGCGCCGTCAGGGTCTTCTGGATGCCGTGGTATTCAGCGGCGGTGAGCCAACCCTGCAAGACAGTTTGCCCGGCGCCATGGATGAAGTGCGGGCGATGGGTTTTCGCATTGGTCTGCACAGCGCCGGGATCAAGCCAGCGGCGTTTGCCAAGGCACTGACCGGTGCCGATTGGGTCGGCTTCGACGTCAAGGCGTTGCCCGAGGATTGCCAGGCCATCACCCGGGTTGAAGGGAGTGGCACGGCCAACTGGCGCAGCCTCAACCATCTGCTGGACAGTGGCGTCGATTACGAATGCCGCACCACCGTGCATTGGCATCTGTTCAAGCCCGAGCGTCTGTTGATCCTGGCGCAGCGTTTGAACAAGCTCGGCGTCAAACACTTTGCCGTGCAGCTGGTTCGCACCGAGCGGATGTTCGACCCTCTATTGCCGAACGTTTCGGCACAAGCCTTGCTACCCGATCTTTGGGTAGCCATGCGCGAGTTGTTTCCAGCCTTCGTGTTGCGGGGATAACCGAGGCTGACGATCACACTTCACCAGTGACACCCACCATGATTTTCAAATGCGCTGCCTATCGGGCAGGTATCAAACGGGGAGCATTTGATATGGCTAAATTATCGACGGCACAACGTATCGTCATAGGTTTTGCAATTGCGCCGCTGGCCCTGATGGGCATGGCGTTTTACGCGTTACACGATCTGGCAACGCTCAAGGAACAGGCGGTGGTCATCGTTAAACAGGACTGGCCGAAAATCGACCCGATCCTGGTCATTGCCACTGGCGTGCGCGATAACGCCAGGAATACCCGGGATTTGCTGATCGATAAAGACAACCAGCAAGTGCAGCAGTCCATCGACACCACCAAAAAACGCATTACTCAGGCGCTCGAAACCCTTGAGCCGTTGTTCTATCTGCCCGAAGGCAAAGTCGTTTATGCCGCACTGAAAAAGAACCGCGAGGCCTATGTCGCGGCGTTCACCCAGGTGCAGGTCTTGATCAGGCAAGGGGCGTTCGACGACGCCATGACCCAACTCAAACAAAAGGTCGTGCCGGCCGAACTCCAGGTCTACAAGAGCCTGGACGAGCTGATGGCGCTGCAAGGAAAAATATTCGCCGACCGTGAACAGTCGGCGCAGGAACTCTACAGCGATGCCCGGCGCAATATGCTTGGCTTGTTTCTGTTCTGCCTGGCGCTGGTTGTCGCTGCCGCTGTTGTCGTCACGCGCAGTGTGACCCGGCCGTTGGGCGGCGAGCCGGACGCTGCGGCGCGGGTCTTGAGTCAAATCGCCCAAGGCGACCTGACGACTCCGGTGTCGGTGAGTTCAAGCGCCGACGGCAGCGTGATGATGAACATGCACCAGATGCAGCAAAGCCTGAATGCGATGGTCAAGCACATCGCGACCTCGGTTGATCAGGTTGCCAGCTCCTCTGAAGAACTGAGTGCAGTCAGCAGCCAGACCAGCAGCAACCTGCAATTGCAGGGGCTGGAGATTGAGCAGGCGGCTGCGGCCGTGAACCAGATGACGGCAGCGGTGGATGAGGTGGCGCGCAATGCAGTCAGCACCTCCGAGGCTTCGCGGCAGTCCGAGCAAACCGCGCAACGCGGCCGCGAGCAGGTTCAGGAAACCGTGGTTTCCATGGGTGAGCTGTCCAGCGGCGTGGCCGATACGTCGCAGCGCATCGAGCAACTGGCTGGCCGGGTGCAGGACATCAGCAAGGTGCTGGAGGTGATTCGCAGCATTGCCGATCAAACCAATTTGCTGGCGCTCAACGCGGCGATTGAAGCCGCCCGGGCCGGTGATGCCGGACGCGGTTTTGCCGTGGTCGCCGATGAAGTGCGGGCGCTGGCCCATCGCACGCAGGAGTCCACCCAGGAAATCGAACAGATGATCGGCAACATTCGCCAGGATACCGGCCATGCCGTGACGGCCATGCAAAGCAGCAGGACGCTGGTGCGAGCTGCCCTTGAAGTGGCGCAACGCTCGGGCGACGCTCTGGATGAAATCACTCGGTCGATCTCGCAGATCAACGAGCGCAACATGATGATTGCCAGCGCCACGGAGGAACAGGCATTGGTCGCGCGTGAGGTGGATCGCAACTTGATGGGCATTCGTAACTTGTCTGAACAGGTGTTGCTGGGGGCTCGACATACGCAGACCGCCGGCCACGATCTGGCGCAGATGGCCGGGGCGCTGCACCAGACAGTGGCGCGCTTCAAAGTCTAGTTCAATCTAAGTGGGGCAGGGGTGGTGGTTGGCTCAGGGCGCCGGGATACTCAGGCCCAACCCCAGAATTGCAACCACCAGCCCAATCCGATCAGGCCGTTGGCGAATAACAGGCAAGCGCCGCCGGACAGGCGCCGCGCCAGGTCAATACCTTCGCGGTCCAGGCGTTTCCAGCCCAATAGCAGACTCCAGGCTATCGCGGCCATCAACAGGCAGGCCCGGGCGGGTTGTACCCATTCCAGCAGCAGCCCTTCATAGCGGAGCAATTTCACCGTTGTTGCCGACAGCCCAAGAAATAGCCCTGCACCACCCAGGGGCGTGAGCGTCAGCGCCAGGGGCCAATACAGTGCAGGATTCTTCGCCAGACGCGCCGTCACTTGCAGAAGGATCAGCAACGCGGTGCCGAGCAGCAGCGAACTCAGACTCAGATAAACCACAATGCTGAATCCGTCCAGCCAGCTGAAGCTGTCGTTGAGCTGCGGATAGTGGGTGAGCAACCACCACGGCGCGTCATCCTGCAAAGCCCAAAGTTGATCGTGCTCGACCAGCCATCGGGCGAGGGTTTGTTTGAGGGCGATGAACCAGGGGCTGACGGTCCACTGAAACGCACCCATGGCCAGGCCGATCACGCCAAACAACAGCAATCGGGCATCCCAGCGGGACAGTGTCTGCGCCGTTGCGTGAAGAATCTCCTGGTTGCTGGAACGGGCGATCAATTGCACTGCGCCACGTTGCCCGCTGCAGCGTCCGCAGGCATGGCAATCACTGGCGCCCTGCAGGCGACGGATATCCAGCAGCGGCGCGCAGTTGGGTGGCGGCAGGCGTGGCGCGGCATTTTCCATCCAGCGTTGCTCATCGACCTGAAAGTGCACGGGCGCCAAACGGGCGAGCAGGGCGAAGACCCCGCTGACCGGGCACAGGTAACGGCACCAGACCCGTTTGCCCCGGGCAAACAGCAGGCCGACGCCGACCGCCGCTACAGTCGATCCGCCGAGGATCAACAACGCTGCCTGCGCGTAGTCATAAACGCTGATCAGCTGGCCGTAAAGGGTGGTCAGGCAGAACGCCAGGGTTGGCCAACCACCCCAGCGCAGCCAGCGCGGCACGCCCAAACCTTTACCGTAATGGCTGGCCCATTCGCTCAAGGATCCTTCCGGGCATAAAACGCCGCACCAGAGCCGTCCGAACAGCACCATCGACAGCAGCACGAACGGCCACCAGATTCCCCAGAACAAAAACTGCGCGAGCACGGTCAGGTTGTCGAGCATCCGCGCCTGGCTGTCCGGCAGAGGCAGCAGTGCCGGGATCACCAACAGCAGCGCATAGAAAAGAACAACGACCCACTGAACGGCACGAATGAGGGCCGCGTGGCGGCGCATGCCGTCCCCCACACGCTGCAGCCATCGGTTGCGCCAGCTCAGGTTGGGCATGGCAGGTTTTCCGCAGTCCGTTGCCGTAGCCAGCCGCACACAACCAGCCAGTAACCGACCCACACCAGCAAAGTCATGCCACTGGGGGTTGCTCGATAACCGGCGAAGCCGGCAAGAAAACTACCCAATCCATGGCTGTCGCTCAACAGCGCGCTGCTGTCCCAAAGCGCCTCGCCAACGACGCTGTAAACCCACTCCGGCACATCGAGGGCCAGCAATTGGCCGTTAATACGTTCGCTGGCGCTGACCAGCAGCGCTGCGCCAAGCAGGAGCAGGATGACTTCGCTGATCGCAAAGAAGCGCTGCCATGAAATGAAGCGGCGACTGCCGTGCAACAGGCCAATGGTGAGCGCCGACAGCACCAGTCCGAATGCACCACCGACTGCGAACAAGGCGAGTTCGGGGCCTCGCAAGCGCGCGCCGGCACCGTAGAGGAATACCACGGTTTCGCTGCCTTCGCGGCTGACGGCGAGCATCGCCAGCAGTAACAGCCCCAAGCCGCCGCGCCGGGCCAGATGGCTATCGGCGTGGCGTCGCAAGTCATGCTTGAGCGTGCGGCCGTGGCGATGCATCCAGCCCACCATTTGCACCATCAGCAGACTGGCAACCAGCGCCAGTGCGGCCTGGAACCATTCACTGGCCGAGCCGCTCATGGCCTCACCGGCAAACAGAATCAGCACCGCGAGCAGGCCTGAGAGCAGCAACCCCAGCACTACCCCGCCCCACAGGAATTTGACCAGCCGATTGCCTTGGTCTTGCTGGCTGGCCCAGGCCTGGAGAATGCCGATCACCAGCAGCGCCTCGACGCTTTCGCGCCAGACGATGAACATTGATTGATTCATGGAAACTCCGTGCATGGACGGGTTATCTGGCGAGGATGCCGCCCTCGGGCAGTTGCGGATTGAACTCGTCGAAAAAGGGATAGTGGCCGGGCCTGAGCGGGTGAATGACGACGAAGGTGGTGACCCCCGGCGACAGGACTTTTTCAACCCGCAGCGGTGTGCTCTCGAATTCGGCCGGCCCCTGACCACTGTTTATCAGGACGATCTTGAAGCGCTGCCCGGCCGGAACCTCCAGCAAGGCAGGGGTAAAGTGGCCATCGCGCAGGATCAGTTCGTAGGTTGGTAGCTCGGCATGGACGGTCAACGGCGCCATGGCTCCGGCGAGCATCAGCCAGGCAAGAGGCAAGCGCTTCATTCAATAGCCGCCTTTTTTACCAATCCCGGCGTAGACGAATTCGTAGTGCAGTTCGCAGCGTTCAAACCAAGGGGCTACGCCGGTTTCCTTGTCGGTATGGCGTCCGAGGGAACCATGACCGCCGGGTGGCAGGACGGTGAAGGTCAGTTGATATTTACCCGGGCCCAGCAGCTTCACGTTGTCGCCGTAGTGCGGGCCGTCATTGGCGACCATGGCATGGAAGTCACCCTTGATTTCGTCCGGGTTGCCGGCTTTTTTCAGATTGAACGAGACATTGAGGTAAGGCACGAAACTGCCTTCCTGAAAGCCCTGCCGATTGTCAGCGGTGGCGCGAATGTCGGCCTCCAGATGGACATCGGAATCGGCTGTGGCGCGCATCATGCCAGCTGGCGCCATCTCGATCGGTTGCAGATACACCGCCCCGACTTCCAGCCCCTGGCACAGCTGCGGTTCCCCGATCGGGTATTCCTTTGCGTGAGCCAGCGGTGCAAGCAGGAGCAGGGCGAGTGAGAGGTGGGTACGCATAATGACTTCCTGAGCGCTGTCGAGTAGGAACCCGAGTCTAGGAAGCTTTGCTGCGAATAATAATGATTGTTATCAAGTTTCGTGTAATTAAACCGGCGGTTCTTCACGTTGGCGAAATCGCTGGGCGCGTTCGACACTGTGAGTCATCTGTGCGGCCGCGTGAACGGTCAAGGGATGCTGGGTAAAACCCGGCCTGGGAGAAATATACTCGGCCATTTCCCGGGCAACGGCGAGCTGACGTTCCGAACCTTCGGCCAGCAGCGCGATGACCAGGTTTTCCAGGGCAATGACCCGGACCCGCAAGTGCACCAGTTCGGCGTTGGTCAACGCAGGCGGGGCGGTGAACGCCTCGCTATCGATGGACGGCGGGGCGTTTTGATCGTCCCAGGTCGACAGGGGCGGATGGTCGGGTGTCTCGGCATTCGGGAAAGGATTTTTATTGAGCATGAGCGACGTCTCCAGGTCTGTTCAGCAGATGCAAGCTTAGCCCCGGGATCGCGATGGGGCGAGGTCAGTCGCTCGGATAGCTAAACCTTGATATCCATCAAGGCCGACCGTGCAGACAGGCTGTAGGTTGGAAGTACGCCTCTCAATCATCGGAGAACGGCATGGCCAAGAATTTCCCCGTCAACCCCAAGCACCCCGAGCGCATCTGTTGGGGTTGCGACCAGTATTGTCCGGCCAACTCCCTCGCGTGCGGCAACGGCTCCGACCGAACCATGCATCCGGCCGAGCTGTTCGGAGAGGATTGGGACGTGCCCGGCGACTGGGGTCTGGACAAGGTCATCGTCACAGACAAAGCGCCGGATAAAGGTGTGTAGCTGGCCGACTGCTCGGATTGGCTTTTACCGGGCAGGCTGGCCATGGGGTAGTTTGGGATTAAAGAAGCGCTGGAAGCACGACCCTTGACGGCGTCGACGGCCCACTCAGGATATTAAAAGTCGGCGGTTTGCCGTGGGGAATCTGTCCACAGTGATCGCTATCTGCGCCAGCAAAAGAGATTCTGATTTTGCTGCCTGCCTTGAATGCCCATGCAGTGGGCAACAGCGCCAGGCGAATCTGTTCGGCCGTACCAGGTTGCATAGGCTCTGCGTCCTTGCGTGCAAGGCTGCGATAGGGCCATGTGGTTTGATAGGTCGATGGTGGCGGCGATTCCTTACGCAGCAATGCCCTGAGTAATCCTTGCGTGACATAGCGCTCGCTGCCGTCGGCTTCAATCTCACTGAGATAAACGAAAACGGCCGCGTCAGGCTGATCGCATTCCAGCCAGAATTCAACGATGACGTGGCCACTCAATCGCAGGCCTTCTGGCAAGACTTCGCAGGTGTAGCTCAGCAGTGAGTCGGTCCGGCCTTGCCAATCGGGATAGTAGGTTCTGCTATCAATCCCGGCGATACGCTCGAAGCGGGTGCCCTCACCGGTACCGTGGCGGAAATCGACCTTGAATTGATCGCTATGCGGGTTTTGCTGCGGTTCTGCGGCCAAAATATTCGCTTGGCCAAGATACAGTGTCGCGGCATTCAGGGTTGGTGGCCATTGTTCGGCCGCGCACCAGTTTTCATCGTGCATGCTGAAATAGTGCACAGGCGACTCTTGGTCCAGCCCAGTGTCCCTTTCATCAAGATAGTGGTCAAAAAAGCGCAGCAGTTCCGGCATCAGGCCGAACTGTGCGGTCTCTTCGACGCGCCATGGGGACACATTGATGCGCGCGCCATGATCCCATGGCCCCAGGAGCAAATGATGCGGGTTGTCTTTGAGGGTGAGAAAACGCGAAATAGCGCCGTTCATATAGCCGGCGCCATCCATCCATCCTGAAACCGAGTAGATAGCGACATCGCTGCGCATGCCCGCGCTGTAGGCGTGAGGGCTGAACGTGGCTGGAGTGAACGTGGCATCGTAGGGCAGGCTGTCATCACTGAATCGGAACTCAGCCATGAAGTCGGTTTGCCTGAAATTTGCCAGGTGCTCCTGAAGCGCTTCTGCGCACTGTTCGCCGCTCACGTCCTCGTCGACCGGCTGGGGCCCCTGAAAGTCAGGGTGGTTGAAATAGGAGAATTGCTGCAGTACATCACGACGGTCGTGATCGAGGCCGATCATGATGTCGTCGTACAGTCGAGTCAGCGACTTAAGCAGAATACCGCCTGGATAGTAGTTGTCGGCGTAGGTGTCCCATACCGAGAAAAGCGGGGCAATGGCCTTTACCGCAGGGTGGCCTGTGCTCGCCAGAAAGTCCGCTGCGGCTCCCAGGTAAGACACACCCGTGGCCCCGACACGACCATTGGACCAAGGCTGGTTGATGATCCAGTCCACCACTTCAACAGAGTCGGCACGTTCTGCAGGGGAGCGAAAGCTGTCGCGGCTGCCGTAGCTGGCACCGGTGCCTCGGACGTCGACAATCACCACGGCGTAGCCATACGGCACAAACTGATCACGATAACGATAGGTATTCGGGCTGTTTTCCTGAGCAGAGCCAGCAGCCAGTTTGAACCGCCTGTAATAGGGCGTGAACACGACGATAGTCGGGAACGTTTCGCTTGCTTCGATTCCTGGCTTTGGCTGAGGCAGGAAAATATCCAGGGCGATTTTGCAGCCGTCACGCATGGCGATGTAGTGCGAAACTGGCTTGTCAGGCTTCTCGAAATCCTGGTTGCGCTTCGCCAGGTACTCGCTGGGAGCCAGCTTCCAGGCAACGCTGCCGCTATCTGCATCAGACATTCAGACACTCCACTACAGGTCATAGGTTATGACGCCGAGAGTGCGAGTTTTTGCTTGATGCGTAAAGTTCGTAATTTTAATGGGTATATGCGTTTAGCGCATGTGCTGGCGCGCGGGGTACTCAGATTCAATCGTGGCAATGCGTTGACGCGCGTGCTCGCGGATAAGCGCGGCAAGCTCATTGACTGCAGTGCTCCGTTCCTGCCAGATCGGGAAGATAAACCCGTAATCCAGGGTTATGGCCGGCTCGAATGGACGTAGCACCAATGGCACCTCGCTTGAGGTGGCGATGAAAGGGTCGGAGATGGCGACGCCTAGCCCACGCGCTGCCAGCTGGCAAGCGAGGATGCCATTGGTGGTTTCAAAACGGATCAGCGGGGGCGTTTCGAGATCAGCAATCAGACGGGTCA
This sequence comes from Pseudomonas sp. DSP3-2-3, assembly GCF_049898225.1. NCBI lineage: Bacteria > Pseudomonadati > Pseudomonadota > Gammaproteobacteria > Pseudomonadales > Pseudomonadaceae > Pseudomonas > Pseudomonas sp. DSP3-2-3. Next base: position 265,036 of record NZ_JAFCXH010000004.1, on the reverse strand, counting down.
AGGATTGGCGCACCACGGAACGCGGATGCAACGCGATCAATGATGTCCCTGACAAATCGTCGGCGGTGATGAACGATTTACTGGCCAGCGGATTCTCGGCGTTCATTGCCGCGACTACATTGACGCTGATGAACGGCTCCACTTCCAGCAGCGGATTCTCCAGCGGCAACACCGTAATGCCCAGGTCGAAGTTTTCCTGACCGACCCAGGTTTCAATGTCCAGGCGAACCCTGGAGTCAACACTGGCCGAGAATTGCTCTGAGCGCTGGGCCATGATCGCCAGGGCATCGTTGACGATCGAGTTCGACAGATGCGGGGCGGTCAGTACCCTGACGTGATGATTCTGTCTTGATTTCAGCCGTCCAGCCAGCTTCTGCAACGACTCCTGACTGGCCAGGTGACGGTCGACCTGACGGTAAAAACTCCATCCGTCGGGGGTTAGACTCAAGCGTTTCTTGCTGCGATGGAACAAAGTGAAACCCACTTCCTCCTCCAGATTCGCCAGTAGACGGCCGACCTGGGGTTGAGTGCGATTCAGACGCACAGACGCTTGGGTGACCGACCCGGTTTCGACGAAAGCGCGTAGCGCCTCAAGCCCTTTTGTGTTCAGCATCGTCATCCCCAGATATGCGCTTTTCGCATGTATAGCAAGAAATTACGCACTTTACACAGGTTTTTCCAGGGGCCATGCTCGTCCCATAACTATTCGGGACATGCTCCCAAAGGCCCGGTTTATCGGGCCAATATCTTCAAAACGAAGATCGCTTGCTTACACGCTGCCGCCAACCATAAAGCTAAAGGCTTCCGTGAAGGAGTATTGCCATGCGTTCCTGTCAACCCATCCTGCTGCGTTCAACACGCCCATCCTGTCTTCAGATTTCGGGCATTGAATTCAGGCCTCGCGCACCTCGAACTCATTCCTGATCTTGCGGCCAGCTGTTGCCGCAAAGCTGACTTGCCTACGTTTTAGTCATAGTGAGGGACATCTTTATGTCCAGTGTCGCCGCGCCATCCGCTGCCCAGGCCGTGCCCAATATGCGTCGCAAGTTGCGATGGCCCTTTCTGTTGCATCGCGCCTTTGTGCTGCTGATGTACTTTTTCATGCTCAGTCCGCTCATTTTTGTCGTGTGGATGAGCTTTTTCGTCGATTCGATTCCGCACTTTCCGCCTTCGGGCTACACCCTGAAATGGTATGAGAGCGCCTGGCAAAACGCCTCATTCATGAATGGTTTGATCCTGAGTCTTCAGGTAGCCGTTGTTGCGGCAGTATCAGGCGTACTGCTCGGGCTGGCAGCAGCGTTGGGGATCGTCAAGTACCGGTTCCTGGGCAGCAAGCTCGCCAACACGTTATTGCTTTCGCCATTGCTCATCCCCGGAATCGTCGCGGGGATTGCCATCTATCTGTTCTACATGCGGGCTGAAAACGCACTGGATACCGATATCGTGGGTACGTTCGGCGGATTGGTTGTCGCGCACATTTGCCTGACCATTCCATGGACTGTACGGCTGGTTTCAACTGGCATGTCCGGCCTGGATCCTTCCATCGAAGAAGCCGCACGCAATCTGGGGGCTTCGGGCTGGACGGCATTTCGGCGTATCACCTTGCCGATGCTGCGTCCTTCGATTGTCGCGGCTTCGCTGTTCTCGTTCATCGTCTCGTTCGAAAACCTCGAGCTTTCCCTGGCATTGGTTGGGCCAGGCAAAACGACCTTGCCAATCGCAATCATGCAGTACCTCGAATTCAATCTCGACCCGACGATTGCTGCGGTGTCGGCGGTTCAGATCTTGTTGCTGGGCGTCATCATGCTGGTGACCGACCGTTTCGTAAAACTCAGTCAAGTGGTGTAGCACGATGTCCAACGTCTCTATCAATCAGTTGAAGAAGCAGTTCGGCGATGCAGTCGCTCTGGAGGATTTTTCTCTGGAAATCGCCGACGGCGAGCTGGTCGCTTTTTTGGGCCCGAGCGGCTGCGGTAAGACCACCACTCTCAGAATGATCGCCGGGTTTATCGAACCTACGGCGGGCAGCATTCATATCGGCGAGACTGATGTCACTCACCTCCCGGTACACAAGCGCAATACTGGCATGGTGTTCCAGCGCTATGCGTTATTCCCGCACATGACCGTGGCGCAGAACGTGTCTTTCGGCCTTGAGATGCATGATGTCTCAGGCAAGGAGCGCGACACTCGTATCGCAACGGCGCTGGATATGGTCCGCATGTCGTCGTACCGGGGTCGGTATCCACGGCAACTGTCGGGCGGCCAGCAACAGCGAGTTGCCATTGCTCGGGCACTGGCGATTCAACCCAGGGTTTTTTTGTTGGATGAGCCGCTGTCCAACCTTGACGCCAAGCTACGGATTGAAGTCCGCGAAGAGATCCGCACCCTGCAACAGGACCTGGGGCTGACAACGGTCTTCGTCACTCATGACCAGGAAGAGGCGTTGGCCATTTCTGATCGCATGGCCATCATGTACAACGGGCGCGTCCAGCAAGTGGGTACTCCCAAGGAGCTGTACGACGCGCCGGGCAACCATTTCGTTGCGGACTTTCTGGGCCGCATGAGCTTTTTCAAAGGCAGGCTCGTTGCCGCGGGTCAGTTCCTCAGCGATGCCGGAACCAACATTCAGGTGCAAAGCACGCAACCGGTGGGTCGCGTCGGCATACGTCCGGAACGCATCACGGTTGGCGCTGGCCCTGAGAGCGAAAACGTTCTAAGTGGTGTTGTCGAATCCTCTGCGTATCTGGGCTCGCTGATCGATATCCGCCTGCGCTTGCCCGGCGGTGACTCGCTGAATTTCCACCTCGCCAATAACGCATTGTCGACGACCACGGCAATATCGCCAGGCACTTCACTTGTTGCGTCGTTCCGCGCAAGTGACTGCGTTCTCTTCGCGGACTAAGGGCGAAATCATGAGTAACTCTCCGCAGTTGACCGGTGCCAGTCTCGCGTTTCCAGCCTCGATCGTTGTGCTGGGGATCATCGTCGTCCCGCTGTTTTTAATGCTGGGATACAGCTTCAATCATTTTGACCCCGTTGAACTGATGCAGGAAACCTTCACTCTGGAGAACTACGCGAAGTTCTTCGGCGATGCTTACTACCGTAAGGTCTTCATGACCACCCTGGGCGTGGCGGCTATATGCACAGTCCTGGCTCTGGTCCTGGGGTTTCCGGTCGCGTATTTCCTTGCCAAGACGCAAAGTCGCTTCAAAAGTCTCTTTATTGTGTTGCTGGTGTTTCCGCTGATGGTCGGCAATGTGGTGCGGGCTGCTGGCTGGATGGTGATTCTTGGCAACGTGGGCGTCGTCAATGCGACGTTGATGTGGCTGGGCGTTACCGATGAGCCCGTCAAGTTCATGTACACGCCGTTCGCCGTCATTATCGGCACCACGGCAGTGGTCATGCCCTACATGATTCTGACCTTGCAAAGCGTATTGGAAGGCATCGATTTTTCGGTTGAAGAGGCTGCGCAAAATCTGGGTGCGACCTTCGCCACTACATTCCGCCGCATCGTCCTGCCCATTGCCGCACCCGGAGTCGCAGCGGGGACCATGCTGGTTTTCATCCTGTGCATGAATGCTTATGCCACACCAGTGCTGCTGGGCGGCACCGGGCTGACGATGATGGCTCCATCGCTGTATGACCAGATTTCCAAAGCGTCCAACTGGCCATTTGGTGCTGCGATGGCGCTGGTATTGATCGTTACGACGTTAATCCTGGCCTCCCTGTCGAACTGGCTCATTCATCGCAACTACGTCAAGACGATGGGGGCTTGAGTCATGAACCCTGCGCTCCTGGATTCTTTCATCAACGTACTGCCACGGCTTGAGCAGCAGCTTGCTCAAGGAGTGGGCCATCGTTATATGACCGTGCTTGTCTACGACGCCAATCTTGCGGACGCCAGGCGAGTATTCAGCAACAACCCGGCTGTCTACCCAGCGACGGGTCGCAAGTCCTTCAAGCAAGGACCGATCATGGTGCGGGTGCGTGACACAGGTCATCCGTACGTGGCGATGGATCGCCCGGCGCTGATCCGGGATTTCCCGGACCATGAAACGATTTTTGCCATGGGCTGCGGATCTCTGGTGAACCTTCCGATCAGCATCGCAGGTGAGGTCGTCGGCCAAATCAATCTGCTGCATGAGCAGCATTTCTACACCGAACAAAAAGTCGAGTCAGCCTTGAGCATTGTGTCCATGGCGGTTGCTGAGTGGATGTCGATCAATCCGACCGCGCATTCAGCCGCCGAATGAATCAGGTCACTGCACGTTAATCAATCTGGAGCCCGCTATGTTTGATATTTCCCGACGTACTCTATTGGGCGGTGCCGTGGGCGCCGCTGCCATGCTCGCATTGCCCCGCCTTGCCCTGAGCGCCTCAGGTGCGCCCGTGGTAGTCGGAACCTGGGGCGGCGACTATGGCGATTTGCTGCGCCAGGGCGTTGACGTCCTGTTGCAGGCCCAAGGCATTGAGGTCATCCAAAGTATCGGATCTCCCACTGAGCGGCGAACCAGGTTGTTGGCCGAGCGTCAGTCGCGACGTGGCTCCATGGACGTGTGCTGCCTTGCCGATTTTGATATGCAGGCGGTTGCCCAGCGGGACGCTCTGGAAAAAATCACTGTCGACGCTGTACCAAATCTCGCCAATGTACTTCCGTTTCTCAAACAGGATTTCTCGGTCCCTCACATTTACTCGGCGCATGTCATTGTCTACAACACTGACAAGGTCTCGGTGCCTCCTCAGTCATTTGCCGATCTTTGGGACCCGAAATATCGGGGTAAAGTCGGTCTTTCCGACTTCCTGTTCAATACCAATACGGCCATCGCAGCGGTTGTCGGCGGCGGCTCCATGTCTGATTTCGGACCTGCCAAAGGCAAGCTGGAAGAATTGCGTTCCCTGGATGTGAAAATCCTGCCTTCTACCGAAGCGGTCGCCGCAGCGTTGAAATCCGAAGACATCTGGATAACGGTAATCTCCCTGGCGCGCAGTTACATGTGGCGTAAAGCGGGCATGCCGTTGGCGCATGTCGTCCCGACAGAGGGTGGCTTTCCTAATATCTATGGGATTGGGGTGCCGAAGAACTCGCGCAACAAGGACAACGCACTCCAGTATCTGAATGCGGTATTGGACCCTCGCGCTCAGTTGGCTTTCGCCGAACGGATGGGCTACGTGCCCACGGTCAGCAATGCAGTGCTCCCTGACGAGCTTAACAAGCAGATCAACTTCACCGAAGCAGAGCGCGATCGCATGCTCAAGCCTGATTATGCGTACATCATCGAACACCAGTCCTCGATGCTTGAGGTGTGGAACAAGACATTCAAGGGTTAGATTGATTGAGGGAATGCGCTGCCCTTTGAATAAACGGCGGCGCTTGCCGCTGCCCTGCCACAAAACTGATGTTTTGAAATGCTCACTCAGCCAGTTACAGGTACAAACCCACCTGTACCTGAACGCCTGGGTCAGTGATGCGCGGGATAGTCATTTGCCAGGTATTCAAACCCCAAGCCCAAACTTGAAGTTGCCAAACTTCCAGTCTGACGAACTCTTCTGGTAGCAGCCTGGCTGGTTGGCGGGTGTTGCGTCGCAGGATATCTTCCCGACTTTGCTTGAACCCTGGCCTTCGCCGGTGCCGCGTTCGCTGTATACAGCGCAGCCACCGAGCATCGGCAGTGTCAATGCCAGGGCAAGTATCAGATGCTGCATATGTCCTTCCTTAAACATAAATGGTGTTGGCCATTAGAGCATATCTGGCTACTTGCGCCGGTACTGATGGTTGAGCTCAGCTGCGTGATGGTTAGCCCAGCACTCCGCGCTGCGCCAGATTCTTCATCAGTGCGCCGACCCCGAACGTCCAGGGCGGAGCCTGATGGCTGCCGGTGACGCGGTTGTGCAGGGCGCCCAGCGACGCGGATGAAATGCTCACCACATCGCCTTCCTTGTGGGTGAAGCCCTGGCCCGGTAAATCGCGGTCATCGGTGGGAGCGAACAGCGTGCCAAGGAACAGCACAAAGCCGTCAGGGTATTGGTGGTTGGCATTGAGGGTCTGCTCGGCGAGATCTGCCGGATCACGGCTGATCTGACTCATGGAGCTGCTGCCGTTGAGCACGTAGTCGTCGTTGCCTTCGACTCGCAAGGCCACTTCACAGCGCCGCACATCGTCAAGGCTGAAATGTTCGTCGAACAGACGAATGAACGGCCCGAGTGCGCAGGAAGCGTTGTTGTCCTTGGCCTTGCTCAGCAGCAATGCACTGCGGCCTTCGACGTCGCGCAGGTTGACGTCGTTACCCAGGGTCGCGCCGTGAATGCGCCCGCGGCTATCCACTGCGAGCACCACTTCCGGTTCCGGATTGTTCCAGCTCGACTCCGGATGAATGCCGATGGCGCTGCCGCTGCCCACAGCGGCCAGGAGCGGCGCCTTGGTGAATATTTCAGCGTCCGGGCCGATGCCGACTTCCAGGTACTGCGACCACATTTTCTGCTCGATCAGCACCTGCTTGAGGCGCAGTGCCTCCGGAGAGCCGGGACGCAGGTCACGCAGGTTGTCGCCGATCACGTTCTGCACCAGGCCACGGATTTGCTCGGCACGCTGCGCGTCGCCGCCGGCTTTCTCCTCGATGACCCGTTCGATCATGCTCGCGGCGAAAGTCACGCCGGCGGCCTTGATGACTTGCAGATCCGCCGGTGCCAGAAGGCTCGGCTTCGACGGATCGCGCAGCTCGCCGCTGTTGGCCAGCAACGCTTCTATCGTGCCCAGCGAGTTGCCAATGGCGTCGCGTACCGCCTGCAGCGGGGATTCGCTGTCCAGCAGTTGGCTCAAGGTCGGGAAGCGTGCGGTGCAGTCGATGACTTCACCGTCACGCAGCACCACCACGGCCGGACCGCCAAGTTCGCCCGGCAGCCACACGCGACCGACCAGCGTCGCGCGTTGCCAGTCGTCGGGCAGGGTATTTCCAATCGTCAATTGCAGCGCTTGCATAAGGCTGATCCTTGGGTTTAGTGGGAATGGCGCGGGGTGCCGTTTTCCGGGATAACGCGCCAGTAAAGAGTGGCTGGTTCCAGGCATCCGCCGGTGGACAGCTGGCCGACCAGTTGCCGGTACAGTTCCTGCCATGGGGTTTGCGACGGGGCGAGGGCGGGCAGCGGTTCCTGGCGGCGTACGTCCAGTTCGGCGTCGTCCACCAGCAGGTTGACGCTGCGCGCATTGAGGTCGACGCGCAGCCGGTCACCGGTGCGCAGCAGCGAAAGGCCGCCGCCTACTGCGGATTCCGGAGACATGTTGAGGATCGACGGGCTGGCTGAAGTACCGCTCTGGCGACCGTCGCCCAGGCACGGCAGCGAGTCGATACCGGCCTTGATCAGCGCGGACGGCGGCGCCATGTTCACCACCTCGGCGCTGCCGGGATAGCCGACGGTGCCACAGCCGCGAATCACCAGGATGCAGCGCTCATCGATGTCCAGGGTCGGGTCGTTGATCCGTGCCTGATAATCTTCCGGGCCTTCGAACACAATGGCCCGCGCTTCGAAGCAGTTGGGTTGCAGCGGGTCGCTCAGGTAGGTGCTGCGGAATGCTTCTCCAACCACCGACATCTTCATGATGGCGCTGTCGAAAAAATTGCCGCTCAGGACGATGAAACCGGCGCGGTGCTTGAGCGGGTCTTCCCAGGTGCGGATGACGTCACGGTCGCCGGTCACCGCGTCTTCAACGATTTCGCCCATGCTTCGGCCACTCACCGATTGGCAATCGCGGTGCAGACGGCCGACCTTGTCCAGTTCATGCATCACCGCCGGCACGCCGCCCGCGCGGTGGAAGCCTTCACCGAGGTATTCGCCTGCCGGCATGCAGTTGACCAGTAGCGGCACGTCTTCCCCGACCCGCTGCCAGTCTTCCAGCGACAAGTCGATGCCGCTGTGGCGGGCAATGGCAATCAGATGCGGTGGGCAGTTGGTGGATGCGCCCAGTGCGGAGGCGACGGCGATGGCATTTTCAAAGGCCGCGTGGGTCATGATCTGCGAAGGACGCACGTCTTCGCGGACCAGATCGACGATGCGCAGACCCGTGGCATAGGCCATCTGCCCGCGCTCGCGGTACGGTGCGGGAATACTCGCGCAACCCGGCAGCGACATGCCGAGCGCTTCAGCCAACGCGTTCATCGACAGGGCCGTGCCCATGGTGTTGCAGTGACCCACCGAGGGCGATGACGCGGTGGTCAGGGTCATGAATCCCTCGTAGTCGATTTCGCCCGCGCTGAGCAGATTGCGCGCATGCCACAGCACGGTGCCCGAACCGATGCGCTGGCCCTTGTGCCAGCCGTCGAGCATCGGCCCGCCGGACAGCACGATGGACGGCAGGTCGGTGGTTGCCGCCGCCATCAGACAGGCCGGCGTGGTTTTGTCGCAACCGGTGGTCAGTACCACGCCATCCAGCGGATAGCCGTGCAGCACTTCCACCAGTCCCAGGTACGCGAGGTTGCGGTCCAGTGCGGCAGTGGGGCGGCGCGACTGCTCGGCAATCGGGTGGACGGGGAATTCCATCGGGATGCCGCCCGCGTCGCGAATGCCGTCCTTGACCCGTTTGGCCAGTTCGATGTGGTGGCGGTTGCACGGTGTCAGGTCGCTGCCGGTCTGGGCGATGCCGATGATCGGCCGCCCGGATTGCAGTTCGGCGCGGGTCAGGCCCTGGTTCATGTAGCGTTCCACATACAGCGCGGTGAGATCGGCGTGGGCGGGATCGTCAAACCACTGCTGACTGCGCAGGCGGCGTGGGGTTGGATCGGTCATGGCAGGCTCCAGCAAGTTATTCAGGCAATTGGTTGTGGCGGCGTAACTGACGGATCAATCCAGCGTGGTCGAGCTCGCCGTCACCGGCGTCGACCATGGCCTGGAACAGTCCGTCGACCAGACTGGCTACGGGCAGCGTGAGGCCCAGCGTTCGGGCCTGGGCGAGGGCGGTGTGCGTGTCCTTGAGTTGCCATTTGGCCGCGCCGCCGGGGGTGAAGTCGTTGTCGAGCATGCGTTGGCCGTGCTGGCGCCAGATTGGCGAGTCGACGAAGCCGCCGAGCAGCGCTTCATGGACTTTCGCCGGATCGGCACCACCGCGTTGAGCCAGCAGCAGCCCTTCGGCAACGGTGGCGATGGTGCTGGCGACGATCAACTGGTTGACCAGCTTGGACAGCTGGCCAGTGCCAGTCGGACCGACGTGTACCGGACGACCCATGGCCGCCAATGCCCCGCGCCCTTGATCGAAAGCCGCTGCGTCGCCGCCGACCATGATTGCCAGGCTGGCTTCACGGGCGCCGCGTTCGCCGCCGGAGACCGGTGCGTCGAGGTAGCGCAGCCCTTGCGCAGCACACCAGCGGGCGTGTTCGACGGCGGTTTCCACAGGGATCGAACTCATCACGATCACCAGCGCACCTTCGGCCAACACCCGCGCGGCGCCGCCTTCGCCAAACAGAACCTGGTCGCAGGTCGGGCCATCGCTGAGCATGCAGATCAGCACATCTGCGCCTTCTGCTGCCTGCGCCGCTGTCTCGAAAACTGCTGCGCCGTTGGCCACCAGTTCCGCAGCCTTGGCCGCCGAGCGATTCCAGATCTGTACGGGATAACCGGCCTGCAGCAGGTTGCGGACCATGGGTTTGCCCATGATGCCGGTGCCTGCGAAGGCCACGGTTTCAAGGGTCATGCCTTGTCTCCCAAGGCGTCAGTGGGCGCGCTTTTAGTGTCAATCACGGCTACCGGATTGCGCGGCATCAACACCATACCCAGACCTCCGGCGCCGACCAGCGCGGCAATGATCAGGAAGCCCGGCGTGTAGCTGCCGGTCACGTTGAACAGGAACCCGGTCAGGTAAGGACCGGTGAAACCACTGAGGTTACCGATGGAGTTGATCAAACCGATCCCGGCTGCGGCGCCGACGCCGGTCAGTACTTGTCCGGGTACTGCCCAGAACACGTTGATTGCGCTGTACACGCCCATGGCCAGCAGGATGAAGCCGATGACGATGATCCACGGCTGGTTGATCAACAGCGCCAGGGCAATGGACGCAGCAGCGAGCATCGCAGCGCCGCCCGCATGCCAGTGACGTTCCTGCAAACGGTCGGAGCGGCGGCTCCACCAGATCATCGCCACTGCGGCGACAGCGTAGGGAACGGCGGTAATCAGGCCGTTCTGCATCAGGCCGATTTCCAGCCCGAACGAGGCGCGGAATGACGCCAGCACGGTCGGCAGGAAGAAGTTCATGGCGTTGGAGCCTGAGGTGATGCCGAAGTACACCAGCGCGAGCATCCACACCTGACGACTGGCCAGTGCCTTGCGAATCATCTGGCCCTTGGTCGGTTGCACGCCGACCACCAACGGTTTGTTGCGCTCTTCCTGTTCGAGGGTCTTGATCAACCAGTTGCGCTGCTCGGCAGTCAGCCAATGGGCGTCGGCCGGGCGGTCAGTGAGGTAGAAGTAGCAGACCACACCCAGGATCAGTGCCGGGACCGCTTCGACGATGTACATCAAGCGCCAGCCGACGAAACCCCAGGCGTCGCCCAGTTGCATCAGGCCCACCGACAGCGGCGCGCCGACGATTTGCGCGATAGGCACGCCCAGGTAAAACGAGGCGATCATGCGTGCGCGGTAACGCGCCGGGAACCACAGCGACAGCAGGTAAATCACCCCGGGGAAAAACCCCGCTTCGGCGATGCCGAGCAGTACCCGTAAGGTGATGAAGTGCCCGGCGGTCTGCAGAAATCCCATGGCCCCGGCAATAATCCCCCAGGTGACCATGATCCGCGCGATCCACACCCGGGCGCCGTAGCGGTGCAGCAAGATGTTGCTCGGCACTTCGAACATGAAGTAGCCGAGGAAGAAAATCCCCGCGCCCAGCCCGTAAATGGTCTGGCTGATGCCGATGTCTTCGTTCATGCGCAATGCGGCAAAGCCGACATTGTTGCGGTCCAGGAAGGCCACCACGAACAGCAGGACAAGGAAGGGAATCAGGCGCCGTGTTACGCGCTTGATGGTTTGTTTTTCGATGTCCGAGACATCGGGATGTGGTGTGATCATTTCGCACAGCCTCGTTATTTTTGTTGTTATTGATAGGGGAAGCGTGAGTCGTCAGTGACCGCTAGCCAGCGGCGGTGTCCTCGATATGGGCGCGGATGATGGCGTCGAAATCGGCGTCGGCGTTGAATCCCAACGCTCGGGCGCGGGGTGCGTCAACCTTGCTCGGCCAGCCCTCGACGATGCGCTGAATGGTGGCGTCCGGTTCCCAGCGAATCAGCTTGACCACCTCGGTACCGGCCACCCGCTGCAAGGCTGCAACCATGTCGGCGACCGTGGTGGTCACGCCGGGCAGGGGAATGATGCGTTCATCGCCCAAGGTCTCGGGTCCCAGCAGCATGGCGTGCAACATCGCTTCGATGACCCGGCGCGGCGAGGTGAGATACACCTGAGTGTCAGGTCGCACCGGGCAGACGGCGGTTTGCCCCACCAGCGGCTCGCGAATGATCGAACTGAAGAAGGTCGAGGCCGCCTTGTTCGGCTTGCCGGGACGTACCGCCACAGTGGGCAGGCGCAACACGCGCCCGTCGACGAAGCCCTTGCGGGCATAGTCGGCGACCAGCAATTCGCCCACCGCTTTTTGCATGCCGTATGACGATTTTGGCGTCAGCACGGTGTCATCGTTCACGACCTCCGGCAGCTTGCCGCCAAACACCGCGAAACCGCTGGCGTAGACGAATCGAGGGGTTTTGCCCTGCTTGCGCAGGGTTTCCAGGAGCGTCATCAGGCCATGCAGATTGACCTGCATGCCCAGATCGAAATCAGCCTCGGCAGCCGAACTGACCACCGCTGCCAGATGCCACACCAGATCCACCCCATCGGTGACCCGCGCCACCACGCCGGGGTCGGCGATGTCGCCGGTGACCAGTTCGATGCGAGGGTCGTTGGGCAGGTGTTCGCCGGCAAACGCGTCGAACAACACGATGCGTTCGATGACCTGGGGTGCCTGGCCTTCGAACGTCAGGCTGTTCAGGCTCAGCAAACGCTCGGCCAGCTGTTTGCCGATAAAACCTGTGCCGCCGGTGATGAGGATCCGCATGTGTCACTCCTTTTTTTATTGTCGAATGTCGTTGGAGCGAGGCTTGCCCGCGAATCAGGCACCTCGGTGAACCAGACACACCGCGTTATCGTTCTTCGCGGGCAAGCCTCGCTCCAACAGGACTAAGTCAGTCAGCCTGCACCGTGCGTTGCCGCTGTTCGCCAAGACCGGCGATGCCCAGGCGCATTTCCTGGCCTGCGCGCAGGAACACCGGCTCGGGTTTCACGCCCAGGCCTACGCCCGGTGGCGTGCCGGTGGAAATGATGTCGCCCGGTTGCAATGACATGCAGCGGCTGAGATAGGCAATCAGCGCAGGAATCTGGAACACCAGCGTGCGGGTATTGCCGTTCTGATAACGATGGCCATCGACTTCCAGCCAGAGATCGAGCTGATGCGGGTCGCTGATCTCATCGCGGGTCACCAGCCATGGACCGATAGGGCCAAAGGTGTCAAAACCCTTGCCTTTGTCCCAGGTGCCGCCGCGTTCAAGCTGCCATTCGCGCTCGGACACGTCGTTGATGACGCAATAGCCCGCAACGTGGTCCATGGCGTTGCTTTCGTCGATGTACCGACCGCCCTTGCCGATCACCACGCCCAGCTCGACTTCCCAGTCGGTCTTGGTCGAGCCGCGCGGGATCTGCACGTCATCGTTCGGGCCATTGATGGCGCTGGTCCATTTATTGAAAATCACCGGTTCGTCGGGCACGGGCATATTCGATTCTGCCGCGTGATCGGCATAGTTGAGGCCGATGCAAACAAATTTGCCCACCTGACCGACGCATGCGCCGATGCGCGGCGAGCCACTCACCAAGGGCAGGCTTTCAGGATCGAGCTTGCTCAGCGCTTCCAGACTGGAAGCCTCCAGAGCCTTGCCGGCCACATCAGCAATGTGGGCCGACAAATCGCGAATCTGTCCTTGAGCATCGAGCAGACCGGCTTTTTCCTGGCCTTTATCGCCATAACGCAGCAGTTTCATAGAGGATTCCTGAATGGAGTTGAAAAGGGGTCAGACGCTCATGCCGCCATCGATGACGTGCACGCCGCCGGTAGTGTAAGCACTGGCGTCGCTGGCCAGATACAACGCCAGGCGGGCAATTTCTTCGGCGGTGCCGATGCGGCCCATGGGTTGGCGATCAACAAAAGCCTGATAGACCTCCGCTTCCGTACGCCCTTGGGCGCGCGCCTGTTCAGCAATACGTTGGCGCAGGGAAGGTGAGTCGACCGTGCCGGGACAGATGGCGTTGCAGCGAATGCCTTTGCTGACGTAATCGGTGGCCACTGATTTGGTCAGGCCGATCACAGCGGCTTTGCTGGCGGTGTAGGCGAAGCGGTTGGGTACGCCTTTGACGCTGGAAGCCACCGAGGCCATGTTGACGATGCTGCCGCCGCCCGCCGCGAGCATGCCGGGCAGGAACGCGCGAATCATCCGGTACATGGCGGTAACGTTGAGGTCGAAGGAAAACTGCCAGGCCTGTTCGTCGCAATCGAGCAATGCGCCGCTGTGCACGTAGCCAGCACAGTTGAACAGCACGTCCAGCGTGCCCACCTGTTGGGCGATGGCGTCGATGGCCGAGGGCTGTGTCACGTCCAGTTGCAGGACCTGGATGCCGGGGATGTCCTGCAACGCTTCAATGTGCAGGTCGGTGGCGATCACCTGGGCACCGGCCTCCTGGAAAGCCAGGACCGAAGCCCGGCCGATGCCTTGTGCCGCAGCGGTAATCAAAACGCGTTTATTGGCGAGGTTCATGGTGGATATCCATTGTTGTTATTAAATACGCCGGACATAACCCTAGGGCGACTTGCCGATAATCTCCAATGAGATATTCTCAAGGCTTAATAACTGGAGGTTATCGAATGGCGGACGTCGGCTTCAAACAGCTGTGCAATTGGCTGAGGTTCCGTCATCTGGTGTTGATCGATACCCTGGCCCGCACGCAGAACATGCACGCCACGGCGCAGGCGATGAATATCAGCCAGCCGGCGGTCAGCAAAATGCTGCGTGAGGTCGAGAAACAACTGGGCTTTGACTTGTTTCAGCGTCTGCCGCGCAGCATGTCGCCCACCGATCTGGGCAGCCATGTCGCGCGCTATGCGCAGATTGCCCTGAACGATGCCGAACATTTCGTCGGCCAGGTCAATCATCTGCGTCAGGGCGGGCACGGCCTGCTGAAGATCGGCACCATCTTTGCGCCCACTTCGGTGGCGCTCCCCGCCGCGATTGTCGGCATCAAGCAACGCTGGCCGCTGCTGGCGCTGGATGTGCTGGAAGGCACCAGCGCCAATCTGTTGAGTATGCTCGAACACAAGCAACTGGATCTGGTTATCGCCCGGTTCACACTGGACAGTCATCGCAAACTGTTCGACTTTCAGGCATTGGCGCCGGAGCCGCTGTGCCTGGTCACCGGCAGCCAGCATCCGTTGGCCGGTGCGCGGGAATTGCCACTGGCCGAGCTCGGTAGCTGGCCGTGGATCGTTTATCCGGCGGGCACCCCCATGCGCGCCCGGTTGGAACGAGCCTTTGCCGAGGCGGGCATGCAGACCCCGGAAAATACCGTGGAGACCAGCTCAATGCAGACCACGCTGCAACTCCTGCAAACCGCACCCATGGTCGCAATGCTCGCCGAATCCATGGTCGGGCCGGATATTCAGGCCGGTCGCCTGACCCGCCTGGCGCTGCCGTTCCCGCTGGTGCTGGCTGATTACGGGATCATTACCCGGCGCAACGAGACGCCCGGCTGGTCCGCGCAGGCCTTCATCGAAGAGCTGCTGGCGGGCGCAGATGCCCTGCGCAGCGCACGCCAGACACCTTGATAACCGTTGGTTATCGTTTGATTGAATCTCGTCATTGGGCAGCTGGCAATCGGCCTACTAGAGTGACCGACGCTCCACCTCCACGGTAGGGGCGTCAACCGCTCAACAGAGGCGCGCATGAGAACAATAAAAAGCTACAAGACGCTGACCATTCTGTTCCTGTTTCTGATTGGCGTAGTCAACTACCTGGACCGCAGTGCGCTGTCCATCGCCAATACTTCCATCCAGAAAGACCTGGCAATCAGCCCGATGCAAATGGGCATCATGTTGTCGGCCTTTTCCGTCGCCTACGCATTCTCGCAGTTGCCCCTTGGCGCCTTGATCGACCGCTTGGGCAGCAAGCTGGCGCTGGGCGGTTCGCTGATCGTCTGGTCAATTGCTCAGGCTGCGTTCGGCCTGTTCAGCAGCTACGGGCATCTGGTGGGCTTGCGGGTATTGCTGGGGATCGGCGAAGCGCCGGTGTTTCCGTCAGCGGCCAAAGCGCTGTCGGAGTGGTTCGATACCAAGGAGCGCGGCACGGCAACCGGTTGGGTCTGGTCCTCAACCTGCATCGGGCCGTGTCTTGCGCCGCCATTGCTGACCTTGTTCATGGTTCATCTGGGCTGGCGCGGCATGTTTGTGCTCACCGGCATCATCGGTCTGATACTGGCCGCCTGCTGGTTTACCTTCTACAAGAGCAAGGCTCAATACATGGCCGAAACCGGGCGCGCCGAACCGGTGCCTGCCCAGGTCAAGCAAACTACCGGGCCGAAAGTGCGCTGGACCGCATTGTTCAGGGACCGCAATACCTGGGGTGCTTTTCTCGGATTCATGGGCGTGATCTACATGATCTGGCTCAACCTGACCTGGTTGCCCGGTTACTTTGAGCGCGAGCACGGTCTGGATCTGTATCGCACCGCCTGGGTGGTATCGCTGGCGTATCTGTTCGGCGCCGTGGGGACCATCGTTGCCGGCAAGGTATGCGACAAGCTGGTTGCGCGGGGCATGCGCGTACTCGCCAGCCGCAAGTTGATGGTGATCATCGGCTTGCTCGGCGGCGCGCTGTTTACCCTGATCGTGGCGTTCACCACCAACGCGGTGGCGTGCGTGGTGCTGCTGTGCCTGACGATGTTTTTCATTAACATTTCCAGCGCCACGGCGTGGATGATCGTCAATACCATCGTGCCGTCGGAACGGGTCGCATCGTTCGGTTCGATCCAGAATTTCGGCGGTTATCTGGCAGGTTCCATCGCGCCGATTCTCACCGGCTTCAGCGTGCAGCAGAGCGGCTCGTTCTCCTCGGCGTTTGTGATCAGCGCAGTGGTAGCCGCGTGCTCGGCGGTGGCGTACTTCACGCTGCTCAAGGAGCCTGCGGCGAAACCGGAGCCACTGGCAACAGCCGAAGGCGTTCATTCGGCCGGATGAGACTCAGGTATCACGCAACAGGTCGTTGGCGTTGAGCAGTTCGTAGGCGATTTCCGGGTGCTTTTCCAGCCCCCGGCGAATCGCGGCCGGGATCGACTGCCGGGTCTTGCGGCACAGGCCAGGCCGTTCACTCAAGGTAATACCGATGCCGCGCATGGTGCGCACTTCATTGAAGCCTGGCTCGATATGCACGCGCACGCCCAACTGTTCATAAATCCGCCCTTGCAACCGTTCAAGATCGGCAAGGCTTTGCAGGTTTTCCAGTCGATCCAGCAGGCGCTTTTCTTCCGCGCGATTGAGGAGCAGCACGCGCAAGTCCGCGCCCGGGGTTTCCAGCAGCGAGTCGCGCCCGCAATCGCAGGCGCCGGGCGGGCAGGGTGGACGGATCGGCAGAGGGGTCGTCATGGGACCAATCATAAGGGGCCGGGATCGAATTTGCCCATGGCCTTGTTCGCATGATTGAGGTGCAATTGAGCGGCTGACTTGCCAACCGCAGCCTGAATCCCGAAGATTGCCGCTTCACTGACCGTTCAAGGCTGTTCTGATGATCCATATCCGCTCCATGACTGCCGAAGACTTCGAGCGCTTCTGGCCCACTTTTCACACCGTGGTCAGTGCGCAAGAGACCTACGCCTATGACCCCGAACTCAGCCGGGAGCGGGCTTTGCAGCTGTGGCTGGAGCTGCCTTTGCACACCTTCGTTGCCGAAGAAGAGGGTGAGTTGCTGGGCAGTTACTACCTCAAGGCCAACGCCGCCGGCCCCGGTAAGCATGTCTGCAATTGCGGCTACATGGTCACCGAAGCGGCTCGCGGCAAGGGCGTCGCGCGCCTGATGTGCAAACACTCCCAGCGCGTTGCAACCGACGCGGGCTTCCTGGCCATGCAATTCAATTCAGTAGTGGCGAGCAATGAGGTGGCGGTCGCGCTCTGGCAAAAACTCGGCTTCGACGTGGTCGGTCGCCTGCCGCGCGCTTATCGTCACGCGCGCTTGGGCCTGGTCGATTGCCTGGTGATGTTCAAATGGTTGGCAGACGAGCAATCCGCCGAACAGCCGAAGCTGATCGGGCGCAAGAATATTGAGTCAGTAATATCGCGCCCGCGTCGTAGTAAGCAGAAGCAGTAAGCCGTAAAACACATAGCCATCTGACTTATGAGGAACCGTGGGACCGGATTTATCCGGGAAGAGGCCGTTACATCCGCCGCATCTTCGTCGTCAGGAATGCCGCCTTCCCGGATAAATCCGGTCCCACACGCGAAGCCTAGCCGCCTTTCATCGTCGGCAGACTCGCCATCTGCCGTGACTGACAATTCAGGTACGCCGAAGATTTCAGCCAGCGCTGGTCTGGGTACCAGGCGAACATGAATTGGCCATCCTTGAGTTTGTCGATCACCTGACGCGCCACTTGCGGGCGCACGGCCGGGCAGCCCTGGCTGCGCCCGATACGACCCTGGCGTTCGCTCCACAACGGGTTCACATAGTCGGCGGCGTGAATCACGATGTCTCTATCACGGGCGCGATCATTGAAACCCGGTTCAAGACCGTCCATGCGCAGTGAATAACCGTGACTGCCTTCGTAGCTTTCCTGAGTGCGGAATAATCCCAGGCTGGACTGATAACTGCCCAGGCGGTTGGAAAACTGTGTGGCAAAGTTCTCGCCGGATTTTTGTCCGTGGGCCACCAGGTCGCGCAGCACTAATGTCCGTTTGGTCAGGTCGAAAATCCATAGCCGACGAGCGGTGGAGGGCTGGGAATAGTCAATAACGGCCAGATGTTTGGCTTGTCTGTCACCACTGCTGACTGCGCATTGCACCGCATTCAGGGCGCTTTTCAGCACTGTGGGGTTGAGTTCCGGGGCGGCTTGGGTGAGCTTGCTGTAAAGAATCTGATTATTGGTGCCGGCGGCGAGGGCTGGACCGCAGGTTGCGCATAGGGTAATAGCTGCCAGACAGAGTCGGCGCATGAAGGTCAGCATGTGCAGGGAGTCCTCGCCAGTGAGCGGCTTCTGATTCCTGTTGGTATTCCGTCAAATCGACGGCCATGGATTGGAGTAAAGTAGTTGGTCAAAAAACGTGCATATTACTTGAGCATTTGCCTGCTCGCTGCGCCATTGGTCGCGACTGCCCAGGATGGGCTCGTCGAAGCGCAAAGCCCGGTGCAATTAAACCCGGTGCAATTGGCGCTCAACCAATTGCCTGTGCAATGTCCTGTTCTGGCTGCGCGTCTGGACATGCCGGCGCTCAGTCTCTTGCAGGCCTTTTATCAGCAGCAAGGCTACTTGCCGGTCTGGTCTGGCCAAGGGCGCCTGGCGCTATTGGAGGCGGAGATTCGGCAATTGGCGGACGACGGCCTCAACCCGGCTGATTACGCCAAACCTGCCGATCCGGGCCCCACTGATTCGGTCTGTGCCGACCTCAATACCAGCCAGCAGTATTTGCAAGCCTTGCAGGACCTGCGTTACGGCCGATTGCTGCAAGCGCGTTTCGAGCCGCTTTGGCGTTCCCGCGAGTTCTTGCCTGATCGCGCCCCGCAAGTATTGGCCATTGCCGGCCCCGGTTTGCAAGACATGGCCGGTGCGTTTCGCCAGGCGCGTCCGAGACTTGAGCAGTATCAGAATCTGCGCCGCGTTTATGCCCAGCAGCGGCACCTGGCGTTGCTCAACTGGAAGCCCCTCGACAGCGGCCCCTTGCTGCGCCCCGGCATGCAGGATGCGCGAATCCCTCAGTTGGCCCAGCGGTTGTTCAGCGAAGGCTATCTGAGCAGCCCGTTTGCGGGTCCGGACAACAGCTATGCCCCGGCATTGGTGAATGCCGTGAAAAGCTTTCAGCTCAATCATTCGCTGCAAACCGATGGCGTAATCGGCCAGGGAACCGTGATTGAATTGAACGTCAGCCCGGCGATGCGTCGCGAACAACTGCGGGTTAACCTTGAACGCTTTCGCTGGCTCGCTCAGGATCTGGAACCCGACAGCGTGCTGGTCAACGTCGCAGCCGCCCAACTAAGCGTCTACAAGGGCGGGGTGCCGGTCTGGCAAACCCGCACCCAGGTCGGGCGTGCCGAGCGACAGACTCCGCTGCTCAAATCCGTGGTCACGCGCTTGACGCTCAACCCGACCTGGACGATTCCACCGACCATTCTGCGCGAAGACAAATTGCCGGAAATCCGCCGGGATCATGGCTTCCTGCTCAAACACAATCTGCAAGTGCTGGACCTGGACGGCAATCCTCTGGCCGTTGAACAAATCGACTGGGACAATCCGGGCAACATCCTGTTGCGGCAGGATGCCGGGCCGAAAAACCCGCTTGGCAAGATCGTCATCCGTTTTCCCAACCCTTATTCGGTTTACCTGCACGACACGCCCAGCCAGGCATTGTTCAGCAAAGGCCCGCGCGCCTTCAGCTCCGGCTGCGTGCGGGTCGAGGAGCCGCTGCGCCTGCGCGACATGCTGCTGGGCCCGGTGGATCGTGAGCGAACCGAGGTGTTGCTGACCACCGGCATCACCCACGAATTCAGGCTGACCAAGCCCGTGCCGATTCTCCTGACTTACTGGACCGCCCAGGTCGATAGCCAGGGTCAACTGCTGTATATCCCGGATGTGTATAGCCGCGATCCGGCACTGGCGACCGCGTTGGTAGCGCACCCCTGAGCTTGCGCACGCCTTGCTGACCGGACTGGATCAGCAAGGCGTGCAGTCCGGTATTTCAGCGTCCGCCGACCACCATGTCGCTGAACGGCGCGACATACGCCTGCAAGGTCACCAGACCACCGACCAGAATCGCCAGGACGATGGAGTGGAAGAACACGTAACGCAGGATTTCCCCTTCATGGCCGTACCAGCGGGTTGCAGTGGAGGCGACGACAATGGACTGCGCATCGACCATCTTGCCCATCACGCCACCGGAACTGTTGGCGGCCGCCATTAATACCGGGCTGAGCCCCAGTTGTTCTGCAGTGACCCGTTGCAAGCCGCCGAACAGCACGTTCGAAGCGGTATCCGAGCCGGTCAGGGCAACCCCGAGCCAGCCCAGCAGCGTGCCGAACATGGGGTAAAAAATCCCGGTGGCGGCGAAGGCCAGGCCCATGGTCGCATCCAGTCCTGAATATCGCGTTAAAAATCCCAGGGCGAGCATCGCCACAATGGTGATCAGCGAATAGCGCACCACCCAGATGGTTTTCAGGTAATGCCTGACCAGTTGCGGGATGGAATAACCCATCAGCAGTCCACCGAGAATCGCCGCCAGCAGGATGCCGCTGCCGGTGCTGGTGAACCAGTTGAATTTGTACACCGCTTCCTCGGTTTTCGGCTGCGGCACCACCGGCGGGACTTTTTCGACCTGCTGATGCAATGTGCCGAAGGTCACGGCGGGCGAGAAGAACGGGTTGGCCTCGCGCACCGGCTTGCCTTGCGGGTCAAGCATGGCCGCGCCGGTTTGCACGTTCATCGCCTGGCGTGTGTCGAACATCGACTTGAAGCTTTGCGTGCCCCAGGCGAACACGAATACTGTGAGAATGATCCACGGCATCCAGGCGCGCATCACTGCCGGCTTGGCGTCGGTGGCAAAGGTGGGGGTGGGTTTTTCATCCGGATCTTCGTCGATTCGCGAATTGTCCACGCGTCCCGACAAGGCGGCCGAGGTATGGATCGTGGCCGGTTTCCAGACCCTGAGAAACCCGGTCAGGCAAGCCATGGAAATCAATGCCGCGATGACATCCACCAGCATCGGCCCATGGTAATTGGAGACGACGAATTGCGGCACGGCGAAGCTGACACCCGCGACCAGGATCGCCGGCCAGATTTCCAGCATCTTGCGCCAGCCGGCAAACGCCCAGATCAGCCAGAACGGCACCAGTACCGAGAAAAACGGCAGCTGGCGGCCGACCATCATCGACAGTTCCATTTCATCCAGCCCGGTCACCTTGGCCAGCGTGATGATCGGCGTCCCCAATGCGCCGAAGGCCACTGGCGCGGTATTGGCTATCAGCGCCAGGCCCGACGCCGCAAGGGGCGAAAACCCCAGGCCGATCAGGATGGCCCCGGTCACCGCCACCGGCGTTCCGAATCCGGCTGCGCCTTCGAAAAACGCACCGAAGCAAAAGGCGATCAGCAGCAATTGCAGGCGTCGGTCATCGGTGATGCGCGCCAGTGAGTCTTGCAGCACCTTGAACGAGCCGTTCTCGGTGGTCAGGCGGTGCAGAAAAATGATGTTGAGCACGATCCAGCCAATGGGCAACAGGCCGTTGGCCGCCCCGAACAGCGCTGCTGAACCGGCCATGGTGGCGGGCATGCCAAACGCAAAGATCGCGATCAACAGAGCCGAAGCCAGTGCCAACAGTGCTGCAATGTGTGCCTTGATGTGAAAGAACGCCAACGCAGCGAGCATGACTACCACCGGCACGGCGGCCATGATGGTGGAAAGCACCGGGTTACTGAACGGATCGTAGACTTGCTGCCAGACCATGTTCCACCTCTGCTTTTTATTGTTGGAAATGCAGGCCTCCGTGCCCGGGGGACGGGTTCAGAGGTAGGTGGTTTGCAGTATAGGCGGCATTCTCCAGCTGTCCTGGCGGACGTTAGTTGCGGCGACGATCGAGGTAATCCAGGCCGCGATACCAGCCGCTGACGATCGGCAGGAACCACGCTTTGCCCTGATACAGCAGGTGTCCGGGGAACTGCGGGTTGTCGAACTCGCAGGGTTGCTCCAGCGTGCCCAGGTGTTTGCGGGCGAACTGATAACCCAGATAGGTCATCAAGGCGACGCCATTGCCGTTGCAGCCCACGGCATGCTCGCTGCCGTCGTGCTCGCCCATGTGCGCGATCTTGTCGAAGGTCATGCCGACCTGGCCATGCCAGCAATGGGTGACTTGATAGCCTTCCAGCTGCGGCCAGATCTCCAGCATCTTGGCGTACAGATGCGGCGCGGCCTCGCGTTCGTCCATTTCGAACGCACCCGGACGCGCACCGAACATCACCCGTGTGCCGTCAGGGGAAGGTCGGGTGTAGATCACTTCGCGCTGGCTGTCGGTGATCATCAGGCGGCGCGGGTTGATTTCGTCCATCAGCGCCGTCGGCAGCGGTTCGGTGGTGATCTGATAGCTGCGCACCGGGATGATCCGCTTGCCCAGGTAAGGCGTCGCGTTCGAGGTGTAGCCGTTGGTGGCGATGAAGACTGTCCTGGCAATCAAGGTGCCCCGGCTGGTGACGACGCGCTTGGTGAGGCCTTGCTCTTCGACTTTTTCCAGCCGCGCATGGGACGCGAACTTCACGCCCAGGGCCGTGGCGAGCTTGCGCAGCGCCGCATGGTACTTGCCTGCATGCAGGCCGCCGTATTCATCGATGACGATGCCGCCCTTGTAGAACTCGGTGGCGCTGACTTCGGCCTGGCGGGCCTTGGGGATTTCGTGCACGGTCACTCCGGTGTGGGTACCCAGCAACTCGCCATCGCGGCATAACTGTTCGTAATGACGCTGGCTGATCGCGCCGAAGAAACGCCCGCTGATGTTCAGATCGGCATCGAGCTGGTCTTCGCCGACAAAACGTTTCAGGTAATCGAACGAGGCCAGGGAGTCTTTCAGCAAGCGCGCCTTGCGGGCCTCGTCCACGCCCTTGATCGCGCCGCCGATCACCAGCTTCTGCCCGCCGGACACCATGCCGCCGGTGCGCGTGCTGCCGCCGGCGCCAATCGCCAGTTCATCCATCACCAGCACTTGCACCCCGCCCCGGGCCAGTTCGATGGCCGCCGCCATCCCGCAAAAGCCGGAGCCGACAATCAGCATCTCGACGCGCTGAGGCAGCAGGTCATTGTGGGTTTCCGGGGAGGCCGCCTCCCACCAGTAGGGCGTGGTCTTGAAGTCGGCTGAATAGATCGAAGGCATGGCTCAGTTTCCGGCAGTGATGAAAGAAGACAGGAATTGACGGGTGTGCGGGTCCTGCGGGGCGCTGAACATGACCTGCGGCGGGGCCTGCTCGACCACTTTGCCGCCCGCCATGAACACCACCTGGTCCGCGACTTCACGGGCAAAGCGCATTTCGTGGGTCACCACCACCATGGTCATGCCCTCGTCGGCGAGATCGCGCATCACCTTGAGCACATCGCCGATGGTTTCCGGGTCGAGGGCCGAGGTGGGTTCGTCGAAAAGCATGGCCTTGGGGCGCATGGCCAGGGCGCGGACGATGGCCACGCGTTGTTGTTGACCACCCGACAACTCGCTTGGCCAGGCATCCGCCTTGTGCTCCAGACCGACTTTGGCCAGCAGTTTTCGTGCGTCGGCTTGCGCCTCGGCCAGGCTACAGAGCTTGCGCCGCACCGGCGTCAGGGTGATGTTGTCGAGAACGTTCAGGTGCGGGAACAGCGTGTAATCCTGAAACACCATGCCCACTTCCAGACGCAGTTTTTGCCACGCCCGTTCGCTATGGATATTCAGACTCTGACCGCGCAGCTCCAGCGTGCCCTGATCGGGCTGGACCAGGCCGTTGAGCATGCGGATCAATGTGCTCTTGCCCGAACCGCTGGGTCCGATCAGAACCATGACGCTGCCCGGTTGTACATCGAGATCGATGCCCTTGAGCACTTCGAGCGTCCCGAAGCGCTTGTGCAAACCGCGCAGGCGCAGCAAGGGCAGGTGAGTTGTCTCGGACATGGGAGGCTTCCTGTAGGCGTCAGTTGGGCGTCAGCGCAGGGGTGTTCTCTGGCGTCGGGGCCAGTGCCACGCGTTCGTGCTTGAGCTTGCGTTCCAGGCGTCGGCCCAGTGCCGTGAGCACCGAACACAACAGGAAGTACACCAGCAGGATCAGCGCATACACCGCCGGTGCCGGGTTGTAGCCGTCCATCATTGACGTGCGTTCCACCACCAATTGGCCGACCCGGAAGAACTCCCCGACGCCGACGATGGCGCCCAACGTGGTGGATTGCAGCAACAGCGTCAGCAGGCCGACATAGGCGGGCAGTAGATGTTTGAAGGCTTGCGGACCACTGATGAACAGCAGCACTTCCCAGCCCTTGAGACCCAGCGCCCGGCCACTGTTGACCTGATGCAGCGGTACGGCATTGAGTGCACCGCGCACCAGTTCGGCGGCATTCGCGCCGCCCCACAGCGACAAACCCAGGGTGACCGCAGTGAACGGCGAGAAATCCAGCCCCAGCAGTGGCGCACCGAAAAACACGAAGAAGATGTTCACGATCAGCGGGATGCCGCGCAGCAATTCGATGTATGCGCGCATCAGCCAGCGCAGCGGGGCGAAGCGTGAACTGGCGATCGCGCCGACCAGCACACCGATCAGGGTCGAACCGGCCAGTGTCACGCCAGCCAGCGCCAGGGTGGTCAGCAAACCTTGCAGGAAAAAGCCTGCGTTATTAATCAACAAGTTCATGGTCAGCCCTCAGGTGCGATACGGCTTGTGCAGCCGCGCTTCGAGCCAGGCCGAAGCCAGTGCCAGCGCCCCGACCAGCGCCAGATACAGCACGCACATGGCGGCGAGCATTTCCAGGGTGCGGAAGTCCGAGGCGATCTTGTTCACCGCGACATAGGTCAATTCCGCAAGGCCGATGGCTTGCAGGAAGGCCGAGTTTTTCAGTAGGGAAACCGTGGTGTTCAACAGCGAAGGCAAACTGGTGCGCAGGGCGATAGGGCGTGCGATCAGCCACATGAACTGCCAGCGATTGAGGCTCATGGCCGTCGCCGCTTCGCGCAGCCCGGCCGGTACCGAAGCAAGGCCGCCGCGGAAGTTTTCAATCTGATAAGCGCCGGCCCAGAGCGTCAGGGTCAACACGCCCGACCAGTACAGCGAAACCGGGACGCCCAGCCCCGGCAGTCCGTAGTAGATAAAAAACATCTGGCCGAGCAACGGCGTGTTACGGATGAATTCGACATAACCGGCAATCAGCGGACTCGCCCAACGCACCTGCAAATAGCGCAGGGTGCCGCCGACCAGGCCAATCACCAGCGACAGACCGATCGCCACCAGACTGACGTTGAGCGTAACCCCGACGCCTTTGAGCAAGGCCGGCCACTGTTGCAACAGGTAGTGCATGTCGAAATCCATGAGCGCGTTCCTCTGGCCAGCGGTGATCAGCCGTTACAGGTTGGCGACCGGTGTCGGCTTGGTGAAGCCATCGAGGTAGAACTGCTCGGTGCCTTCTGGCGCTACGGCCTTGATCCAGCCGCTATAGAGATTCTGTTCCTGCATGCGTGCCAGTGCCGCGTTCACATAGGCCAGCCATGCCGCTTCGTTCTTGCGCAGGCCAATCGCGGCTTCGGAAATGCCATAAGGCTGGCCGATGCGGCGCACGCTTTTGTCCCGGGCACCGATCATCACCAGCGTGGCGGTATCGTGGGCGTAGCCGTCGGCGCGGCCTTGCTGGAATGCCATCAAGGCTTCCGACGAGCTGTTTAGATTGGTCAGCTGCACGCCGCTGGCGTGTTCGTCTGGGTCGAGCCTTTGAGGGCGATGACGGTCTTGCCGTCCAGGTCGGCGATGGTTTGGCTGTCGTTCTTGACCAGAATGTCGCTGCTGTCCCAGCGATACGGCTTGCTGAACGCCACGACTCGCTCACGTTCCGGGGTAATGCCCAGCGTCGCCACCAGCATGTCGACCTTGTTGCCCATCAACTGCGGGATGCGGCTCTCGGCCGTGACACAGGTGAGAATCGCTTTGTCTTTGGAGCCAAAGGCGTACTCAGCGATTTGCCGCGCGATCTCGACTTCCACACCGGCAAAGCCGCCGTTTTGATCCTTGAAGCCGAACGGTGGCTGGTCACAGCGCACGCCTGCCTTGAGTTCGCCCTTGGCGGCGATTTCCGGTGGCAGCGCGGGCAATTCGGCGGCGCTAACAGCAGAAATGCCCAACGCCAGAGCGCAAGCAGTCAGGGTGGTGCTCAAACCTGAATATGTCATGAGGTACTCCGCGGCGACCAGGTGGGGTATGTGCTGAACGATTTCAGTGTTGATCGACTTGGCAATGCAGTCCAATTGTTATATTCAAGTGTGCTATTCACCAGTGATATAGGTCTATGGCATGAACTTGCGTCAGGTTGAAGCATTTCGGGCGGTCATGATGTTCGGCACCATGGTTGCCGCAGCGCGTGAACTGCACACCTCGCAACCGAGCATCAGCAGGCTGGTGACCGAGCTTGAAGAGCGTTTGCAGTTCAAGCTGTTCGTGCGCGGCGCGAGTCGCCTGACGCCTACCGATGAGGGCTCGGCGTTCTATCGGGAGGTCGAGCACAGTTTCAGCGGGCTGGCGTATCTGAATCAGGCCGCCCACGAGATTCGCGTTTCGGGTACCGGTCGTTTGCGCATCGCGGCGATTCCGGCCATCGCAGGGCTGTTGCCGCGCGTGATCAAACGCTTCAAGAAGCGCTACCCGCAAGTGGCAATCTTGCTGGAAATGCGCAGCGAAGCCACGGTCCGGCGCTGGACGTCAGTGGGCTATTGCGACATCGGTTACGCGTCGAGCATTGGTGAATCGCCCAACGTGCATGCGCAACAGTTGTATCAGCTGCCAGGCGTTGCAGTACTGCCCACGGGCCATGCCTTGGCAGTAAAAAACCGAGTCAGCCTTGAAGACTTGCGTGGCGAGCCGTTTATTTCCCTGTCCGCCGTCGACCGCACGCGTCGCCTTATCGACGAAGCCTTCGAGCGCGCCGACGTAAGCCGTCAGTTGAGCATCGAAACCCCGTACAGCATGACCCTTTGCGCCCTGGTCGCCCAAGGCATGGGCGTGTCGATCGCCAATCCGCTGTCGACCCTCGACGCACCGCCCGGCCTGATTTTCCGGCCGTTGACCTGCGTGATTCCGTTTTTTGGCTTTACCATCCTGCCCACCGAAAAAGTCCCCAGCGCACTGGCAAAGGTGTTCGTCGAAATGACTCAGGAGGTAATCAGCGAGGAGGAATGGCAGGGGCGACTGCAGGCAGGATAGCTGTGGTTGACAAGGTCGCAGGGCAAACCTGATGCAAGGCATGTTCAACCATCAAGTTAATAACTTAGCCTGATAATATGCGCTTGGCGCTAATTGGGTGGCGGCTTGAAGCCATTATCGGTATGTGAAAAGACTGATCGCTCGCTGCGGATCAGGTCATGACAACCGCAGCCTGGCGCGGCACTGTCGTGTATCCAAAACCAAGCCTCGCGGAATGCTTCCCAATACAAGTCTTATGCGATGTCTGATGAGTAACAATCGGTTTAACAATCATAAGCGCTATCTCGCGGTAACTTAGTCACTGTAAGTTGTTAGCTGGCTAATAACTTATGGTTGACGTCAATTCTTAACTGTTTAGGTCTGCTTCAGTTCGCCCACTCCCCGCCGATAGTTACGTTAAGAGCTCGCTGGTTTCTGCTATCGCTGAGGGTACGTCATGTTCAACACACTTCTAAAAAACGAACTGGCGGCCAGGACGGCCGAGGTTGTGGAGTTCAAAGGACTGATTGCGGCACTTGAGCGTTCGATGGCGGTGGTGGAGTTCGACCTCACCGGTAAAGTGCTGCGCGCCAACGACAATTTTCTCAAGACCATGGGTTATCGCGAGGATGAGTTGCTGAGCAAGTCCCACCAGGACTTTTGTTCGCCGAACCTGACGCGCAGCAAGGAATACAGCGAGTTCTGGGCGCAGCTCAGGGCCGGCAAATATGTTTCGGGTACCTTCCAGCGAGTCACTGGCCGGGGGCAGAACATTTGGCTTGAGGCCAGCTACAACCCGGTAACGGATGAACGGGGCAAGGTGTTGAAGGTGGTCAAGTATGCGCTGGACGTCACCGCCAAGGTGAGCCAGGAAGCCGAAACCCGTAGCAAGCTGGCCGCCCTTGATCGGGCCATGGCGGTCGTGGAGTTTGATCTGAGCGGCAATGTCCTGGTCGCCAATGACAACTTCCTGAAAGTGATGGGTTATGGGGCGGCCGAACTCAAGGGTAAGCAACACCGCCTGTTCTGTGAGGCAAGTCTGGTCAACAGTGCCGAGTACACCGACTTCTGGCGTCGACTGAATGCCGGTGAGTTTTTCAGTGGGCAATTCAAGCGACTGGCGAAGAATGGGCGCGTGGTCTGGCTGGAAGCTTCTTACAATCCGGTGTACGACGCTGACGGCAAACTCTACAAGATCGTCAAGTTTGCCGCCGATATCAGCGATCGGGTCGAAAAGTTCGAGGCGGATTCCCGTGGCGCATCACGCGCTTACCATATTTCTGCCGAGACGGAAAAAGTCGCCGAGCACGGTGCGGAAGTCATTCAACAGACCGCTCGGGAAATGCGCCAGATTGCCGACAATATTGGCGCTTCGGCGAAACTGGTTGGCCAGCTGGGTGAACGTTCCGAGCAGATCACGGCCATCGTCAACACCATTCGCGGCATCGCCGACCAGACCAACCTGCTGGCCCTCAACGCCGCCATCGAGGCCGCACGGGCGGGAGATCAGGGCCGGGGTTTTGCGGTGGTTGCCGATGAAGTCCGGCAACTGGCCGGGCGCACCAGTCGCTCGACAGCGGAGATCGCCGAGATGATCGGCATGATCCTGAGCGAAACCCGTAATGCGGTCGCCAGTATGGACGCCACTCAGGAAGGCGCGCAACGCGGCGTCAGCCTCGCTGATCAGGCCGGTACGGTTATCCTGCAAATTCGAACCGGGACCAGTGATGCAGTGCAAGCGGTGAGCATGTTCGCATCCAGTCATGACTGAGCTCGATCACTGAAAGGCAGTTTGTCTGCGAACGAATGGCTTATCTACGGATAGGCCTTGTATTCGGATGGGCGACGGCGTGGCCTTCGACCATCCATCTGGACCCCAATCAAGAGCGGTGAATTTTCCAAACGGCCAGTACTCCTTCTTACAACGACTTAAAGAAGCGCTTTCGCGTGAGTCTCTGCGCGTGAGCATGTCTTGCTTGTATCAGGAACTGCCAGGAAGTATTTATGACCTCTCTTCAAATGCCGACAGAGACCGCTTTCTCTCAGCCTCACCGAACTGCGCAAACTTATTACAAGGCGACCTATGACGCGCTGATGCACAGTCCGATGTTGCAGGATGATCCTCAGGCGGCAGCTTTTCTACGCCAACAGCTGCAACTCGCTGACATGCATCCCTGCGATCTGCCCGATCAGCCTGAACATCTTGAGCAGTGGATTGCCGAAGGTGTGGGCAAAGTTGCCGAGCAGTATTCAGCGTATCTGGAACAACGTCGTGCCGGGGCGCCTCGCCGGTTTTTTACCAACAAGGCCCACGCGATGTATTTCCTGCAACATGTCGCGCCGACCAAACGGGTCGATGGGGCGTGGCTGTATGGGTTGCTGCCGCATTGGGCTGATTACCGGTTTCATGGGCTGATCCGCACCTATCTCGAAGAACTGGGCGATGGCGATGCCGCGCTGAACCACGTTTCGCTGTATCAGAAACTGTTGGCGGACCTGGAATGCGATTTAAGCGACGGGCTCGATGACGAAGCTTATTTACAAGGGGCCATTCAGTTGGCGCTCGGCAATCAGGCTGGGCAATTTCTCCCGGAAGTGATCGGTTACAACCTGGGTTATGAACAATTGCCGCTGCACTTGCTGATCACCTCGTTCGAGCTGAACGAGCTGGGTATCGATCCGTACTATTTCACGCTGCACATCACCATCGACAACGCCAGCACCGGCCATGCGCGCAAGGCGGCGCAAAGCGTCCTGGCCTTGTTGCCCATGGGTGAGCAGCGTGACGATTTCTATCAGCGCATTGCCAACGGTTATCGACTCAACGAATTGGGGCCAGGCACCACTGCAGTGATCCGGGCGTTTGATCTGGAGCAGGAATTGATCGCCCTGTTGGAGCGCAAGCGGACCTTTGGTCAGCATATGCATTCGGACTATTGCCGGCTGGATGGCAAGACCGTCAACCAATGGCTGGCGGAGCCGGACCAGATGGGTGAGTTCCTTGCCGTGCTGGAAAATCGTGGCTGGATCAAACGCCATCAGGATCCGACCGAGAGTCGCTTCTGGCAGCTGATCGATGGCGCGGGCGCGGCCATGTTTGGCGTGTTCAATGCCTATGAAAAGCAAGTGCTGCATGACTGGATCGCGGGCGACTGGTCCGCCACGGCGGCGCAGGCGAGCTCGGGCAAGCGGACACCAGACGCTTTCCGCGCGCGTTTCAGGTCGGCGCCGCGCAACGATGGCCTGCGCACAGCTGACCAGCACACGCGGCTCGAAGATGTCGATCCGGATGTCAGAGGCTTGTTGGCCGATTTCAAGAACGCCACGGCGGCGCAGAAGATGCAGGTCCTGATCGAGCGCATGTCGCCCGCCAGGCACGCGACTCCCGCCGGACTGTTCGCCACCAAACGCTATGTCGAAGCCATGGCTGAGCGTTTGACGGGAGAGCGAGCATGAACGCCAACCAGGCTTTTGTGATTGATACATCGGACGTCAAACTCCAGCGCTCTTCTCATGATGCGCTGGTGAAACTCGGGCAACGCCTCATTGCTGGCGGTTACCGCTTTATCACGCCTACGCCGCTGACTCATCAACGGGTCAACGCGCGCGAAGGCAATCAAACAGCGTTATCGTTGCGGGATGTGTTCGGCTGGAGTCGGCCATTTTCTGAAAGGTTATTTCCAGCTGCGGAACTTGACGAGTTGCTCGCCGCTGGCATTGTTGCCGCCCACGCGCGCGGCTTTATCAGTCGTGTCAGGTGGTCGAGCCTGGGAGATTTGCTGCTGGCGCATTCGGCGTATCCGACCACGGACGAGGATTCGGTATTCTTCGGCCCGGATACCTACCGTTTCGCGCAGTCGATTCGCGACCAGTTGAGCAGGACTTTCACGCCCATCAAGCGCGCGGTGGACATCGGCTGCGGCAGCGGCGCAGGCGCTTTGGTGATTGCCAGTGCGCAACCTCACGCTCAAGTGTTTGCCGTGGATATCAACCCCAAGGCGTTGCATTTTGCACAGGTCAATGCCGAGGTAGTCGGGGTCGACAACGTTGAGCGCCTGGAGAGTGACATTCTGCAAGGCGTGGACGGCGAGTTCGATCTGATTGTCGCCAACCCGCCCTACATGAAGGACGCGCGCCAGCGAGCGTACCGGCACGGTGGCGATGCGCTGGGTGCTGATCTGTCGGTGCGAATCCTGCGCGAGTCATTGCAGCGGCTGGCGGTGGGTGGCGCGTTGGTGTTGTACACCGGCGTGGCAATGGTTGACGGCGCGGACCCGTTCCTGGCGGCCGTGGCAGATGATATTGCCGGTCCGGCGTGGGCCTGGACCTATCGGGAGATTGATCCGGATGTCTTCGGCGAAGAATTGCTTGAAGATGGCTATCAGGACGTAGAGCGGATTGCGGCGGTGGAGTTGGTGGTGCGGCGCGTCTGATCAGCTGCTTGTTTACTGAAGCCCGGTCGCAGGACCGGGCTTTTGCGTTTCAGGACGGTCAGGCGATGCTGTAACCGTCAAACGCCTTCTGCTGTTGCAAAGCGGTAATGATATTTTTGCGCGTCACCGGTAACTCGTTGCCTTCGTTATCGACGAAGGTTTCGCTTTCCAGTTCCGCCTCGTCGCCTTCGCCCACAAAGCTGAAACCGAGGAATTCGAAGGCTTCACGGTCGACGTTCGGCCGGGAGCGCGGCGTGCGCATCG
Organism: Pseudomonas sp. DSP3-2-3; assembly: GCF_049898225.1. Lineage (NCBI taxonomy): Bacteria > Pseudomonadati > Pseudomonadota > Gammaproteobacteria > Pseudomonadales > Pseudomonadaceae > Pseudomonas > Pseudomonas sp. DSP3-2-3. The sequence goes on along the minus strand of NZ_JAFCXH010000004.1, from coordinate 233,144 downwards.
GCAGGCTGACGCTGAGGCCATCCTTGCTGATGGAAAACACTTCGACGTCCTTCTTGGCCCGGGCGACCTTGCTTTTGCCGGCACTCGGATTGCTGACTGCCTGATGAGTCTGGTTCAGCACTTTGAGCGCCAGGCTATACACCAACTCCTGAAATGCCGGGTCATCCTTGTAGCTGAACAGGATGCGACTGATCGAGAACCGCGTGCTCAAATCCGCCAGGGCCGCGCTGTCGGACGCCTCGGCATCCTTGAGCTGCTTGAGTTCACCCATCAACTCGTAGGCCTTGTCGTCATCAAGACTGTCCTGGGCCTGGCGAATTGCGGCGCGCAGCTGACGAATCTGATCGCTTTCCTTGGCGCTCTGAAAGGTATCAAGCACCATTTCACTGATGATCTTGGCCTGAGGCACGTGCTGGGAAAGGCTGATGGCATCTTCGTAAGCGAGCTTTGCGGAGGTCACGGCGTGTTCTGTATGGGAATCAGGCATTGAATTTCACTATTTCGTTAACCGGGTTTGAGGCGCGAAAGGCATTGAGCTTTTCGGGGCGCCTAATCTAGTGGACGAGGGCGCTGTTGTCACGAGCCAATGGCCCGGAGGTTGATTGATGGGCGTCATCCGGGACCAAGGCCGCATATTGTGGATCGATTTACACTTTTATCCGGTCACCGGCGATCCTTGGCTTGTTTTCTTGGGCCTTCCTGTTGATCATTCCGCTTACGGCTATTTGGTAAAGAGATAAGTGACATGAGTATGGGATTGACTGAAGAAGACATGCGCCGGGCGCTGGGCCTTGATGAGCCAGCCAAACCCGCCGAACAACCTGAGCCGGTCATCGAATTCGACCTCGAGCCGACCGTTGCGCCGGAACCTGAACCCGAGTTCATCATCGCGCCGCCTCAGCCCGAGGTTAAGCCTGAAGCCCCGCGTCCCAAAGCCAAGCGTGTATCGCCGGCACTTCGGGTAACCATGCGCTGCACCAAGGTGTTCGAAGGCGAGGAGACGATGTTCGTCTACGACGCCAAGACCTTGAGCACCTTCGATGCCGAGCAGGAAGCGAAGAAGGCGGCGGCCAAGGAGAAATTCAAGTATTTCGAGGTGATATCGGTCAAGCGCGTGGAGTGAGGGTGATAACGCTGCAGGACCCGCCGTAAGAGCGGAACCCTACGCCGCATTGACCCCGAGACGGATAAATACGCATGCCTCCTGTAGGACATTCTATGTTTGAGGGCAACCCACAGACGCCGCAGATGTGGTGTCTGCACCGACGCCTTCCCGGATAAATCCGGTCCCACGGGATGACCGCATTTCACCTGTGGGAGCGAGCAAGCCCGCTCCCACAAATAACGCCTCAGGATTCCACCGGCGCGTAATACCCGCCCACCGCTGGCGGCTGAATCAGCATCGCGGTTTTCCCCGGCGTCATCGGTTCTTTGGTATCGCCGGAAATCATCCCCACTACTTCGCCACTTTCCAGCAACGCCCAGGCCGCGACCGGGTGGATGTAAAGTTTGCCGGAATGGCCGTCCTTGTGAATAAAATTCCAGCCTGCGCACGGGGTTATTTGCATGATTTTTGCAGTCACGAGAAAGCCCTCTCGATTGAGTACAGATCGAGCCTAGCAGCTGTTTGAGCAACCGGAGCTGAGTGAACCGGCGGGGTTGTCCGCAGTTGCCGGTGTGATGCGTTGCGACCGTTGGTCGTCTAGCTTGCGGTCCCAAAGAACAATGAGCGCATCCATGCAAAAGCTGTTGAACGAGATACTCGATGAAGTACGGCCGCTGATCGGTCAGGGCAAGGTCGCCAACTACATCCCGGCACTGGGTGGCGTTGCTCCGGATCAGTTGGGTATCGCGGTCTACAGCAATGATGGCGAATTGCACTATGCCGGGGATGCCACGACGCGCTTCTCGATCCAGAGTATTTCCAAAGTCTTCAGCCTGGTACAGGCCATCGGCCACTCGGGCGAGGACATCTGGCAGCGGCTGGGCCATGAGCCGTCCGGTCAGCCGTTCAATTCCCTGGTGCAGCTGGAGTTCGAGCGAGGCAGACCGCGCAACCCATTCATCAACGCGGGGGCGCTGGTGATCTGCGACATCAACCAGGGGCGCTTCGCCGCGCCTTCGTTGTCTTTGCGCGACTTCGTGCGCAGGCTCTGCGGCAACCCGGAGGTAATCTCCGATTCGAAAGTGGCCGAGTCCGAATACCAGCACCGCTCGCGCAATGCTGCAGCGGCCTATCTGATGAAGTCGTTCGAAAACTTCCATAACGACGTGGAAGACGTGTTGCGCAGCTACTTTCACCATTGCGCGATGAGCATGAGTTGCGTCGATCTGGCGCGGGCCTTTGGCTTTCTTGCCAACCAGGGATTCTGCGTACACAGCGGCCAGCAGATTCTTACCGCCCGGCAGACCAAGCAACTCAACTCGATCATGGCCACCAGCGGCTTGTACGACGAAGCGGGTAACTTTGCTTATCGCGTCGGCTTGCCGGGCAAGAGCGGCGTCGGCGGCGGTATTGTGGCGGTGGTGCCGGGACGGTTCTCGGTGTGCGTCTGGTCGCCGGAACTCAATCCCGCTGGCAATTCTCTGGCGGGTATGGCGGCGCTGGAGAAACTCAGCGAGCGGATCGAGTGGTCGGTGTTCTGACGCGTAGCTCGCGCCAGGAATATATTCCCGAACATTCCCGCGCTGGCGCTGGTCTACTGGGTTCACGTCAGTCAACGCTCCGGCTGACGGCATCCTCACTGAAGCGCCAGGGAAAGCATGTACCTGAATCGATCATTCCTGTTTTATATCGAAGCGCCGTGGTTTGGCCGCAAGTCCGTCAAGCCGCTGCTGAGCCTGGCCGCCGCACTGTTGCTCAGTGCTTGCGGCACCCAGCGCAGCCAGGAAGGGCCGGAGCTGACACCCGGACAAATCCGTGCGCAAATCCTGCGCCTGATGCCGGCCAAGGTTCCTGAGCGCGAGGCTTGGGCGGCGGATATCCAGACTGCGTTTACTGCCCAGGACATCGCACCGACGACCCAGAACTTATGTTCGGTGCTGGCCGTCGCCGAGCAGGAGTCAACCTTTCAGGTGGATCCGCCAGTGCCGGGGCTGGGCAAGATCGCTCGTAACGAGATCGACCGTCGTGCCGCCCGCCTGCATATTCCCGGCGTGCTGATTCGTACTGCGTTGCAGATTCGTTCGCCTGACGGTAAATCGTACGCGGCGCGGCTGGATGCGGCGCGCACCGAGAAACAGCTCAGCGCTATTTTCGATGACTTCATCGGCATGGTGCCCATGGGGCAAACCCTGTTCGGCAATTTCAACCCGGTTCACACCGGCGGGCCGATGCAAGTCAGCATTGCCTTCGCCGAAAAACAGGCGAAAAGCTATCCGTATCCGGTGGCCGGGACGATTCGCCAGGAGGTGTTCAGTCGGCGCGGCGGCATGTACTTCGGCATCGCCCACTTGCTGGGTTATCCAGCCAACTATCCGGCACCGCTGTATCGCTTTGCCGACTTCAACGCCGGCTGGTATGCCAGTCGCAATGCGGCGTTTCAAAGCGCAGTGAGTCAGGCGACCGGAATCAAGCTGGCACTGGATGGCGATTTGATTCGCTACGACTCGACCTCGCCCAGTTCCACCGAACTGGCTATACGTGCCTTGAGCAAGCGTCTGGAGATGAATAACTCAGCGATCTTCAGCCAGCTCAAGCAGGGCGATACGCTGGAGTTCGAAGACACCAAATTGTATGAGCGGGTATTTGCCCTGGCCGACGCTACGGCGGGTAAATCACTGCCTCGGGCGATTCTGCCGGGCATCACCCTGCAAAGTCCGAAGATTACGCGCAATCTCACCACAGCCTGGTTTGCCCAGCGAGTCGATGATCGGCGCGAACGTTGTATGCAGAAAGTTGCGAAAGGGGCTGGAGGCTAGGGCAGCTCTTCCCATTTGACCAACTTGAGTTGCGCGCGCTCGGCGTGCTGTTGCAACGCTTCCAGCTCGGTACGCTGGTTTGACAGATTGTGTTGCACACCTATTCGGGCGTGCAGGCAGGCGTAGAACCAGGCATCGGAGTCACTCATCGTTGAATCGGGTTGAACGAAGATTCTTCTTTCCCCCCTGAAAACGTATCGAATCTCAAAATGTCGGCCGCTCGCCATAACCATGCTATCTCTGTTGTGATAGCGCTATGACATTGGTGGCATACAGCCAGTTCCCTTGCCAGCTTTTTTTCAGCCCAAAGGTCTCTGGGTCAAGCGTTGAGTCTGTCCAGAGTTGACGGATCCGGCACGCCATCGAAGAAGGTATCCAGCACATTCTGGAAGATGCGTCGTTGCGGATCTGCCACGGCGAACAGCGTCATGCTGGAGTGCAGCTTCATGTCGTCCGGCGAGCCGAAGATCTGCCGGGCAGTCCATTGCACCTGAGGCTCGATGATCTGCGCACAGAGCTCCAGACGCGGTCCCAATACCGGGTGTTGCAGATAGGCCTGCGCTTCTTCAAGGCAGGTGATGGCGTAGAATCTGGCTGTCTCGCTACGGCCCAGCCCGCTGATCTGCGGGAAGACGAACCACATCCAGTGGCTCCTCTTTCTACCTTCGCGTAACTCAGCCAGCACTTGCTCGAAAAGAGGGGCCTGGGCGTCGACGAAGCGTTGCAGATTGTAAAAGTCATTCATGGCACACCTTCCAACTGATGGAGATTTATCGAGTGTGGTATTCGGCGACGGCCTTATGATGTCCCAGTTTAGCCGCTGAACCTCTGCGTTGCGCCGGGTTCGATAGACGTTCATCCCATCGTTTTTATCCGAGAGCTTTCCCGCGCATGCCCGTTGTCAGCCGTTTCGCCGCATTTTTCGATCAGGCACGCCGTGCGCTGGGATTGGTCTGGACCACTTCCCGGGGGTTGTCGTTGGGGCTGGTGGTCGCGACCTTGCTGGCGGGCGTGCTACCGGCGCTGGCCGCCTTTTTGGGTCAGCGCATCGTGGATGCGGTGGTCGCGGCCATGCAACTGCATGCCGACACCGGCGCCGCGCCGCTCTGGCCAGTGTTGCGTTATGTGCTGATGGAAGCGGGCGTGCTGGGTTTGCTGGCCGGCACTCAGCGCGCCTTGTCGGTCCAGCAGTCGTTGCTGCGGGTGCAGTTGGGGCAGAAGGTCAATACGCTCATTCTGGAGAAGGCGCAAACCCTGTCGCTGAGCCAGTTCGAGGACTCGGAGTTCTACGACAAGCTGGTGCGAGTGCGCCGCGAGGCCTCGACCCGGCCGCTGGCATTGGTGACCAAATCCCTAGGGCTGACCCAGAACCTGATTTCCCTGATCAGCTTCGCTGTGCTGCTGGTGCATTTCTCACCCTGGGCGCTGCTGATTCTGGTGTTGGGCGCTTTGCCGGTATTTTTTGCCGAAGCGCATTTTTCCGGCGATGCCTTCCGCTTGTTCACTCGCCGCGCCCCGGAAAGTCGCCAGCAGAACTACATCGAAACGCTGCTTTCCCATGAAACCTATATCAAAGAGGTCAAGCTGTTCGGCTTCGGGCCGTTGTTGCTGCAGCGTTATCGCGACACGTTCGCACGCCTGTATGCCGAAGACCGCCGCCTGACCCTGCGCCGCGACGGTTGGGGATTTCTGTTGGGCCTGCTCGGCACTGCGGCGTTTTATCTCGCTTATGCGTGGGTTGTCGTGGACGCGGTGCATGGCCTGATCACGTTGGGCCAGATGACCATGTATCTGGTGCTGTTCAAGCAAGGACAAGGTGCGGTGAGCAGCAGCCTGAGCGCCATCAGCGGGCTCTACGAAGACGGCCTTTATCTGGCTGATCTGTACGAATATCTCGGGCAACCGGTCGCCGTGGAAGTTGGCGGTGTAACCGAAGGTGCGTTGCCCGGCGATGGTCTGCGTTTCGAAGGCGTGAGCTTTACCTATCCGGGGTCCAGCCATACGACCCTGGAAGACATTGACCTGCATCTGGCACCCGGGCGCAGCGTTGCGCTGGTGGGCGAGAACGGCTCCGGGAAGACCACGCTGATCAAGCTGTTGACCCGTCTGTATCGACCGAATCAAGGACGCATACTGCTCGACGGCAGCGATCTCAACGACTGGAACGAAGATGCGCTGCGGCGGCGCATCGGCGTGATCTTCCAGGACTACATTCGCTACCAGTTCATCGTTGGCGAGAACCTCGGCGTCGGCGACATCGACGCCTTCGGCGAAGAACAGCGCTGGCGTGATGCCGCCAGCCAGGGCATGGCGGCGGAGTTCATCGAACGGCTGGACAAGGGCTACGCCACGCAACTGGGCCGCTGGTTTGCCGGCGGCCAAGAGTTGTCCGGCGGCCAATGGCAGAAAATCGCCCTGTCCCGGGCCTACATGCGCCGCAACGCCGACATCCTGATCCTTGACGAACCTACGGCGGCCCTGGATGCCGGCGCTGAAGCGGCGGTGTTCGAGCATTTTCGCGAGTACGCCAAGGGCCGCATGACGCTGCTGATTTCCCACCGCTTTTCCAGCGTGCGCAATGCCGACCACATCGTCGTGCTGGATCAGGGCCGGGTTCTGGAGCGCGGCGACCACGCCAGCCTGGTGGCTGCGGGTGGGCGTTATGCCACGCTGTTCGACTTGCAGGCGCGAGGGTATCGGTAGGCGACGCCGCTGCAGTTGATCCAGGTCAATGGGTGATTACGCGCTTGTGCTATACCTCAGAGTGCATTGATAGCTGGCTAACGGACTCTCGGCTGCTTCGGTCACTCAGGGTTGCCTGACGGTCGCTGGGGCCAGACGTGAGCGTTAGCTGCAGATATCCATCTTGATACCAGGAGAGATCTCGTGAAAGCGCTCGTCTACCAAGGCCCCGGTGAAAAATCCTGGATCGATAAAACCGATCCTGTCATTGAAAAGCCCACCGACGCGGTGGTGCGCATCCTGCACACCACGATTTGTGGCACTGACTTGCATATTCTAAAGGGCGACGTACCTGCTGTGACTCAAGGTCGAACCCTTGGGCATGAAGGCGTAGGCGTGGTCGAGGAAGTCGGTTCCGCTGTGCGCAATTTCAAGAAGGGCGATCATGTGTTGATCTCCTGTGTCACCTCGTGCGGCAGCTGCCCCAACTGCAAGCGTCAGCTGTATTCCCATTGCGCCGACGGCGGCTGGATTCTCGGCCACTTGATCGATGGCACCCAGGCTGAACAGGTGCGCATCCCCCACGCAGACAACAGCTTGTACCCCATTCCCGCAGGTGCCGATGAACAGGCGCTGGTGATGTTGAGCGACATCCTGCCCACCGGTTTTGAAATCGGTGTGTTGTCGGGCAAGGTCAAACCCGGCGATGCGGTGGTCATTGTCGGTGCCGGTCCGATCGGCATGGCGGCGCTGCTGACGGCGCAGTTTTACTCGCCCGGCATGGTGATCATGGTCGATGTCGATGCCAATCGCCTGGCGGTCGCCATGCAGTTTGGCGCAACCCATGCACTCAATCCCGCCGAGGAAGATGTGGTCGCGCGGATCTTCGAGCTGACTGATGGCATCGGCGCCGACGTTGCCATCGAAGCGGTGGGCATTCCTGCGTCGTTTGATACCTGTCAGCAAATCATTGCCCCAGGCGGACATATCGCCAACGTGGGCGTGCATGGCAAGAGTGTCGAGTTGCATCTGGAAAAACTCTGGATCCAGAACATCAATATCTCCACGGGACTGGTCAATACCAATACCACGCCCATGCTGATGAAGACCGTCCAGTCCGGCAAGATCGAGCCGGGCAAGCTCATCACGCACCGCTTCAAACTTGAAGACATCATTCAAGCTTACGAAGTCTTCGGCAACGCAGCCAAAGAAAAGGCCATCAAGGTGGTGTTGTCTGCATAAACCAGTATTCAACCCGCCTCAGCCACAGCGACTAACCGGTCCACGGACGTCCGTTGTCCATTGAGCACTAAGGAAAAGTGGATGCACGTTGAATTCAAGAAGCAGTGGATCAAGTACGCGTTGGGCGGCGTCATCATTGGCGGTTTGGGAATCTGGATGTGGTTGGCGCTGCGGCCCGGCGGGTTGGGGGAGGGTTTCGCCAGTGGCAACGGACGCATCGAGGCCACTGAAATCGATGTCGCCACCAAGCTGGCCGGGCGGATATTGACCATCGCGGTGGATGAAGGCGACTTCGTTCAGCCCGGGCAGGTCATCGCGACCATGGATGTGCAGGTGCTGGATGCCCAGCTTAAACAGGCTCAGGCTCAGGTTCGGCAGGCCGACAACGCGGTGCTGACTGCCGAGGCGGTGGTTGAACAGCGCGAAAACGAAAAGAATGCCGCCGAAGCGGAGGTCAACCAGCGTATCGCCGAGTTGACGGCTGCGCAGAAGCGCTATGGCCGCACCGATCAATTGATCAAGTACAACGCTGTGGCCCGCCAGCAACTGGACGATGACCTGGCCGTGCAGCAGAGCAAGCAAGCGGCAGTCGCATCGGCTCGGGCGCAGGTCTGGTCGGCCAAGGCGGCAATCATTGCGGCAAAATCCCAGGTCATCGAGGCGCAGTCGACGGTTGAAGCGCTTCAGGCGGGGGTTGATCGTTTGCAGGCCGATATTACCGACAGCCAGCTCAAGACCGACCGCGTGGCCCGTGTGCAGTATCGGGTTGCCCAGCCGGGCGAAGTGTTGGCGGCCGGCGGCAAAGTGCTGAATCTGGTGGACCTGAATGATGTCTACCTGACGTTCTTCTTGCCCACTGGCCAGGCGGGTCGTGTCGCGCTGGGTTCGGATGTGCGGGTGATTCTGGATGCAGCGCCGCAGTATGTGATTCCGGCGCAAGTCAGTTATGTCGCCAGCGTCGCGCAGTTCACGCCCAAGACCGTGGAGACCACCAGCGAGCGGGAAAAACTGATGTTCCGGGTCAAGGCGCGGATCGATCGCAAACTTCTGGAGAAACACCTCAATCAGGTCAAGACCGGCTTGCCGGGTGTGGCCTGGCTCAAACTTGATGCCGATGCGCAATGGCCGGCCCAACTTCAGATCAACGTGCCGCAATGACGGCGCCTGGGCTCAATGTCGTGGAGCTTGCCGGAATCGGTTTGCACTATGGCAAGCAGGTCGCGCTGGATAACGTTGCGCTGCAGATTCCCGCTGATTGCATGGTGGGCGTGATCGGTCCTGACGGGGTGGGAAAATCGAGCCTGCTGGCGCTGATTTCCGGCGCGCGCAAGCTGCAGCAAGGCACCTTGCAGGTGCTGGGCGGCGATATGGCCAGCGCGGCACATCGGCGGCAGGTTTGCCCGCGCATCGCCTATATGCCGCAGGGGTTGGGCAAGAATCTGTACCCGACGCTGACCGTGTTCGAGAACCTGGATTTTTTCGGGCGGTTGTTCGGCCAGGATGAAGCGGAGCGCAAACGCCGTATCGACGATCTGGTGCGAAGCACGGGCCTGGACGGATTTACCGATCGCCCGGCGGGCAAGCTGTCCGGAGGCATGAAGCAGAAACTCGGCCTGTGTTGCGCGCTGATTCACGACCCGGACTTGCTCATACTCGATGAACCGACCACGGGCGTCGATCCCTTGGCGCGCAATCAGTTCTGGGAGTTGATTGCACGGATTCGCAGCAATCGGCCAGGCATGAGTGTGCTGGTTTCTACTGCGTACATGGACGAAGCCCAGCGCTTTGACTGGCTGATCGCAATGGACGCGGGCAAGGTGCTGGACACCGGAGCGCCGGCGGAACTGTTGCAACGTACGCACAGTGAGAACCTGGAGCAGGCGTTCGTCGCTTTGCTCCCGGAAGAAAAACGGCGCGGTCACCAAACGTTGGTGATCCCTCTACGCAAAACCGAAGACGCCGCAGCGGTGGCCATTGAAGCCCATGGCCTGACCTGTCGCTTCGGGGATTTCGTCGCGGTCGATCACGTGGATTTTCGCATCGAACGCGGCGAGATTTTCGGCTTTCTCGGCTCCAATGGCTGTGGCAAATCGACGACCATGAAAATGCTCACCGGTTTGCAGCCTGCCAGTGAAGGCAAGGCGCTGCTGTTTGGTCAGGAAGTTAATCCCAAGGACATCGAGACCCGCCGCCGGGTGGGCTACATGTCCCAGGGATTTTCTCTGTATGGCGAGCTGACTGTCATACAGAATCTGGAACTGCACGCCCGGTTGTTTCATCTGCCCAACGCGCTACAGGGGCCGCGCATCAAGGAAATGCTTGAGCGCTTTGACCTGATTTCAGTCACCGACAGCCTGCCCAATGATTTGCCGTTGGGCGTGCGGCAGCGCTTGTCGCTGGCCGTCGCGGTGATTCACAAACCGGAGGTGTTGATTCTCGATGAGCCCACTTCCGGCGTGGACCCGGTTGCTCGGGACAACTTCTGGGCGCTGCTGATTCAGTTGTCCCGGGAGGAGGGCGTGACGATCTTCATTTCCACGCACTTCATGAACGAAGCGCTGCGCTGCGACCGGATATCGATGATGCATGCCGGCCGCGTCCTGGACAGCGGCACCCCTCAGGCCTTGATGAGCAAACGCGGCCTGCCGACGCTGGAAGCGACATTCATCGCCTACCTTGAGGATGTCGCCGATACACGGGCCGCTCCCGATATGGCGCCCACTTCTACGCAAGCAGGCGTCACCACAAAAACCCTGCCGCGTTCGGGATTCAGCTGGCAGCGCCTGTTCAGCTACAGCCGCCGCGAAGCCATGGAACTGCGCCGCGACCCCTTTCGCGCGACCCTCGCACTGCTTGGCACCGGCCTGTTGATGCTGATCATGGGCTACGGCATCAACCTGGACGTCGAGAACCTGCGCTATGCCGTCCTCGACCGAGATCAGACTGGCGCGAGTCAGGAGTACATGCTCAATCTCTCCGGCTCGCGTTACTTCATCGAGAAGCAGGCGCTGCATGATTACGATGAGCTGGATCAACGACTGCGCAGTGGAGATATCAGCCTGGCGGTGGAGATCCCTCCCGGTTTCGGTCGTGACTTGAAACGCGGCAGCCATCCGCAAGTGGGCTTCTGGGTGGACGGCGCCATGCCGACTCGTGCAGAAACCATCAAGGGTTACGTGGCTGGCATTCATGCGAGCTATTTGCAGCAACGATTGCTGGAAACCACCGGCACGGAACAAAGCAGCCCCGTTGATATTGCCTTGCGCTATCGCTACAACCCGGATGTGCAAAGCCTGCCGGCGATGGTGCCAGCGGTAATTCCGCTGTTGCTGATGCTGATTCCGGCCATGCTCACGGCGCTGGGCGTGGTCCGGGAAAAGGAACTGGGCTCGATCACCAACCTGTACGTCACACCGGTAACGCGCCTGGAATTTCTGCTGGGCAAGCAACTGACCTACATCGCGCTGGGGATGATCAATTTCTTCATCCTGTTGGTGCTGGCGCTGCTGGTCTTCGACATTGCCGTGAAGGGCAGTCTGGTCACCCTGATCATCGGCGCCTTGCTGTACATCATCTGCTCCACCGGCATGGGCCTGCTCATGTCCTCGGTCCTCTCCAGTCAGATCGCGGCGATTTTCGGCACGGCGATCATTACTCTGTTGCCTGCGACCCAGTTTTCCGGGCTGCTTGACCCGGTTTCGTCCCTGGAGGGAATAGGTGCGCTGGTGGGCAATATCTATCCGACCAGCCACTTCCTGACCATCAGTCGCGGAGTGTTTTCCAAGGGATTGGGGCTGGCGGACCTATATGCGTATTTCATCCCTCTGCTGATCGCCATTCCGGTGCTGACTTTGCTCAGTGCCGCCGGCCTCAAGAAGCAGGAGGTCTGAGATGTCCAGTTTCTCCAACATCCTGCAACTGGGCATCAAGGAGCTGCGCAGCCTGTATCACGATCCGGCATTGCTGCTGTTGATCGTTTTTTCGTTCACCCTGGGTATTTATGCGGCGGCGACCAAGGTGCCCGAGTCGCCCCATCGCGCCACCATGGGCGTGATCGACGAGGATCAGTCCCAGGCCTCGAACCGGATTATCAATGCGTTTCAGATGCCGTACTTTCTAAAGCCGGTGCCGATCGATTTCACCCAGATTGATCGGGGCATGGACGCCGGGATCTACACGTTCACCCTGAATATCCCGGCGCGTTTCCAGCAAGACTTGCTCGCCGGCCGTCAGCCGACCGTTCAGGTAAACGTTGATGCGACCCAGATCAGTCAGGCGTTCACGGGAGCCGGTTACATACAGCAGATCATCGGCACTGAAGTCGCAGAGTTTCTCAAACACTATCGCAGCGCCACGGTGGAGGAAGTCACGGCCGTGGTGCACATGGAGTTCAACCCGAACCTGGTTTCCACATGGTTCGGCGCCATCAACGAGGTGATCAACCAAATCACCATGCTGTCGATTATTCTCACCGGCGCCGCGCTGATTCGTGAGCGTGAGCACGGGACCATTGAACACTTGCTGGTAATGCCCATCACACCGCTGGAGATCATGATCGCCAAGGTCTGGTCCATGGCGCTGGTGGTGTTGGCGGCAGCCGCGTTGTCGATGTTTTTTGTCGTCGAAAAATGGCTGCAGGTGCCGCTGCATGGTTCGTTTTTGCTGTTTCTGGGCGCCGCGGCCCTGCATTTGTTCGCGACCACGTCCATCGGGATTTTCTACGGCACGCTGGCGCGCTCCATGCCGCAGTTGGGGCTGCTGATCATCCTGACGTTGATCCCGCTGCAGATTCTCTCCGGCGGCGTGACGCCCAGGGAAAGCATGCCGGTGGCGGTACAGAACATCATGCTGGTGGCGCCGACCACGCATTTCGTCGAGCTGAGCCAGGCAATCCTGTTTCGTGGGGCTTCGTTGTCGATCATCTGGCCGCAACTGCTCGCGCTGCTGGTCATCGGCAGTGTGTTCTTTTTCGTCGCCCTGTCACGTTTGCGCAAATCACTGAATTAGCGGTCGGTTGGCGTTGCTGCCATCGGCTGTTCGTCGCCCGCGAACGGACCAATCCGGCCCAATCTGGCTGAGCCGTCTACGCTGCACCTTTGCCATGGCATTCGAAGCCTTTACAACGTCCCTCTGGAGCCGTCATGTATACCTTCAATCCACTGCTTTCCAGCGCTGACCAAGTGTCCGCGCCAACCGCCCTCAACGCTTGCTCCGACAGTACCGGCCCGCTCAGCGACGAGTTGCTCGGGCGCATGCATCGCTACTGGAACGCCGCCAATTACCTGTGCGTCGGCCAGATCTACCTCAAGGCCAACGCCCTGCTGCGCGAACCGCTGACCGCCGGGCACATCAAGCCTCGTCTGCTGGGACATTGGGGCACTTCGGCAGGGCAGAACTTCATCTACGTGCACTTGAACCGGCTGATCAGCGAGCAGCGCGTCGAGGTGGTGTACATTTCCGGGCCCGGGCACGGCGGGCCGACCCTTAACGCGTGCGCCTGGCTGGAAGGCACCTACAGTGACGTGCATCCCGATATCACGCCGGACGCCAACGGCATGCTGCGTTTTTTCCGTAGTTTCTCCACGCCGGGCGGGGTTCCCAGTCATTGCGGCCCGCATACGCCCAATTCCTTGCATGAAGGCGGTGAGCTGGGCTATTCGCTGGTCCACGCGTTTGGCGCGGCCTTCGATAACCCGGATCTGCTGGTGGCGTGCGTGATCGGCGACGGCGAGGCTGAGACCTGCCCGCTGGAAGGCAGCTGGAAAAGTATTCGCTTCCTCAACCCGCTGCGCGACGGCGCGGTGTTGCCGATTCTGCACCTCAATGGCTACAAGATTTCCGGCCCGACGGTTGAGGCGCGTACCGACGATGCGGATTTGATCGCTCTGTACAGAGGGCGCGGTTACGAGCCGATCATCGTTGCCGGGGACGATTTGCCGGGCATGCATCAACGTTTCGCTGCTGCACTGGACAGCTGCTATGGCGATATCCGTGACATCCAGCAGCGTGCCCGACAATACGGCAACGTCGCCCGGGCGCGCTGGCCGATGATTATTTTGCGCAGCCCCAAAGGCTGGACCGGCCCGAAAGTCGTGGATGATCTGCCGGTCGAGGGCACCTTTCGCGCGCATCAGGTGCCGCTGGCCAATGTGATTCAGAACCCCGCGCACCTGGTTCAGCTCGAAGCATGGATGCGCAGTTATTCGCCGCAGACGCTGTTCGACGAGGAGGGTGCGCTGGTCGCGGAACTCAAGGCCCTCAACCCGCCAGCGGCATTGCGCATGGGCGCAGTGCCCCACGTCAACGGTGGGCGCGTGCTGACCGCGCTGGACCTGCCGGATTTCGCTAACTACGGCCTGGAAGTGCCTGGCCCCGGCCAGGTAATTGCCGAAGCGCCGCGCAAACTTGGGGAATACTTGCGCGACGTGATTCGCGCCAACCCGGATAATTTCCGCGTGTTCGGGCCTGATGAAACCAACTCCAATCGTCTCAATGCGGTCTTCGAAGCCACCAATCGGACCGCAGCCGGGCCGCTGTTGAGCATCGATGAGCACATCGCCGCGGACGGCCGGGTTATGGAGGTGCTCAGCGAGCATTTGTGCGAAGGCTGGCTGGAAGGCTATCTGCTGACCGGGCGCCATGGCATGTGGTCGACCTATGAAGCGTTCGCCCAGGTGGTGGATTCCATGGTCACCCAGCACGCCAAATGGTTGCAGCAGAGCCTGGAGTTTCCTTGGCGCCGGCCGCTGGCTTCCCTCAACGTGCTGCTCACCAGCCACGCCTGGCGCAACGACCACAACGGTTTCAGTCACCAGTCCACCGGCTTTGTCGACAACGTCCTGCAGCGCCGTTCGGATGTGGTGCGTATCTACTATCCGCCGGATTCCAACTGTCTGGTCAATGTGTTCGATCACTGCCTGCGCAGTCGCAATTACGTGAACGTGGTGACTTGCGGCAAGCAGCCGGATTTCCAGTGGCTGGATTTTCAGGCCGCCCTCAAGCATTGCTCCCAGGGCGCTTCGATCTGGAAGTTCGCCAGCAATGACGACGGCGAGCCGGATGTGGTGCTGGGCTGCGCCGGGGACGTGCCAACCACTGAAGCCGTCGCCGCCGCCTGGTTATTGCAAAAGCATGTGCCGGGCATTCGCGTGCGCCTGGTCAACGTGGTTGATCTGGGCACACTCAGCAGTCCGCAACAGCGTCCGCATGGCATGGATCACGTATCGTTCGAGGCGCTGTTCACCCGGGAAGCACCGGTGATGTTCGCCTTCCACGGTTCGACCTGGGTGATCCATTCCATGGTTCATGGCCGGGCCAACGAAGCGCGTTTTCACGTGCGCGGCTTCTCCGATCAAGGCACCACCACCACGCCATTCGACATGGTGGTCCTCAACAATATGAGTCGTTATCAACTGGCGCTGGATGCGCTGAGCCATGTGCCGCGCCTGCGCCTGCAAAGCCAGGATGCGATCAGTTATCTCGAAGGTCAGCTGCGCGCGCATCACGCCTACATCCGCGAGCATTTCGAGGACCTGCCGGAGATCCGCAACTGGCGCTGGACCGATGACTTCAGTCAGCCCGACAGCCCGCCGCCGTTGGCCAAGGGGCATACCCGTGGTCAAACCTTTACCGACGCCTGATCCGGGGGATACTCAATGCCGCACAGCACCTGGCACGATCCGAGCTTCGAAACGCTTCGCCAATTGGCTTTCGACCAGTCAATCCGCTGGTCGAGTCTGAACGATGACATCTGGCGCAGCCTGGACAGCGCGTTATGGGATCTGACTCATAATCCGTGCCTGGTGCTCAATTCAGTGTCCACGCAGCGCATTGCCGTGCTGCTGGCGGACAATCACTTCCATGGGCGGGTCGCGCACATTGCCCGCTCGCATGCAGAGATATTGGCCCGGCCTTCCTGGTTCGACGATCACAAACAGGCCAGTCATCTGGGCTGCGTGGCGTACTTTTCCATGGAATACATGCTCAGTGAGGCGTTGCCGATTTATTCCGGCGGGCTGGGCAATGTCGCGGGCGACCAACTCAAGGCCGCGAGCGATCTGGGTGTGCCAGTGGTGGCGGTGGGCATGCTCTGGCAACACGGATATTTTCGGCAGGAAATCGGTCCGGACGGGGCGCAACAGCCGTTGTATCCGGTCAATGATACTCGGCAACTGCCGGTCGAACCGCTGTTGCGTCCTGATGGCAGCCTGTTGCGCCTGGCCTTCGAGTTGCCCGGTCTGACGGTATGGCTGCGGGGTTGGCGGGCGACTGTGGGTGGTAATCGATTGCTGCTGCTGGACAGCAATGACCCGGCCAATCCACCGCCTGTGCGCCTGATCACCAGCCAGCTGTATGGCGGCGATCTGGAGATGCGCCTGCGTCAGGAGATCGTCCTTGGCATTGGCGGCTGGCGCTTGCTGGAGGCAGCCGGCTACGCGCCGGATGTCCTGCATTTGAACGATGGGCATGCCGCGTTCGCGGTGCTGGAGCGGGTGCGCAGTTACATGCAGGCGCAGCGCGTCAGTTTCAGCGTGGCCTTGACGGCCACCCGTGCCGGTAATCTGTTCACCACCCATACGCCGGTCAAGGCAGGTTTTGACTGCTTTTCCGCGCAGCTCATCGACAAATATCTGGAGCGTTATATCCAGCAGGAGCTGGATCAGCCTGTTTCGGCGATCCTTGCCCTGGGACGTCAAAATGGCGATGACGCGCAGGAGCCGTTCAATATGGCCTATCTGGCGGCGCATTGCTGCGGCGCGATCAATGGGGTCAGCAAACTTCATGGCGCCACCAGCCGGCATATCTTTCAGAACCTGTTTCCACGCTGGCCAACCCCTGCGGTGCCCATCGGCCATGTCACCAACGGCGTGCATCATCCCACCTGGATTTCCCGTGAGTCGGAGGAGTACTGGCAAGCCCTGCATGGTGAAATGCTGCCGTGGCGAGGCTTCAGCGAGCCCCGTGTCGCTGAATTCTTCACGCAGGTCGATGACGCGCAGCTTTGGGGCTTTCGTGGCCGGGTGCGCAGCTGGCTGGTCCAGTTCGCGCGTACGCATCTGGCACGCAGCGCAGCGGTACACAGTGCGTCGCTGGCGGTGATCGAATCCATGGGCAATCTGTTCGATCCCGAGGTTCTCACCCTTGGTTTTGCCCGGCGCTTCGCCAGCTACAAGCGCCCCAATCTGCTGCTGCAAGACCCGGAGCGACTGCTGCGGATTCTCAATCATCCCAGTCGTCCGGTGCAGTTGCTGATTGCTGGCAAGGCGCATCCCGCCGATCAGCAGGGTCAGCAGATGATCGCTGCCTGGCAGGCATTCATTGCCCGGCCGGACGTGCAGGGCCGCGTGGCGTTTCTTGATGACTATGACATGCGTGTGGCGCGCAATCTGGTGCAAGGGGTCGACGTGTGGGTTAATACACCGCGTCGTCCGTGGGAGGCCAGTGGCACCAGCGGCATGAAGATCCTCGCCAATGGCGGACTGAATCTTTCGCAACTGGATGGCTGGTGGGCCGAGGCGTGCACCGATGAAGTCGGCTGGGGCATCGGTGACGGTGCCGAGCACGATGAAAGCCATGACATTGTCGATGCGACGCAGCTTTATGAAGTGTTGGAACAGCAGGTTGTTCCAGCGTTTTATGAGCGGGACGCGCAGGGCCTGCCCAGGGACTGGATCAAGCGTATGCGGGCCAGCATGGGCAGCCTGGCGACCCAATATTCAGCTGACCGGGCCGTGCGCGAGTACACCGAGCGTTATTACCTGCCGGCCGCGATTGCCTTTCGGGCGCGTTCGGCCCTGGACAATCGGCTGGCCATTCAGCTCAATAATGGCTGTGAACAAATGCATCGGCTTTGGTCGGGGATTCGCTTCCTGGAACAGCAGGTCTCGCGTCAGGCAGGACGTTACCGGGTGACCTTGCAAATGGATCTGGCGGGGCTCTCGCCGGTTTTTCTGCGCGTGCAACTGTATGCCGAAGGTATCAATGGTGCCCCGGCCAAGGCCTGGGATATGCGCGTCGATCCTGCGGGTCGGCGCGATGGTTTGTACACCTATAGCACAGAGGTCCCCGATGATCGCCCGGAGCAGGCGTACACCGCACGAGTGATCGCCGATAGCTCGGCGGGACTGAATGTGCCTCTGGAAATAGGCTTGATTGCCTGGCAGCGCTAACAAAACGGCAACACTGGCGAATCCCTGGCGGTACCGGGTGTCTACTTCCTGCCGCCACCTGTGCAGCCGTCTTGCACAGCCACAGGGTTTCGGACGTAACGAGCGTTGCACCCTGTGGAGTCGCGGTTCGAATTTATCTGCCAGGAGAATCTCTATGCGCGCTGCAACAATCGCCGGCTTCATGCTGGCTGCCGCCTTGCCTTGTGGGGCGATGGCCGACACGCCGGGTTATGGCAAACAGCTGGAAGGGTTCAAATATCCTTACGCGCTGAGTAAATTCGAATTCCAGTCTCAGGGCGAAAATCTGCAAATGGGCTACATGGATGTCGCGGCCAAGGGCAAGGCCAATGGTCACACCGTGGTGCTCATGCACGGCAAGAATTTTTGCGGCGCTACCTGGGAAGACAGCATCAAGGCCCTGAGCGAGGCGGGCTATCGCGTGGTGGCGCCGGACCAGATAGGTTTCTGTACTTCAAGCAAACCGGATCACTACCAGTACAGCTTCCAGCAATTGTCGACCAATACCCATGCCTTGTTGGCGAAGCTGGGTATCGAAAAGGCCGCTGTGGTAGGCCATTCCACTGGCGGGATGCTCGCCACGCGGTATGCGCTGATGTACCCGCAGCAGACCGAAAAGCTGGTGCTGGTCAATCCGATTGGCCTGGAAGACTGGAAAGCCTTGGGCGTGCCGTATCGCAGCGTTGATCAATGGTATGACCGTGAACTGAAGCTGAGCGCTGATGGCATTCGCAAGTACGAACAGAGCACCTATTACGCCGGGCGCTGGAAACCTGAATTCGACAAGTGGGTGGACATGCTAGCGGGTCTGAACAAGGGGCCGGGCCATGAAGCGGTGGCGTGGAACTCGGCGCTGATCTACGACATGATTTTCACCCAACCGGTGTTCTATGAATTCCCCAAACTTCAGGTGCCAACCCTGTTGATGATCGGTGATGCCGACACCACGGCGATTGGCAGCGACATCGCGCCGCCTGAGGTCAAGGCAAAAATCGGTAACTACAAAGTGTTGGGCAAACAGGTCGCGCAAATGATCCCCGGTGCAAAACTGCTGGAATTCCCCGGTATGGGTCACGCGCCGCAGATGGAAGAACCAGCCCAGTTCAACAAGGCACTGATTGCGGATCTGGACGGTAAGCCCTGACCATCGATTGAAATACCCCGTTGGAGTTTTCGGCCCGCGTTACTCCGACTCAGTCAACCGATAAGCCTCCAGCGCGACGACCCATTCTTCATTGGTCGGCTCGACCACCACTTTTACCTTGCTGGCAGGCGTCGAGATCACCGGCGCGTTGGCCTGGTTGGCGGCTTCATCCAGTTCGACGCCCAGATACTGCAGCCCCGCGCACATGCGCGAGCGAATCGCGGCGTTGTGTTCGCCGATGCCCGCCGTGAACACCAGCATGTCCAGGCCACCCAATGCCGCTACCAGCGCTCCGGCTTCGTGAATGAAGCGGCGCAGGTACAGCGCAAGCGCCATGGCGGCGCGAGGTTCATCGGCTTCGACGGCGAGCAGCGCGCGCGGGTCGCTGGAAATGCCGGAAACCCCCAGCAGTCCTGACTCGTGATACAGAATGTGGCTGACTTTTTCCAGGCTGAGTTTCCAGATTTCCATGAGGAAAATCACCGCGCCGGGGTCCATGGCGCCGCTGCGGGTGCCCATCATCAGGCCGTCCAGCGCGGAAAAGCCCATGGTGGTGGCGACGCTTTTCAGATCCCGCATGCCGCACAGGCTGGCACCGCTGCCCAGGTGCGCGACCAGCGTCCGGCCCCGGGCCTGGTCGCCATAGCGCTCGGCAAGGGCAATGGATTGGTAACAATAGGAAAGCCCGTGAAACCCGTAGCGGCGCAGGCCGTTTTCCCAGGCTGACCAAGGCAACGGCAGGATTTTCTCGACGTCCGGCAACGTCTGGTGGAAGGCTGTATCGAAACAAACCACTTGCGCCAGGTCCGGGCGAGTCTGCAGCAGGGTTTCGATGGCTTCCAGGGCGAAGGGTTGATGCAGTGGTGCCAGAGGAATGTAGCTTTTCAGATCGGCCAGCACTTGCGCGTCGATCAATACCGGATTGGCGTATTTGATCCCGCCATGCACGACCCGATGGGCAATGGCCCGCAGAGTTCGGCCGTTCAGCTGCGCCATTACCCGCTGGCGAATATGCCCCAGCGCATCGTGGTACGGCTGATCCTTGCCCAGCGCCAGTGGTTGTTCTTCGCTGCCGTTCTCGCTGATCACCGGATTGGGCCCGGTGATGCCCTCGACCTTGCCGCCCCACAGCGGGATGCGGGCAAGCGGGCTGGATGCGGCATCGAACAGTGCAAACTTGATGCTCGACGAGCCGGCATTGAGGACCAGAATCACCGCGCTGTTGGTGCTGTCAGTCATGGCGGCGTTACCCGATAGTGGTGGGCGACCAGCACGGCAATCGCGCACGAGGCGATGCGCGCTTCCCGTGAATCCGCGCGGCTGGTGAGGACAATCGGCACCTTGGCACCGAGGACGATACCCGCACTGGCCGCACCGCCCAGGTATTCGAGCTGCTTGGCGAGCATGTTGCCGCTTTCCAGATCCGGTACCACCAGAATGTCGGCCTTGCCGGACACCGGCGAGTGGATGCCCTTGATCCGCGCCGCCGCCAGGGAGATGGCATTGTCGAACGCCAGCGGCCCGTCGAGCACCGCGCCGGTAATCTGGCCGCGATCCGCCATCTTGCACAGCGCAGCGGCATCGAGCGTTGCCGGCATGTTGGCGTTCACGGTTTCCACGGCGGCAAGAATCGCCACGTGTGGATTGCTGACGCCCAGGATATGCGCCAGATCGATGGCATTGCGCACGATGTCCACCTTGTCGGCCAGCGCCGGGACGATGTTGATCGCCGCATCGGTGATGATGAATGGCCGGGGATAGAAGGGCGTCTGCATCACGAAACAGTGGGTGATACGCCGTTTGGTGCGCAGCTGCGCGGCCGATGGCACCACGGCCGACATCAATTCGTCGGTGTGCAGGCTGCCTTTCATCAACGCCTCGACCTGGCCGTCGCGGGCCATTTCGGCACCACGCACGGCGGCGGCATGGCTGTGGGGTACGTCTTCGATGGTGAATCCCGCAAGGTCGTGATTGCCCTTGGCAGCCAGGGCTAGCAGCTTGTCCCGTGGGCCGATCAGGATGGGCTCGATCAAGCCGGCATCCCGAGCATCGAGCGCGGCCTCGAAACTCACCTCATCGCATGGATGCACCACCGCGACGCGAATCGGCTCCAGGGTCTGACAGGCTTCCAGCAAGCGATTCAGGCCGTCGGCGCTGTGCCGCAGCTCAATGCCCGGCAGGCTGACCCGATGCACATCGATATGCTCGCTGGCCGCATGCACCAGGGATTCGCCTTCGAGGACCACGACGCCTTCCTGATTGATGCCGCTGCAGGCCAGGGTCAACAGATGCCGCGCTTCATCCCGAGCCGTTACGGTGACCGAAACGGTCAAGGTATCGTCGATGCGCACCGGGGCGAGAAACTTCAGGGTTTGCCCCAGCGACACCGAGCCGGGGCCCGGCAATCGCGTGCCAATCAACGCCGAAATCAACGCGCCGCCCCACATGCCGTGGGCGAAAACCGTGTTGAAGTGAGTGGTCGCGGCAAAATCCGGATCGACGTACAGCGGGTTCACATCACCCGAGACCAGGGCAAACAGCTGAATATCCTGAGCAGTGAGGGTGCGCTGCAACGAAGCCGATTCGCCGAGCAAAATGTCGTCGAAGGCGCGGTTCTGGATTCTATCCAGATCATTGGTCGGGATGGGCATGGAGCTGGTCATGGGTGTTGATCCTGAACGGGGGTCTGTGGCCAGGTCAGCGGGGGCATGGCGGCGGCCTTGTGTACGGAGCAAGCCGGTAGCCTACGCTTCTCTCATGATCAACATGTTGTGGCAGGTCAATTGATGGCTTTGCTCATGGTTCGAAAAAAAAACAGGTGGATGGACCGGCCTCGTCCCGGATGAATCCGGTCCTACAGGGTTCAGGCCATCCAGCGATGCCTGGGCGTTTTCAGAACGAGGTAAACAGGTAGCTGGCGATCAGCCGCGTTTCATCAATGTTTCTTGCGTCATCACTGCGATAAGTCGCATTGCGCACTCTCACCGAGAAACCCTTGAGTTGCCCCTGAAAGGCATAGTTCACGTCTATATCGCGTTCCCATTCGCTCTCGGCACCGACTTTCTTCAAGTGATCACCTTTGATGTAGGCGGTGAAAAAACTCAACCCCGGGATGCCCAGCGCGGCGAAATCGTAACCGTAACGCAGTTGCAGGCTGCGTTCGCCGGCGCTGCCAAAGTCGTGGTATTGGACGTAGTTCGGCAGATAAGGGTTGTTGATATAGGGAAAGCCAGTATCGCCCGCCATGAGCTGCCAGGCCGCCATAACGCTGTGCCCGGTGTCAAAACTGTAGCTCAGCGCGGCGGCGTAAGCCCGGTTATCAACCTCGCCAGCCTTTGCAGCACCGACATCGGAGGCGGTGAACGCGCGCAGATCGGTGGTCAAGGTACCGTTGCCGACACGGCCGTTGTGTACCAGGCCGAAATACTGTTGCCGGTAGGCATCATCAAGTTCGCCGCCGTAATAAGTGGCACTCAGCTCGGGCGTCAGCTTGTAAGTGCCGCCGCCATAACGGTAGTCGCCGCCGATGCCCGTGGCACGATAGCGCCCGTCCTTTGTCGCTAGCGTGATATCCCGCAGGTCAGTGGAGTCGGGCGTGATGGTCTTGTCGAACCGGGCCAGGTTGAGCGTCAGGCGCTCTACGTCCGTGGAGTTGATCTGCCAGCCCTGGAACGTCTGTGGAAGCAATCGGCTGTTGTTGTATTGCAGCACCGGCACTTTGGGCAGCGACATTCCGTAGCGCAATGAGGTTTGCGAAACCTTGAATTTGGCGCCGTATCCCGCCTTTGAATATTCTGGAGCAGCTTCCCCGGAAGCGCGCTTGGGCAGCAGGCCGCTGCCCGAACGATCCGGGCTGGAATCCAGCTGATAACCAGCGAAGATCAATGCATCTGCGCCAAAGCCGATCAGTCCTCCGGTGTAGCCGGACTCATAGTTGAGCAGAAAGCCTTGCGCCCATTCCTCCCTTTTGGACGCGCCGGTGCCATCACGAAAGTCACCGTTGTAGTAGAAGTTGCGGGCTTCGAGGCGAAGCTTGCTGTCGGCAAGGAAACCCTCTGCCAGCGCGGCTTCAACGGAGAGAAATGCAGGTGCAAGCAAAACGGTATACAGAGTGCGGTTCATTTTTATTGTTTTCCTGACGCAGAGAGTCGCTGCTCGGCCGAGGCCGAACAGGGGGACTTTTAAAGTTGTGGGTGTCGACAGGTTTGGTGCGTTAGGACTGGGTACCCAGCTCCCTGGCAAGCATGTCGCGGTCCAGCTCTTTTTCCCACGCCGACACAACCAGCGCGGCAACACCGTTACCGACCAGATTGGTCATCGCCAGGCCCGTTCCCATGAAACGATGGATGCCCAGAATCAAGACCATGCCGGCCACAGGTACCAGCGGCACGACCATCAATGTGCTGGTCAGCATGACAAAGGCCGCGCCGGACACGCCGCTGGCCCCTTTGGAGGTGAGCATGGCGACGATCACCAGCGTCAGTTGCTGTGACAGCGAGAGGTCGATATTCAATGCCTGGGCGATGAACAGCACCGACATCGTCAGGTAAATATTGGTGCCGTCCAGATTGAACGAGTAGCCCGTCGGGATAACCAGCCCGACCACAGGTTTGGAGCAGCCCAGGCGTTCCATTTTCTCCATGATTTGTGGCAGCACCACTTCAGAGGAACTGGTGCCGAGCACCACCAGCAATTCTTCTTTGATGTACGAGATAAAGCGCAGGATGCTGAAGCCGCAGACTCTCGCCACGCCACCCAGAATGAGTACCACGAACAGAGTGCAGAGTAGATAGAAGCTGCCCACCAGCTTCATGAGCGGCAGCAGGGCACCAACGCCGTAGGTGCCCACGGTGAACGCAATGGCACCAAATGCACCGATGGCCGAGAGTTTGGCGATGATGTGCACGATGCGAAAGAACACACTGGAAAGGCCTTCGATGATGTCGTAGACCGGCTTGCCTTTTTCACCCAGGCCGGACAGGGCGCAGCCGAACAGCACTGACACCAGCAAGATGCACAGCACATTGCCCTCGGCAAACGCCTGGACGAAGGTCGACGGAATGATCCCCATGAGGAATTCGACCATGTGCATGTGCTTGGCTTTCTCGGCGAAACCGGTGACCGCCGAGGCATCAAGGCTGTTCACGTCGACATTGAAGCCGCCACCGGGATTGAACAGGTGGCCGCCGATCAAGCCGATGATCAGCGACAGGGTCGAGATCACCTCAAAGTAGAGCAGCGCCTTACCGCCGACCCGACCAACCTTTTTCAGGTCGCGCATCCCGGCGATGCCGCTGACAACGGTGCAGAACACCACCGGGCCGATGATCATCTTGATCAGCTTGATGAACGCATCCCCAAGGGGCTTGAGGTCCGCCGCGAACGTCGGCCAGAAATGGCCGACGGCGATCCCGGCGATGATCCCCAAAAGAACTTGAAAGTACATCGCCTTGTAGAAAGGTTGCCTGGCCTTGACTTTAACGGGCGTCGTTGCGTCGACCTGAGCGGATGCAGGACTGGGATTCATGGCGTTCACTCACTTGAATGTCTTATTTTTGGAGGTGTGACAGGTTTTGCTGCGCTTAGCGTCCGTACAGTTTCATCGGGTTATCGACCAGCAGTTTTTGCCGCAGCAGAGGATCGCGGCAAAAGCTGAACATCAGGTCGACCAGTTCGCCATCGTTGGGCATGTCCTTGCTGATGTTCGGGTGCGGCCAGTCCGTGCCCCACAGGACGCGTTCCGGCGCCAGCTCAATCAAGCGCTGGGCAAAGGGAATGGCATCATCGAATGGCCGGCGACCTGCCGATACACGTTCAGAGCCGCACACTTTGACCCACGCCAGCGGGTTTTCCAGCAATTGCTGCAAGGCCAGGAACGACGCCTGTTCGATGCCGTTCCCGGCGTTGACCCGGCCCATGTGATCGATGATGAAGGGCACCGGTATGCGCGCCAGTCTGTCGGCGTAAGTCAGGATGTCTTGGGCATCCAGGTGCAGGACAACGTGCCAGCCAAAATCGGCCAGGCGATCCACCGTGGTGTCAAAAACCTCAAGGTCCGGCGCGCCACCCAGATGCGCAACGAAGTTGAAGCGCACGGCCCGAACTCCGCCAGCGTCCATCCCGGCGAGCTGCTCGTCGGTCTCACTGCCGTCCACAATCGCGACGCCTCGATAGCGCCCCTCGCTGCGCGCAATGGCGTCCAGCATTGCGCGGTTGTCAGTGCCATGGCAGCTGGCCTGGACGATGACGCCGCGACTGATTCCCAGGTGATCGTGCAAGGCGCGCAACGTTTCGAAAGGTGCGTCGGGCGGGGTGTAGCTGCGGTCTTCGGCGTAAGGAAAAACTGCGGCCGGGCCGAACACATGGCAGTGGGCGTCCCAGGCGCCAGCGGGTAGCGGCTGCTGTGGTTGGGTCGGGTGGGCATCGGGTGCGAGGCAGGTTTTCATCGCGTGTCCTTTTTTGGTCGTTGTTAACGCAAGTGATGACCCATGGTGGTCGCCCCTCTGCGATGTAACAACCGGACACAGGCTCTAGCAGTTATGCTGATTTCGCATACGTCTCTTTACGTTATGCAGATTTTACGAACCAGCTGCATGGTCTGCGCGGCCAGGCGCGACAGTGGACGTTGCTCGAAGGTGGCGATGAACAAGTGAGTCTGGATGGAAGGCGAGACGATCTGTGCCGCTTTCAAACCTTCCAGCTGGCCGTTGTTATTGGCCAGGGCTGAGCGAAACAGCACGCCATAGCCCATGTCGAGATTGATCAACTCCAGCAGCGACGGGATGCTGTCCACTTCAAGGCACACGTCGAGATTCACCTCATGGCGCGACGCTTCGGTTTCAATGAGTCGGCGAATGGAGTGCGGCTCACTGGGCGTGATCAAGGGGTAGCGCCCCAGATCTTTCATCGCGACCTGGGCGGGCAGGTCCGACTGCTGGCTGCCGATCAGCATCAGCGGCTCGGAGTGAATATGTTCATATTGCAGCTGTGCGCTGTGGCCCGGATTGAACAGCAGTGCGAAATCCAGCCGACCGAGCAGCAGCCACTCGCGCATCGAATGGGTCAGCCCTTCCTTGATGCCCAGAATGCAGTGCGGGAAGCGCTCCCGGAAAGCCGTGACTACCGCCACGGTATGGCGTCGCGAAATACTCGGCGGAAGGCCGACCACGACCTTGCCGGACAGCGTGTCGCGTTGTTCGCGCAGATCCTCGCGAGCCACTTGCACCTGACGCAAGATACCTTTGCCGTGGTCGAACAGACGCTGGCCGGAAGCGGTCAGCAAAACACCGCGTCCATTGCGCAAAAGCAGATGCTCTTGCAGCTCAACCTCAAGCTGTCGAACCTGACGGCTGACCACCGGCTGGGAAATGTTCAATACGGCGGCAGCCTTGGTAAAACTCCCGAACTCGGCCACCCGCACAAAACATTCGAGCTGTTTCAGATCCATGGCTGCGACTCTGGCAAAAAAAGCATGGTAACGCTTTTTCCGGCTGTGCTTTGTCAGCCAGTGCAGCGCGGTGAGACTGTCAGCAGCGCACCGCGGAGAAACATATCAACGGCGGTTGCCACCAGTTGGTCAATCTGCGCCAGCGTCATGGGTTTCGGATCCTGCTGGAACAGACGCTCATCGACCTCGGCGGTAAGCAGCGAGAGAAACTGTTTGGCGAGAACTCGCGGATTGGCCTTGCTCAGTGCCCCGTTTTCCACGGAAGCGGACATGAGCGTGGCCAGTGCGTCGATGCTTTGGCTCGGCCCTGATTGGTAAAACAGCGTGCCTATGTCGGAACGCCCTGATTCGGCCAGAACCATCCGGTAAACCTTGATCGCGGTGGAGTCGTTCATGACGATTTTCAGCATGTTGCGCCCGAATTTCAGCAGCGACTCTTCCAGGTTCACGCTGATCCCGGGCTCTACAACAAGGTCAGCAACGGCGTTGTACAGATGCGAGGTGGCATACATTTGGACCACCGCGATGAACAGGGCTTCCTTGGAGGAGAAGTAGCCGTAGAGCGTGGCCTTGGAACCACCCAAGCGTATCGAGACCTCTTTCATCGACGCGCCTTCGTACCCCAGATCAAGGAAGACGCCAGCAGCAGTTTCCACGATGGCGGTACGGCGAGTTTCAGTACGGACCTTCATTGTTTCTCCAAAAGCAGACCATTGTGTACATTTTAGGTTGACGAGGGACATCGGAACGGCTAAAAGTATACACATTGGTACGGTTTTGATCGATGGCCGGTTTCATCGTGGATCGCGTGATGCCTGTTCACTGTTTTCGACAGTCCACAGTCCTGGCTTAAAGGTTTGGGAAGTTGCTGTTGAGTTACTGGGACATAACTTTCCCAGGCAAGTTATTGGTATATCAACGAGATTCAGCGCGTTCCTGTGCACGCCCACCAAACAGGGCGGCGTATCCGCACGCCCTTTATAACCCTTGATGGCAATCGCGATTGTTATAGACGAGAGGAAAGAGTATGTGCAGTCCAGAGCCAAAGGCAGGCGTATTTCTATTGTTTGTATTAGCGGTCGGAGGCTGCGCGACGCAAGAGCCTTTTCCTTATTCCGGAATCGAATCGTCGCGGGAAATGCGGCTGAACAAGGATGATGCGTCGGGGCGTATTCCATTCCAGTACACCAGTAAAGTGGACTGGAGCAGATACAAAAACGTCATGCTCGAGCCTGTGGTGATTTATTCCGGGGCTGATGGTCAGTTTGCAGACATGACCATCAACGATAAGAGGGCGTTGGCCAACTTCATGACAACCGAGTTTTCCGAGGCGCTGGGACAACGCTTTCGCTTTGCCGCCAAGCCTGGGCCGGACACCCTCAGGATTCGCCTGACCTTGACCGGGGCCGAGACGACCACGCCGGTATTGGCAACGTTTTCCCGGTTCGACATCGGCATGGGCTCTTACAACCTCGTTCAGGCGGCGCGAGATCGCAAGGGCACA
Source organism: Pseudomonas sp. DSP3-2-3 (assembly GCF_049898225.1). Taxonomy (NCBI): domain Bacteria; kingdom Pseudomonadati; phylum Pseudomonadota; class Gammaproteobacteria; order Pseudomonadales; family Pseudomonadaceae; genus Pseudomonas; species Pseudomonas sp. DSP3-2-3. The sequence continues at coordinate 205,017 of NZ_JAFCXH010000004.1, read as the reverse complement.
TTTTCCGGTTCGGTCAGCTACGCAGTGGAAATCTATAACGCTTCCACCTCACGCCTGATGGAGTCCTACGTGACCCGGCAATATCCCAGGACTTACGATATAAGCTCCACATTCGGTTCCTTGTCAGCTGCCAGGGCGGGTATATCCATCGGCGCTAAAAGTCTGGTCGATAGTTTCGGTTTTTATTGAACCTGGATAAGTAGCCGACTTTATACGTCATCTGAACATGGCTCTTCGTCGACGGGTTGGCGATCCGCAGGATGATTGACGCCATTACTGATTGGAACCTGGCCCAGGTCATAAGGATTGACACCTTCCAGGCAACCAACGTTATAACCGTATTGGTCCGGATTGGAGCGGCGTTGATGATGGGTATAAATTCCGCAGTTCCCGCAGAAGTAATGTTTCGCGGTGCGGGTATTAAACTGGTAAAGCTTCAACTGACTTTGGCCCTGGACGATATGGATAGCCTCCTGCGGCACGGTTGCGACTATTGCGCCTCGGCGCCGGCACATCGAGCAATCGCAGCGACGCGGGTCGACGACGCCATCGGGCAGGTCAAGCTCCAGAACCACCGCGCCGCAGTGACACGAGGCGCGGTGTCTGGGCAGGATCTGAGTCGGACCGATTTTTTTGATCATGACTGTTGCTCCCATTCCGTTTGAAAGTGGACAGGGTAGTTGCTGAGGAGCAATCTCGTCCAATCACTGGACCAACAGCCAGCCGATCAAGGCGCTGGCGGCCACCACTAGCCACGGCGGCAGCTTCCAGTACATCAGGGCCACCAAGGCCAGTAGCGCCAGGGCAATATCCTGTAGACCGAAGATTGCGCTGGTCCATACCGGCTGATAAAGGGCGGCCAGCAGCAGGCCCACCACGGCGGCATTAATGCCGCTGAGCGCGGTCTGAATCCGCCGGTTGCGTTGCAGTGCGCCCCAGAACGGCAGCGAGCCGAATACCAGAAAAAAAGCCGGCGCAAAGATTGCCAGCAGACAAATCAGACCACCGATGAAGCCCGATGGCTGGCCCTGCAACGACGCCCCGAGAAACGCGGCAAAGGTGAACAGCGGGCCCGGCATGGCCTGGGCTGCGCCGTAGCCGGCCAGAAACGCCTGATTGCCGACCCAACCGGTCGGCACCACCTCGACCTGCAACAGCGGCAAGACCACATGCCCGCCGCCGAACACCAGTGAGCCTGCCCGGTAGAAGGCATCCACCAATGCCAGCGTTTGCCAGGGCAGCAGTTCGCTCAGTATCGGCAAGCCCGCCAGCAGAATGCCGAACAGCGTTAGCCAGAGGATTCCGGCACGGCGGCTGATGCGCACCTCAAACGGCTGGTGATTGGTCAGTGCGCCTGGTTTTGGCAACAGTAGGCCAATGATCCCGGCAAGGACGATCACGCTGATCTGCGTCCAGATACCAGGCAGCAGCAGGGCACCAGCCGCCGCGAGAAGCATCAACAGGATGCGCGGCGCATCCGGGCATAGCGTGCGACCCATGCTCCACACCGCTTGGGCGACCACTGCCACAGCGACCACTTTCAGGCCATGCAAGGCGCCGGGCGAAACAGCCTCACCGAGGCTGGACACACCCATGGCAAACAGCATCAGCACGATAGCCGAAGGCAGGGTGAATCCTGTCCAGGCGGCCAGTGCGCCAACATAACCGCCCCGGGACATTCCCAGCGCAATCCCCACCTGACTGCTCGCCGGCCCCGGCAAGAACTGACAAAGGGCGACCAGATCCGCATAGCTGCGCTCGGACAACCATTGCCGACGGGTGACGAACTCGGCGCGAAAATAGCCGAGATGGGCGATGGGACCACCAAAAGACGTGAGCCCCAGACGCAGGAAAATCAGAAAAATCTGCAGGGGGCTTTGCATGGGTTGTCGCGAATTGGCCATGGGGCTGATCTGGCTGGAGTCCTGAGAACTCAGTTTTCAGGACCTGAGCCGTGGTGTTGCGAAGCTTACGCGTGATCCTGCTTCTTTTCGATGAGGCGCGCCGGCAGCATGCGTTTGAGGGTGTTATCGCCGATCCAGTAGTGGTGAAACAGGCCGGCTGCGGCGTGCAGCCCGATCAGCCAATAGCCAGCGTTGCCCAGCAGTTCGTGCCACTCCTTCATCTGCTGTGCCATGGTTGGGTCAATACTGATCGGGGTCGGCAGCATGAAGCCGAAATACGGCACCGGTTTGCCCTGAGCACTCAGCATCAACCAAGCGAAAACCGGCGTGGCGATCATCAGGCCATACAGTGCCAGATGCATCAGGTGTGAGACGCCGGTTTGCCAGTGTGGCGGGCGCGGCGCAATGGCCGGAGCGGGGTTAAAGCGCCCGAGCAGGCGGATCCAGACCATGACGAAGATAGCCAGGCCGAACAGAGCGTGGAGGCCCAGAAAAAGACTTCTGGACGCACTGCCTCGGGGCATCAGGCCCTTGAACTCGATGCAAGCGTAAACAGCGACAAATAGAAACAGCATCAGCCAGTGCATCGCAAATCGAGAGCGTTGCATAGCGTTGTGGCGCGGCGGTTGAGTTCATGGAGGACCTCGTGATGGCAAGTTCGATAGCTGATCGGGCGACTCTGCCGGTCCTGGCTTAAGGCAGTCTGAAGAGACGCCGAAGTTCAGAAATATCGCACCTCGCTCACCTTCAGATTGCGTTAAGAATCGCCGTCGATACTCCACCCCACTTACTCAAGGGGGGAGCGCCCTATGTCAGGTTTCGACTGGAATATTCACTTGCCGTTGCGGCTCGGCACTGCCGGTACACCCGGTCTGGAACTGACGCGTTCGCTGTCCGGCGATGCGTCGCGCCACGATTTGGAAACCTTCATTCATGCGTGTTTCCACCAGGCACATGGCGCCCGGATCAGCCACTTCATGCCAGAACTGTTCGGCCTCAGTGACCATAGCAGCAGCCTTTGTGCCGTGGCCGGAGTTCGCCGGGCCGCTACAGGCCCATTGTTCCTTGAGCATTATCTGGATGAGGCGATCGAGCAGCTGATTTTTGCGCGTGCAGGGCGGCCGGTGGATCGTGATGGCATCGTCGAAGTCGGCAATCTGGCCGCCAGCAATCTGGGCAGCGCACGGCTGAGCATTATTACCGTGACCTGGTTGTTAGCCATGGGTGGCTTTGAGTGGGTGGCCTTCACCGGGAATTCCAGTCTGGTCAACAGTTTCACCCGGCTGGGTCTGCGCCCGGTCACGCTTTGTACGGCGGACCCGCTGCGGCTGGGCGACGACCGTCATGCGTGGGGTACCTATTACGAAACCCAGCCCAGCGTGCATGTCGGTGATATCCAGGCCGGTTTCATCCACCTGAGCAAGATGGGGTTGTTTGAGCGATTCGGCTTGCCCTTGACGCTGGAGCAAACCTGCAATGTTGCCTGAACTGAACGCTTTCAAGACCCTCCTGCATAAATACGCCACAACGCAACCGGAGACGGTAGCGTTGTGGGGGGACGACGTGCGCCTGGACTACGCCACCCTGTACGCCGAAATCGAGTTTCGCCAGCAATTGCTGCGTGCCTCGGAGGTCAAGACCATTGGCTTGGCCCTGGACAACGGCCCGCAGGCGCTGCTTTGGGATCTGGCGGTCCTTTTTGAAGGGTTGACCTGCGTCACGCTGCCGCCTTTTTTCAGTGTGGGACAACGTTTGCATTGTCTGCAGCAAAGTCGGGTCGGACTAGTGATCGCCGATGATGCATTTGCCGCTGAATTGACTGGCGCCGGGTACAAACGCTCAGGGGAGTTCTGGTTTCATGTTCAGCCGCAAATTAATGCCATGCCCCACGGCACGGCAAAACTCACGTTCACCTCCGGCACCACCGGCAACCCGAAGGGCGTATGTCTGAGTGCCGAGAGTGTGCTGGCAGTCGCCAGACAGCTGCATGACGCGAGCCTCGACGCTGCGCCTGCGCACCATTTGGCCATCCTTCCCCTGGCGATCCTGCTGGAAAACGTAGGTTGCTATGCGGCGCTGTATGCCGGTGCGACCTTGAGCCTGCCCAGCCAGGCAACCCTGGGCATCCGGGGAGCCAGCGGCGTCGACGTGCCACGCATGCTCGAATGCCTGCAACGGCGGCGTCCTGAAAGCCTGATTCTGGTTCCGCAGTTGCTGCTGATGCTGGTCAGCGCGTGCGAGATGGGTGTCTTCGATGCGTCGATGCTGCGCTTTGCGGCCGTTGGCGGAGCAAGGGTCAGCAGCGAATTATTAGTGCGGGCCCAACGTGTCGGCCTGGCGGTTTTTGAAGGTTATGGTCTTTCGGAATGCGCCTCAGTTGTGGCCTTGAATCGTCCCGGCGCACAACGTCTGGGTAGCGTTGGCAAACCTTTGCCCCACGTTCAAGTAAGGCTGGCCGAAGACGGCGAAGTGCTGATCGGCGGATCGCCCATGCTGGGTTATCTGGGCGATCCAACACCGGCACCCGAGTGGTGGCCCAGCGGTGATCTGGGCGAGTTCGACGCCCAGGGATATCTCTATCTCAAGGGCCGCAAGAAACATCAATTCGTGACCAGCTTTGGCCGCAACGTCAACCCGGAATGGGTCGAGGCCGAACTTACCCAAAACAACCGGATCGCCCAGGCGTTCGTCTATGGCGAGGCGTCGCCGCGCAATCATGCGCTGCTCTGGCCCGTCAGTGCGAACTGCACCGATGCGCAGCTTGCCGAGGCGGTCGACCGCGCCAATCAAGCGCTGCCTGATTACGCCAGGGTCCACGACTGGACCCGGCTCAAGGAGCCGTTCAGCACCGCCAATGGCCTGACGACCGCCAATGGCCGTCCGCGCCGGGAGGCCATCCTCGGACGCTATGGACATTTATTCTCTTTATCGATTCAACGCGAGGAATCCCCATCATGAGTTTTTTCGACACGCTCCAGCATGAAACCCGTCAGGAACGCGACACGTTGTTTAACCTGCCGGTCATTCGCAAAGCCCTGACGGGCGACGTCAGCCTGGAAAGTTACCGGGCGTTTCTCACGCAGGCCTATTACCACGTGCGGCACACCGTGCCGCTGATGATGGCCTGTGGTGCGCGCTTGCCACAGCGCCTGGAATGGCTGCGCGCCGCTGTGTGTGAGTACATCGAAGAAGAGTACGGGCACGAAAAATGGATACTCAATGACATCGCGGCGTGCGATGGCAACGCCGATGCCGTCAGCGCCGGCCAGCCGCAACTGCCCATCGAACTGATGGTTGCGTACCTTTACGACCTTATAGCCCGCAACAATCCGGTCGGCCTGTTTGGCATGGTTAACGTGCTGGAAGGCACCAGCATTGCCTTGGCGACTCATGCCGCCGGCAGCATCCGTGATCAGCTGCAGTTGCCGGAAACGGCCTTCAGCTACCTCAGTTCCCACGGCAGCCTGGATATCGGGCACATGCAAACCTATCGCCGGCTGATGGATCAGTTGGAAGACCCGGCTGACCAGGCTGCCGTCATCCATACCTCGAAAGTCGTTTACCGGCTGTACACCGACATGTTCCGTGAGCTGCCGGGAGCAGCGGCGGCAGGCGCTGTCGAGGATACTGCGCATGCGTCTCTCTGAAGCCAGGGCCGTACTGACCGGGGCCAGCGGCGGGATCGGCCTCGCCATTGCCGAGGCGTTGTGTGCCAGCGGCTGCGAAGTGCTTGCGGTTTCCCGGCACAAGGAACCTTTGTTGCCACTGCTGGAGCAATACCCCCATTTGCTGCGTTGGATCGAGGCGGACCTGACCACGGAGGAGGGGCGCCAGCACGTGGTGGCCTCTGCCCGGACCCTGCGCGGCGTCAACCTGCTCATCAATGCGGCGGGGACCAATCATTTCGCCATGCTTGAGCAGTTGGACGAAAGCGCGATCAGCTCGATGCTGGCTGTTAATGTGCATGCGCCGATTCGCCTGACTCAACTGCTGCTGCCGCTGCTCAACAAAGCCAGCAGCGCCACGGTGGTCAACGTGGGATCGACATACGGGTCAATTGGCTACGCCGGTTACGCCACCTATTGCGCCAGCAAGTTCGCCTTGCGCGGGTTTACCGAGGCATTGCGCCGGGAACTGGCAGACACACGGATCAGCGTGCTTTACGTCGCCCCCCGTGCTACCCGGACCTCAATGAACAGTGGTGCTGCGCAGGCATTGAACGATGCGCTCAACGCCAATGTCGATGATCCCCGGCAGGTCGCCCAAGCGGTGGTGCATGCCATTGCCGGCGATCGTCGCGAACTGTATCTGGGCTGGCCGGAACGGTTTTTCATCGGCCTCAACAGCCTCCTGCCCAGCCTCGTCGACCGAGGTCTGCGCAAGCATCTGCCGCTGATTCGACGCCTCAGTCACGTTCCTGCCAACGAGAAAACCAAACCATGAAAACGATCATCATCGGCCTTGCCTGCGGGTTGCTGAGCCTGCCGCTGTGGGCACTGGACGCTCCCGACCAGCAACGTCTGGCGGCCATCCAGCAAGAATGGGCGCATGTGCAATACGAAACTCCCGCGCCACAGCGACCCGACGCATTCGAAAAACTCGCCGCGCAAACATCGTCCTTTGTGCAAGCTCGTCCCCAGGCGGCCGAAGCCTGGATCTGGTCGGGTATCGTCACCAGCAGTTGGGCGGGGGCTCAGGGCGGTCTGGGGGCGCTGAGCAAGGTCAAGCAAGCCAGGGTTGATCTGGAAAAAGCCCTGTCACTGGACCCCAACGCTCTGCAAGGATCGGCCTACATCAGCCTGGCAGCACTTTATGATCGGGTACCGGGATGGCCTATCGGGTTTGGCGATACCGACAAGGCCCGGCAATTGCTGGAACAGGGCCTGAAGCTCAATCCGGACGGTATCGATCCGCTGTATTTTTGGGGTGACCATTTGTACCGACAAGGCCACTATGCTCAGGCCAGGGATGCGCTCAATAAAGCGCTACAGGCTGCGCCACGTCCTGGTCGGGAAAAGGCCGATGCTGGCCGACGTCAGGAAATAGGGCAATTGCTGGCTGATGTCGAAAAGAAACTCAAATAAAACGGAGCCTCCATGCGTTTGCTGCTCATTGAAGACGATGTCGCGTTGGGGGAGGGGATTCATCAGGCCTTGAGCCGTGAAGGCTATACCGTCGATTGGCTCAAGGATGGAGCCAGCGCTTTGCATTCGCTGCTCAGCGAAAGCTTCGACCTGGCGATCCTCGATCTGGGCCTGCCGAAACTTGACGGACTGGAAGTCCTGCGACGTCTGCGACAGAGCGGCTCAAGCCTGCCGGTGCTGATCCTCACCGCGCGTGATGCCACTGAAGACCGTATCGCCGGACTCGATGCCGGCGCTGACGATTACTTGATCAAACCCTTCGACTTGTCTGAGCTGAAGGCGCGTCTGCGGGCGTTGTTGCGGCGCAGCGCGGGCAGGGCGCGGGCGTTGATCGAACACGCGGGCATTACGCTGGACCCCGGCACCCAACAGGTGACGTATCGCGATCAGGCGGTGTTGCTGACTCCCAAGGAATACCAGTTGCTGCATGAATTGCTGTCACCGCCAGGCCGGGTGCTGACTCGCGATCGGCTGATCCAGCTGTTATATGGCTGGAACGAAGAGGCCGAGAGCAACACCCTGGAAGTGCATATCCACCACCTGCGCAAAAAGTTTTCCAGCGATCTGATTCGCACCATTCGTGGTGTTGGCTACCTGGTGGAGGAGCAACGTTGAACTCGATACGGCGGCGTACCCTGACGCTGATCATCGGCCTGCTTTTGGTGGGTTTGCTGATCCTGAGCGTGTTCAACGTGCATGACAGCAACCATGAAATTGCCGAGGTGTACGACGCGCAGTTGGCCCAGAACGCACGGCTGTTGCAGGGCGTGATGAGAATGCCTCTGGCCCGCACTGAACAGAGTCAGCTTTATCAGGCCTTCAATATGGCGCTGGGACAGGCTGAACCCAGGGTTGATGGCCATCCTTACGAGAGCAAGATTGCCTTTCAGGTATGGGACCACAGCGGCAAGTTGCTGGTGCACACCGCCAGCGCCCCGACCTTCGTTCAAGTGCCGCAGACGGCGGGCTTCAGCGGTGTGACTGACCAGACCGGCCACGGCTGGCGTGCGTTCGTTCTCGACGATAGTCAGAACGGTATGCGTATCTGGGTTGGCGAGCGAGACGATGTGCGTACCGATCTGGTCCATCGGATTGTGCGGCACACCCTGGGCCCGAATCTGATCGGCAGTCTGTTGCTGGTCGCGGTGATCTGGCTGGCGATTGGCTGGGGCCTCAAACCTCTGGCTGATCTGGCCAAGACCCTGCGCGCCCGCAACCCCGGGTCGCTTGAGCCGCTGCGGCTGGCACTGCTGCCCAGTGAGTTGGAGCCGATGCAGGCAGCATTGAACCGTTTGCTCGGCCAGATCCAGGACGTCTTGCACCGTGAACGCCGTTTTATCGCCGACGCCGCCCACGAAATGCGCACCCCGCTGGCGGTGCTCCGGGTCCATGCGCAAAACGTTCTGGAAGCGCGCAACGAGGAGCAGCGTCAAGAATCCCTGGGTTATTTGATCATTGGTGTGGATCGCACCACTCGACTGGTCAATCAACTGTTGACCATTGCGCGTCTGGAACCGCAGGCCAGCGCTGCGCCCATGGCGTCCATCGATCTGGTGGAGACAGTGCGCGAGAGCCTGGTGCAATTGACTCACTGGGTGCTGAGTCGAGGACTGGAGTTGTCATTCGACCCCAGTGAAGCGTCACATTTCGTCCAGACCGATCCAGGACTGATCAACATCGCGCTGCATAACCTGGTGGCCAACGCGGTGAACTTTTCACCCGAGGGCGGCCAGGTCAGGATTGGATTGGTGTTCGATGACCAGACGTTTTCGCTCAGCGTCGAGGATCAAGGTCCCGGCATCGATGAAGCGGAACGTGAGCGTTTGTTCGAGCGTTTCTACAGTCGGGGTAACGATCAGGGCGTTGGTCTGGGGCTGACCATCGTGCAAACCATTGCCCAACGTCTGGGCGGGAAGATCCGTCTGGAAAACCTGCCGGCAGGAGGCTTGCGTGCGGTGTTCCAGGCCCCGGTCAATTGATCAACGCTTCTGCAACCAGCCGAGGAAACTGCCTTTTTTGATCGCCGCCGGTTTTTCCGTCAGCAGCGACTGGCTGCTGTGTTGCCGAACCGCCTGGAGCTTTTTCAAGGCATTCCTGATTTGCCCTTCCTGCTCCATGGTTTCCCGAGCCACTGCTTTGTCGATGCGGTAGACCACGCAGGAAGTGAGGGCGGTAAAGCGTGCTTCGGACGGGGTATCGTTGAGCACGCCTTGCTCGCCCATTACTTCGCTGGGTCCCATGCGGCCGGCCTCGATGTAATTGCTGCCATCGGACACCGTCGCCGAGACCACGCCGGTGGCGATCACCAACAGGCTGTCAGTCACTTCATTTTCTTCCAGAATCACCTGTCCAGCGGCGTACTCCCGTGACGACATGTTCTGCGCCAGATGGTTTTTCTCTTCGCTGTTCAGCGCGCGCAAAACCTTGACTTCATCCAGCAGCGTGCGCGCCCGGGATGCCGGTTCAGCCGTCACCTCCGATTGCCAGGCGATGCCCGCCGCTTCCAGATGACGATAGGCCAGGTCGAACAGCAGGTTGCGCACATCGGCCTTTTTATCCAGGTTCTTGATGTAGCCGGTGAGGGTGTATTCGATGGTGGTCGGGCTGGCTTCCTTGACCGTGGCGCGAGCCTTGGGGAAGGGCAACAGGGCGCTGCTGCCCTGCAAGGCGCGGTCCAGCGCGTCCAGCACGCGACGGGGGCGAATATGCGGCGAGACCATGATGTTGATTGAGACGCCGAACATGTCCTTGGGACGGCTGAGGTTGACGATCTTGGCCTTGGCCGCCACCGAATTGGGGATCACTGCGGTGCTGCCGGTGCCGGTCAGCAGATGCGTGGCGCGCCAGTCGATGTCGACGACTTTGCCTTCGACACCGTCGATGCTGATCGAGTCGTCTACCTGATAGGGTTTGGTGGTGTTGAGGACGATGCCGGAAAACACATCGCTCAAGGTGCTTTGCAAGGCGAGACCGACGATGATCGCCATGGCGCCGGAAGTGGCGAGCAGGCCTTTGACGGGGAGTTGCAGCACGTAGCCTGCGGCGGCAACGATGCCGATCAGGAAAATCACCGCACCGATTACTTCCTGCAACAAACGCCCGCTGTGCCCGATGCGCTGCATCAGCAACAGGCCGAGTACTTCGGTCAGGGTTCGCGAGGCGAAAATCCACCAGATGATCTCCAGCGCAGTCGCCGCCAGATGCCGGGCGCTGTCGTCTTCCCACGGCGCAGTGTCCAGGGGGCTCAGTCCGGCGCTGATGATCACCACGCTGTACAACAGGAATAACCCCAGACGCGCCGCGACTTTCGGCAAGCGGTGCTGATAAGGCACGGCGTGCCAGCTCGCCAGATCGATGAGGATCAGAAAAACGCTGCACGCCAGCGGGTACGTTTGCATGAAGGCGAGCATGGGCGAGTTCCTTGGTGCGAGAGATGACCGTGATGGCCAGATTAAGGCTGTGCAGGAATGTGATAAAGCTGGTAGAAAGCGTTTGACTGTCAACCGGTGAGCGACAATGAATCCATTCGAAGACATGCGGATCTTTACCCAGGTAATGGAATCCGGGAGTTTCACGGCGGCTGCCGATCAATTGGGGCTGTCCAAACAGTTCGTCAGTCGGCGCCTGATGCAACTTGAAGAACGCTTGGGCGTGCGCCTGCTCAATCGCTCCACGCGGCGGCTGGACGTCACCCCTTTGGGGCAGGCGTACTACGAATCGGCGTTGCGGCTGCTGGCCGATGTGGAGCAGGCCGAGCAAAGTATCGCCGGGCAGAACAACCAGCCACGCGGCACCATTCGCCTGACCGCACCCTTGTCCTTTGCCATTGAACATCTGGGCCGCTTGCTGCCGGTTTTTCTTCAGCGTTACCCGCAGGTTTCCGTGGAAGTGGACCTCAGCGACCGCTCCGTAGACTTACTGGGCGAAGGCTATGACCTGGCGCTGCGCATCGGCGTGCTGGAGGATTCCACCCTGATCGGTCGGCATATCGCGCACATCGAGCGGGTGTATTGCTGCAGCCCGGACTATCTGGAACGGCGCGGCGAACCGACCGAACCTGAAGCACTGAAGGACCATGACTGCCTGCCCTATGGCCATAGCCGTCAGGTGCAATGGCGGTTCGAACGTCAGGGCAAGCCTGTGGCCGTGAGTCTGTGCGGGCGGATGCGCGCCAACAACGGCGAGCTGTTGCGCGATGCCGCGATTGGCGGACTGGGCATCACCTACCTGCCGTTGTTCATTGTCGAAACGGCGCTGGAGGACGGGCGGCTGGTCCGGGTTCTGGATACGTTCCGCACGCCGCCGCTGGCCTTGTCAGCGGTGTACCCACAGCATCGCCAGGGCGCCCGGCCGGTGCAGGTGCTGATCGAGTTTTTGAAGGAAGCGTTGACTGAATGCCCGGCGTTGAGTCGCTGAGTGATGAATTGTGGGAGCGAACTTGTTCGCGAAGGGGCCGGGGCAGGTTCTGACCATCTCGCTGACTGCACCGACGCCTTCCCGGATAAATCCGGTCCCACAGGATGACCGTGTTCAACCCGTGGGCGTGATCCAGGATTATGTTTGTCGCTATGCGCTGGAACAAAAAAGCCAGCACAAGCGTTCAATCCAGCGCTATCGCGTTCCTCGCATCCTGCGGACCCATCTCGGTCCAATTATGTTTTGCGAGGCAACTCATGCGTCAGTCCACTTCACCAATCCTGCGGGGGCTAGCTTTAGCTCTTGCTCTGACCTCAGGACTGGCACTTGCCCAGCCGCCAGCGCAACAGAAGACCCAGGTGCCGGGTTACCAGCGTCTTGCAGTGGGCGATTACGAAGTGACGGCGCTGTTTGACGGCTACAACGATTTGTCGCCGGATTTGCTCAAGGGCCTGAGTCCAGAGCAGATTCGCGCTCTGCTGGCGCGCCGCTCCATTGATACCCCCGGCGTGCAGACTGCATTCAATGCGTTCCTGATCAATACCGGCAACCACCTGATCCTGGTCGATACCGGCGCAGGCGCGTGCATCGGTCAAACGGCGGGTTTCCTGTCGGCGAACATCAAGGCGGCGGGGTATGAACCGGCGCAGGTAGACACGATTCTGCTGACCCACCTGCATCTGGATCATGTGTGCGGTCTGGTCGATGCCCAGAAAAAGCCGATCTTTGCCAACGCGACGGTCTATGCGGCCAAACCCGAGGCGGATTACTGGCTTGATCCGAATGCCATGGATCGCGTTCCGGAAAAAGCCCGGGAGTTCTTCAAGATCGCGCAGGAATCCACGGCGCCCTACATAGCGGCGGGCCGCTTCAAGGCCTTTAAGCCAGGCGAGTCGCCGGTGCCTGAAGTCCAAACCGCACTTGAAGCGGGGCACACACCCGGCAGCACCACGTATCTGTTCAGCTCCGCAGGGCAAAGCATCCTGTTCATGGGCGATCTGGTGCATAACCTGGCCGTGCAGTTCGACCATCCAGAAGTGACCATCGGCTTTGACGTCAATGCCCGGCAAGCCAGGGCCAGTCGCGAGCAGGTGTTCAGCTCGGCAGCGGCCAAGGGCATCTGGGTAGCAGCGGCGCATCTGCCATTTCCAGGCATTGGCCACATTGCCGCCGTCGACAAGCATTTCCAATGGGTGCCAATTGAATACGGCCCTTACCAGCGCGCGGCGCACGTGCCGTTGATCCAGTAGAGGTTTATCCGGTGGCTCGCGGCCTCGCTGATTTGGTTATACAGTACCGGCTGCGATTACCTGATGGATAGATGGATACGTTGTGGACGCCCCTGCGATTGCTCACCTGAATAGCGAAAAATTCACCGCCACGCGGGTGGCCCACGCATGTCCCGATCCTGACAAAGTCATTGATATCCCTTGCGCCGATGCCTTTTCGATCATCGTTCAGCTGGAGGACTTCGCCGAACACCGGTTGTGGCGCGGGCGACGTTTGAGTTATTCCGGCGGGTATCGACAGGGCAGTGTGTCCCTGCCGTTCATGGGTGATGAGCTGCGCTGCCAGCATCGCGCGTCGTATGACAATCTGCGCTTCAATATTCCCCGACAAACCCTGGACGAGTATCAGGCGGAGAACCGAGGGCGAAAGATCGACGGGTTCCGATACGAGCAGGGCGCTCAGGACCCGGTGTTGTACCACCTGGCTCAAGCCATGTTGCCAGCGTTGCAACGTCCGGCAATGGCCAATCAATTGTTCATTGATCACATTCTGTTGGCGATGTGCGCGCATTCGATTCAGCACTACGGACGGATTGCCTCGACTGCTGGCAAATTCACCACCACGCTGACGCCGCGTCAGGAGCGACTGGCCAAGGAAATGATTGCCGGCAACCTGGGCAATGACTTGTCCGTGGAGCATATTGCCCAGGAATGCTCATTGTCCCGCAGTCACTTTTCCCGGGCGTTCAAGCAAGCTACCGGTGTTGCCCCGCACACCTGGTTGCTGCAAATGCGGGTCGAGAAGGCCAAGGAACTGCTCCTGGCGCAACCGACCCAGGCGTTGGTAAAAATCGCCGGACAATGCGGCTTTTCCGATCAGCCGCATCTGACCCGGGTGTTCACCCGATTGGTGGGGGTCAGCCCCAGCGTCTGGCGTACACAGCAGCGCGGGTCGATTATTGTGTTGAATTAAAGATTGAGGCTCAGCTTCAGGCCACGACTTTTTCGCCGCGCCCGGCCAACAAAAACGCTATCAGGGCAATCAGCGGCAAGCCAGCACCCAGCAACACCACGCCGTGCCAGCCGGCTTGTTCATAAAGATTGCTCGCCACCGCCGAGCCCACGGCGCCGCCGATAAAAATGCTGGTCATGTACAGCGCGTTCAAGCGGCCACGGCTGGCGGGGTCCAGCGCGTAGACGGCGCGCTGGCCGAGCACCATATTCAGCTGCACCGCGAAATCCAGCAGCACGCCAGTCAGCGCCAGGCCAATGACGGTGTAGCCGGGTAGCGTCAGGCCAATCATGAATGCGACCGGCGCCAGTATCAAAGCCAACAGTGACGCGCGCCGGGTATGCCCGGCATCGGCCAGTCGACCGGCAATTGGCGCGGCGATGGCACCGATGGCGCCGACCAGCGCAAACAGGGCGATCTGGGTTTGCGACAGGCCGAAGTGGCGCGAAAGTTCGATAGGCGCGGCGGTCCAGAACAGACTGAACGCGGCAAACAGCAGGCCTTGATATAGCGAGCGCTGACGCAGCACCGAATGCCTGCGCAGCAGAGTGATCAATGAACCCAGCAGTTGGCCGTAGCTCGCCTTGTGATCGGGCGCACGCTTAGGGATGGTCATCGCCAGAAGCACGATGATCGCCAGCATGACCACCGAAGCGCTGATGAATACCGCACGCCAGCCAAAGTGGTCGGCGATCAGGCTGGAAACCGGGCGCGCCAGCAGAATGCCGAGTAACAGGCCGCCCATGATATTGCCGACGACCTGGCCACGGGTCTCTTCCGGGGCCAGATGCGCAGCCAGCGGGATCAGCATCTGCACCGACACCGAGCTGAAGCCGATCAGCAACGAAATCATCAGGAAGCCGTTGGGGTGCTGGCTCATGCTGGCGGCGAACAGACTTCCGGTAGCGATGACGGCGGTGCCGATCATCAGCTTGCGGTTTTCCAGCAGGTCGGCCAGCGGTACCAGAAACAGCAGTCCCAGGGCGTAACCGATCTGGGTCAGGGAGACGATCAGGCTGGCGCTGTGGGCCGATAAACCGACGTCTGGCGCAATGAGCTCGACGATGGGTTGCGCGTAATAAATATTGGCAACGATGGCCCCGCAGCAAAATGCGAACAACAGCACGAGGCCGCGGGTCAGGGTGTGCTGCGAGGCATGCAGCGGTGTAACGCTCGATTGGGTCATAGACGTGGGCTCATGTCAGTGATCGGGGCGGTTCTGCATGGAACCGATATGGCACGCACCTTAGGCGAACGCATCGGGCTGGAGAATCCGTCGTCGGCGCAACAGAGTGTTGCTTGAAGCGCATTCCGGGCGGCACAACGGTTGGTTCGTCCCTGCTGGCAGATATAAAAAAGCGTTTGTGGCGCCTGGCTAGTACTTTAAGTTAAACCTTAATTTAATTGTATTATTGTGCGCACCTAAACTTCGCGATATCCGGGTATTTGCCTGGATTATCCCAATAGATAATATCGGGCGTTGGATTTACCGGGTTATATAGGGTTTACCGTCAGTGATGAATGCCATTTGATAGCGATCGATCCCCAGGGCACTGCCGGTATTGCGGCAGAAAATCACCGCCCCCCTAAGGACAGCGTGAATAAAATGATTAGTCTCGGTCAAGCCCATGTATCGCTGGAACTTAGAGAAGTATTCAAGTGTGGCACACCGCTGCGCATTGGTGCGCGGGCGTTCGATATCCTGGAACTGTTGATCAATCGTCCTGGTCGTCTGGTGACCAAGGACGAGATTCTGCAAAAAGTCTGGCCCGAAACCGTTGTCGAAGAAAACAATCTGCAGGTGCACATCTCCGCCCTGCGCAAGGCGCTGGGAACCGACCGCGATCTGATTCGCACCATTCCGGGTCGCGGCTACATGCTGATCTGCGGCGACGAAGATGTGGCGCAGAATGCTCTGGCCGCTGCGGGCGTTGGCGAAAGTGTCCTGTCCAGCCCGTTTGGCTGTCCGATGCTGTGCAAGAGTGATTTGCCCCATGATGTCGCGCTGATCGGGCGGGCAGTGGCTCTGGGCGATGCATGTCAGGCCCTGGAAAACGCTTCGTTGCTGACCCTGACTGGCTCGGGAGGCATCGGCAAGACATCGCTGGCAGTGGCCGTTGCTCATCGGTTGTCCCGGACGCAATCGGCGCCGGTGTGTTTTGTCGCGCTGGGGCAACTGAACTGTTCCGAGCGGGTTATTGACGCATTGGCCTGTGCGCTGGATGTCGACGGCGGTCAGGGGCAGTCGTTGCTCGATGCGGTGGTCTGCCGCCTCAATGAGGCAGAGCCTTTGCTGGTCCTCGACAACTGCGAGCATTTGATCGAAGCCGTGGCGACCTTGTGCGGGCATCTTGCCCAGCGTTGCCCGCGCTTGAAAATCCTTGCCACCAGCCGTGAAGCCTTGCGTATCAATGGCGAGCGCAGCATGAGTGTCGTGCCCCTCGACGTACCGGAGCCGGGCGCCGGTAGAGCGCAGATCCTGCGCAGCAGTGCCGCACAGTTGTTTCTGACCCGATTGCGCGCACTGGATTCCTGCTTTCCAAGCGATGACAGCGAAAGTCTCGACGACCAGAGCGTCGAGCTGGTTGCGCAGGTCTGTCGCATTCTCGACGGCGTCCCCTTGGCGCTGGAAATGGCCGCTGCCCGGGCGTCGGCCTTGGGGCTCTATGAGCTTCTCGCCAGCCTGCGGGACGATCTGCACCTTTTGGCCGGAGGGTTACGCAGCGCGCCGGAGCGGCATCAGACCCTGCAGGCATCGGTGGAATGGAGCTACCGCCTGCTCACCCACGACGAACGTCGGGTGCTGGGGCGGATCACGTTGCTTGACGGGCGGTTTACCCTGGATCAGGCTTGCGAGGTGGCGCAGTCCCTGGATATTTCCAGAGCGCAGGTCATGGACGCGATTGTCGGCCTGGCGCTCAAATCCCTGCTGGTTGTGCTGACCGAGGGTCCGTTCAAGTTTTACCGCCTGCTGAGCGCGACCCGGATCTGTATCGTGCGAAGGCTCAAACGGGCACCGGCCACGGCAACATCGACGCGTTCATCAGGGCAGTGCGTCGAACTGCTGACGATCAGCGTACCGCAGGCTTCGCTGAGCACTTTGCGCGCCGCCCATGTGGAGCAGGAACTGGATCACTTTCACCGTAACCATCAACGCATCCTGGCGACGAGCCAGTAGCACCAAGCTCCGGATTACTGTTTATGCCAGCGACATCCATGGTTTATGTGGTCGACGATGAGAGCTCGATTCGCTCTTCGCTGACTCGACTCTTGAGCTCCGCCGACCTCAGCGCCCAGTGCTTTGCGACGGCTCACGAGTTTCTGGAACAGGCCTTCGCCGAACAACCCACTTGTCTGTTGCTGGACGTCAATATTGCCGCTGCCAGCGGTTTTGACGTGCAGGAGGAGTTGCTGCGGCGCGGGCATCGTTTCCCCATCATTTTCATGACCGGGTTCGGCACCATTCCGATGTCGGTCAAAGCCATCAAGGCCGGTGCCCACGAATTTCTGACCAAGCCCTTCGAGCCGGATCAGTTGCTCGATGTGGTCCGCCAGGCGCTCGAACACGATGAGCGCGGGCTGATCGAGCGGGTTCATGTCGAGAGCATCCGGCGCCGTTTCGAAACCCTGACGCCTCGCGAGCGAGAGGTGATGGCGCAACTGGTGACCGGCAAGATGAACAAACAGATCGCTCACGAGTTGGGTACCAGCGAAATAACCGCCAAAGTGCATAAGCGGCACATAATGACAAAAATGAATGCGCGAACTTTGATTGAGCTGGTCAAGATGTGGGAACAAGTAGCTCCCGTGAATTGATTAAAACAGCACAATTATACATAGAGACAATCCCCATCTTTGAATCATGGGCGTATTCTCCTCTAATTACTTTTCCTGTCATGAAGTTCAGCCTATGATCCTCATCTGCGTTGTTGATGACGACGCTTCCGTGCGAAATGGCCTTGGCAATCTTCTCAAGTCGTTGGGTTATCGCACTGTGGGCTTTGCTTCGGGGGAAGAGTTCCTGGCTTCATCCGCGAGCGACGAAGCTCACTGTGTATTGCTCGATTTAAAGATGAAAGGCATGCAAGGATTGGAAGTGCTTGAGCGATTGAAAGCTGCGCGCAAGACAGTGGGCGTTTGCTGCATGTCCGCACACGACGATGAAGTCACCGTGCGGCGCACGCGCGAGGCGGGCGCCCTGGGATTCCTGCACAAGCCGTTTTCCGAGGAAGCGTTGCTTGAATCGATAAAGCAGGCACTTGAGAAGGCAGTTTAAGCAGGTAAGGACCCGTTATGAATGGCATCAGTGCAGAGCCGACGTTGAGTTTGCGGGGCCTCCCTGACCAGCAGCCGGAAGGCTTCAGCCTGCAATGGCTGGCGCTGCTTTCCTGGGAACTGCTGTATGCCGACGGCGAGATCGATCATTACCGGGTGCATGTGCCTGGCTGTTCACCTACCTGGCTGATTGCGCGCTGCTCGGCCCGACTGGTCGAAAGTGGCTTCCGTCGCATCGAGCACGAATTTTCAATCGCACCGCGACTTGATCCCGGTTGGGCCTTGATGCCGCTGGCGGTACTGCATACGCCGGACGGCCCGCTGTTGGTCGCCAACGATCCCGGTGGCAAATCCCTGCACGAAGTGGCGGATGGCAGCCTGTCGATCAGCCTGTTCCTGCGCCTGGCCATTGGCGCCGCACACGCCCTGAGTCAGGCCCACGGCAACGGTCTGCTGCATCGCGATATCAAACCGAGCAATTTCATTCAGGGTGACGACGGTTTCGTGCGCCTGACCGGATTTGGCGTGACGGTCGAGCGCCAGCCCGGCGGCCCGCACAGCGTCTCGGACTCGATCTGCGGCACGCTGGCGTATATGTCGCCGGAACAGGCGCGGCGCGTGGATCGTCAGGCTGATGAGCGCAGCGATCTGTATTCCCTGGGCATGACTTTCTATGAATGGCTGACCGGCCAGTTGCCGTTTGAAGCCAGCGACGCGGTGGAGTGGGTGTACTGCCACGTCGCCAGGCAGCCGCCGTCGCCGCGACAATTTCGCGACTCCATCCCCATGCCGTTGGCGCAGTTGATTCTCAAACTGATCGCCAAGAACCCCGCCGACCGTTATCAAAATGCCTTCAGGCTGGAAATGGATTTGCGCGAATGCCTGGCGCAATGGAGCGAGTTTCAGCACATCGCCGCATTCGAACCGGCCTTGCAGCGTGATTTGCTCCAGGGCAGCGAGCGCAAGGTGATGATTGCCCGTTGCGAAGAGCTGCAGGCGCTGCATGCCGCATTTTCAAGGGTGAGCCATACCAGCGGCTGTGAAATGGTGCTGCTCTCGGGCTCTTCAGGCACCGGGAAGACCACGCTGGTTCGCCAGCTCCAGCAGGATCTGGCGCTGAATCGGGTGCTGTTTGCCTCAGGCAAATTCGACCAGGCGCAGTTCAATGCGCCCTATGCTTCGCTGGCCCAGGCGCTGCGTTCACTGATCATGCGGGTCGTCGGTGAGAGCGCCGACGAGCTCGAACGCTGGCGTGAGCAATTATTGGCTGCGCTCGGCGGTCATGGCCGGTTGATCGCCAATCTTGTCCCGGAAATCGAATTGATCCTCGGACCACAGGCGCCCCTGGCCGATCTTCCCGCCAATGAAACCCAGAACCTGTTCAACCTGGTCCTGCATCGCTTCCTGAACAGCTTCGCCAGCCCGCAACGCCCGCTGATCCTGTTTTTCGATGACCTGCAATGGCTGGACGATGCGACGTTGGCATTTATCGCTTCGTTCAGCGCCGGTCACTATCGAAGCATTCTGCTGATTGGCGCCTATCGGAACTTCGAAATCCGGCAAATGCCGATGTTCTCGGCCTTCCAGGCGGCGCTGCGCGAGAGTCCGACGCGCTTGACCGAGATCAAAGTATCGACCCTGTGCCTTGACGATGTTTGCCAGTGGGTCGGGCACGCGCTGGATTGTGAACCCGCAGAAAGCATGCTGCTGGCCCGGATGATCCATGCAAAAACCAGCGGTAATCCGTTCTTTATCGGCCAGTTATTACGCAGTCTGTTCGATGAACAGCTGATTGTCAGGGACCGCGCCAAAGCGGGCTGGACCTGGAATCTGGAAGCAATCGACAGCCATCGTTGCGCCGATAACGTGATTGATCTGATGGTGGCGCGAATGGCTCGCTTGCCGTCCCAGACTCGTACGTTGCTCGGGCAGATGGCATGTACCGGTTCTTCCGTCGACATCCAGACGCTGGCGCGGATCAGCAGCACCGTAGAAAAGTCTGTGCGCCGCCACCTGGCGCCCGCTGTGCAAGCCGGGCTGCTGACCGAGAGCCGCCACGGCTTTGCCTTTTATCACGATCGTGTCCAGGAATCAGCGTACTGCCTGACGCCGCCTGCGGTGCGGCCCGCCGAACATGCGCGCATCGCCCGGATTCTACTGGCGGACCTGGATGGGGAAGGGCGCCCCGACCAGGTTTTCGAAATTGCCTCGCACTTGCAGCGGGTGCGGCTCACCGAGCCGAACACCGCCGAGGTCCAGCTGTTCTGTGAGCTGTTGCTGCGCGCTGCGCGGCAGGCAATGAAAGCTGCGGCGATTCAGTCTGCGCTGGCTTACCTGGCAACGGTCAGGTCGTTGACCCGGCAGCAGCGCTGGCAAACGTATGCTGCGATCAGTTTTGACGCTGGCTTGCTTCAGGCGCAGTGCCTGATTCTCAATGCGCAGTTCGAACCGGCGAGTCGCGTTCTCGCCGAGCTGCTGGAGCATATCGATCCGGTGGTGCAGCGCGCCGCTATTTACATGCTCAAGGTCGAGTTGCAGGTCCTCACATCCAGCTACCGCGAAGCCATCGCCACGGCGCTGGAAGGGCTGCGGATGTTCGGCATCCAGATTGCCCCGCAGATCGAGCGCGAGGAAGTCGAGCAGCGTTATCAATGCCTGTTGCAAACCTTGGGAAACCGGCCAATCCAATCGCTGATCGATCTGCCGCTGATGCACGACGCGTCATTCGAGGCCGCCTTGGGCATGCTAGCCAGCATGATTGCTCCGGCATCTTTCACCGATCAGGATGTGCTGTTTGTCGTGGCCTGCGAGATGGCGCAGCTGTCCCTTGAATACGGAATCTGTGCAGCGTCCGCCTCGGGATTCGCCTGGTTTGGCGTGGTGCTTGCCCAGCAACAAGGGCTTTATCAGGAAGGGGCGCAGTATGCTCAACTGGCTCACGCGTTGGTCAAGCGTCACAGCTATGACGGTGCCGAAAGCATGGTGCTGGTCGCGCTTGACCAGGTCAGCGTCTGGACTCAGCCGCTGAGCCATTGCCTGGGTTACGCGCGCGCGGCCTTTGCCAGCAGTCACACCGCGGGCAATCTGAGCATGAGTTGCTATGCCTGCAACCACATCGTCTCCGACCTGCTGGTCATGGGTGAATACCTGGAGCGCGTGCAGGAGGAAGTCGACAACGGTCTTGAGTTCGCCCGGCGCGCGCGGTTTCGCGACGTTGAAGCCGCGTTGCAGACTCAGGCGCGATTCGTCGCGGCGTTACGCGTGGGGCCGGTGGCGGGGTTGGCGTCCAGCGCGACTCAGGATTGCGCTGGCCGTGACAGCGCCATGACGCCGGTAGCGTTCTGGTGGTGGCTGTTCGAGGGTATTTCCAACTATCTGTACCGCGATTTCTCCGGCGCAACCCAGTGCCTGGAAAAAGCCGAAGCACTGGCCTGGTCGACACCGGCGCATGTGCACCTGCTCGAATTGCATTTTTTCAGCGCCCTGAACCTTGCCGGCGGGCGTGACCGTTCCCTGGATACAGCCGGGATTCTGGCGGCCATGGCGCCTCATCGGGACAAGCTCAAGCAGTGGGCGGCCCTCAATCCTCAGGTATTTCGCGACAAGGTATTATTGGTCGAAGCGGAAATGGCCCGAGTCGCCGGGGACGCGCTCAAGGCGCTGGACTTGTATGAGTTGTCGATCACCGCAGCCGCCAACGCCGGGTTCGTGCATGTTCAGGCGTTGGCCCATGAACTCGCTGCGGAATTCCATCACACCCGAGGGTTGTTCTCGTCGGCGCGCAGCCATATGCGCAGTGCTCGGGATTGCTATCAGCGCTGGGGCGCGCATGGCAAGGTTGCCAACCTGGAAGCCCGTGCCGGTTTTCTGCGCGAGCAGGCTTCGTTGTCCCGTCCTTCGATCAGCATTTCCGGCGGGCAAGACACGCTGGATCTGGTCTCGGTCATGAAAGCGTCGCAAGCCTTGTCCGAGGAAATTGTTCTGGATCGGCTGATTGGTACGTTGCTGACTAACACGATCATTCATGCCGGCGCACAGCAGGCGCTGTTGCTGCTGGTCAAACAGGACCAGCCGCTGATTTCTGCTCGAAGTCGGGCACAGGACAATGGCATCGAGATTGATCTGACGGTGTCAGTGCCGTCGGCGCAGCATTTGCCCTTATCCCTGCTGTACACCGTCATGCGTACCCGGCAATCAGTGGTTCTGGACGATGCCATGCAAGCCAGCGACTTTGTCGATGATCCCTATTTTCAACAGCGTCAGGTGCGCTCGGTGTTATGCCTGCCGCTGGTCAAACAGGCCCAGGTTATCGGCGTGCTGTATCTGGAAAACAACCTTGCGCCGGGGGTGTTCACCTCCAATCGCACCACGGTGCTGGAGCTGCTGGCCGGGCAGGCGGCGATCTCTCTGGAAACCGCCCGGCTGTACGCTGAGCTGGTCGAAGAAAACACTCGGCGAAAGGTCATCGAGTCGGCCTTGCGCACCAGTCAGGCTTCCCTGGCGCTGGGCCAGCGCATTGGTCATTCCGGGAGTTTCCGCTGGCACGCGGGCAGGGATGAGTCAGTCTGGTCCGATCAGTTGTTTGCGGTCTGGGGGCTGCCGGTTGCGGCGACGCCACCGTCATTACACGAGCTGGAACGCGTCATCCATCCCGAGGATCTGAATGCGTTTTCTGCAATGCTGAGCCGCGCCGTGCGTACCGGCAGCGCTTTCCAGTATGAGTTTCGACTGGTGATGCCGGACGGCAGCATCCGCCACCTGGAACTACTGGGCGAGCCTGACAGTGACGATCAAGACGTCTTTGTCGGTGTCGCCAGCGATATTACTGAACGGCGCACCACCGAAGCGGCGCTGCGCCACGCGCGAGCGGAACTGGCCACGGTCTCCCAGGCGACGATCATGGGCGAGTTGGCAGCGTCCATTGCCCATGAAATCAATCAGCCCCTGGCGTCCATCATCACCAATGCCAGCGCCAGCGTGCGCTGGCTCAAGCGTGAGCCGCCGGTGGTTGCCGAAGCCCTCGCGGGGTTGGGAGATATCGTTAACGACAGCAAGCGCGCGGCGGACATCGTGCGCGCCTTGCAATCGCTGGCCCGACAGACGCCGTCCACGCGCCAGCCGGTGCAAATCGGTGAAGTGATCCGCCGGGTCGTGCAGCTGACCGCCAGCGAAATCGAGCACCGGCAGGTGCTGCTGATCCGGCAGAGCAGCGGGCCGCAGCTCAGCATCCAAGGTGATGCGGTGCAGCTGCAACAGGTCATTCTCAACTTGATCATGAACGCGATGGAAGCCATGAGCGAAGTCCACGATGGCCCCCGTCGGCTGTCGATCAGTTGCGATACCGTGGGCAGTGACTATGTGGTGGTCAGCGTCCAGGACAATGGCGTCGGCATCAACGAGGCGGATCTGGAGCGCGTGTTTGACGCCTTTTATACGACCAAGGAAAAAGGCATGGGCATGGGCCTGGCAATCTGCAAATCCATCATCGAGTCCCATGACGGCGGGCTTTATGCGTTTACCGGGCGCGGCAGGGGCACGGTTTTTGTGTTTACCCTGCCGGTGTAGGGCGTTGTCCGGGCTAACTCCGGTCCTCGTCCGCACAAGCGCCGCTCCCCGTCCGGACAGATACCGGCCCCGTTGGAGATTCTATGTCTGAGGGCAACCGCCAGGCGCCGCAGATGTATTGTCTGAACCGACGCCTTCCCGGCTAAAGCCGGTCCCACTAGATCGCGCTGGTTTTGTGGGACCGGATTTATCCGGGAAGACGGCATTCCAGTAGACGCAAATGCATCGGCTTTATGTCCTATCGCGAACGTTGCGTAGATCCGTTGGCGAGGCTTGCCCGCGAATCGATTTATCAGCCATCACGTGCGGCGACTGACCTGCCGCCTTCGCGGGCAAGCCTCGCTCCAACGGGCCGTGGCCAATTCAACGTTCAGGGCTATTCAAACGGCCATCGCGTTTCCAGCAGCAGGGTGCAGAAATTGGCCCGCTTGTACTGTCTATCGAGGCGTTCGAGAACATCGGCGTTCACGGTGCCGAACGCGGTGTGCGGACGGTGCTTGAGGCCCGCCGCCATGGCATTGAGTAACTTGGTGTTGAAACCCGGTTCGCGGGGGAAGGCCTGAAGAATGTGCGTCAGTTCCACGGGGCTTATCGCGCTGCGATGCCGGCCGTACAGATCGGTATCCACACCGGCGGCGATCAGCGCGGCGAGGTGGGATTTGTGCTCCGGAATGCCTGGAGTGCTGTGCAGGGCGATGGCGTCCCAGACTTCCTGTGCATCGTCATTCGAACAGCCGAAACCTTTGAGAAACTCCCGTGCAGCAATGGCGCCATCGATTTCGAAGCGGTTTTGCGAGCGTCGATAGCGTGCGGTCAGGCCCGCGCGGTGAAACAGCGCGGCGACGTAAAGCAACTCCTC
The DNA here is from genome assembly GCF_049898225.1 of Pseudomonas sp. DSP3-2-3. Taxonomy (NCBI): domain Bacteria; kingdom Pseudomonadati; phylum Pseudomonadota; class Gammaproteobacteria; order Pseudomonadales; family Pseudomonadaceae; genus Pseudomonas; species Pseudomonas sp. DSP3-2-3. The sequence continues at coordinate 180,613 of NZ_JAFCXH010000004.1, read as the reverse complement.
ATCGAACGAGACCTGGCGCTGCTCGCCGATCAGCGTGGCGAACAGGAATACCCGTTTCGAGTGGTTGAGCATCAGGGTCGAATGCGCATCACCTGTCAGTTCGACAGCCGCCCGAGCCATAGGGCCGTCCGGCAATCGAATACTGGCGATGTCGTTGTTATTGTGGTCACTCACGTGCATCCCTCACAGTCGTCCGTTTCCTGGACCTGTGACCCGTCGCTGCGACGGGTCGAGGTCGCGGGCTTAGCGAGCCCGGGCGAAGTTCAGCAAATCCTGATTCAGCTGATCCTTGTGGGTGAAGTACACCGCATGCGGCGCGCCTGGGTAGACTTTGAGCTCCGCGCCGTTGACCAGTGCCGCTGCGGCTTTGCCGGTCACGTCAAAGTTGACCACGGCGTCGCCATCACCATGGATCACCAGCGTTGGCACGTCGAAGCGCGCCAGGTCGGAACGGAAATCGGTTTCCGAGAACGCTGCAACGCAATCCAGGGTGCCCTTGAAACCACCTTGCAGGGCCATGAACTGGGTCCAGTCCAGCATTGGCTTGCCGACCGACGAACCCGGCTGGTCGGCACCGGTGAAGATCGGCCCGAACGCATCAAGGAAACCCGCGCGGTCATTGAGCAGCCCGGCGCGGATGCCGTCGAAGATCGCCGGGTCCATGCCTTCAGGATGATCTTCACGACGAATCATCAGCGGAGTGACCGCGCTGACCAGCACTGCTTTGGCGATGCGCTTGGTGCCGTGGCGACCGATGTAGCGCGCTACTTCGCCGCCGCCCATGGAAAAGCCCACCAGCATGACGTCGGTGAGATCCAGCGTGGTGATCAACGCGTGCAAATCATCAGCGAAGGTATCGTAGTCATAACCCTGCCATGGCTGGCTGGAACGCCCGAAGCCGCGACGGTCGTGGGCAATTACCCGAAAGCCGTTCGCGGCCAGGAAGTTCATCTGGTACTCCCACATGTCGGCATTCAATGGCCAGCCATGGCTGAGGATAATCGGCTGGCCGGTGCCCCAGTCCTTGTAATAAAGCTGCGTGCCGTCTGCGGTGGTGATCGTGGGCATGGGTTTCTCCTGAGGTTCGACAACGAAATGAGCAGACCAACATTAGGCCGCCAGTGCGCTCAAGTCCTTGGCGCCAACCTGAAATGTTCTTAACCGGATAGCCTCTGATCACCCCAAAAGCTGGCGCCATAGCCTGCTTCAGAACGATTAATGTGCGGAGAAGGACTTTAAGGACTGCCAACTCCAGACTTGAAACCTGACCAACCCCTTTTGCTCAGGAGAGTCTGTAATGAATGCAGTCAGCCTATCGCCCTTGCGCCAGACCGAATCCTCTGCCGCCGCCCTGACCCCGTCGCCGCACACCCTGGCACGGCTGTCGTCTGCCCTCGATGAGCTGATCAAGTCGTGGTCGCGCAACGAGGCAGACGCTCAGCGCATCAGCTTGCTTGAATCAGCTGAGCCGACTTCCTCTGGCATCGAGCCGCTGGCTTATCAATTGATCTGCTCGTTGTTACCGGCGCTGCGCAATCGGCAGGGTGAGGTTGAAGATTCGGTGGATCGGGCCATGCTGGTGCTGTGTTCGCATCTGTCCACGCACTTCGAGAAGCCTGCGCCGTGCGAGACACTTCAGAGCGAAAAAGCGCCCTGCGAAAAAATCGCCTTGTCGCCCTGGCAGGAGCGGCGCGCCAAGGAAATGATGGCCAGCCATATGGATCGAGGCCTGTCTATCGCGCAGATCGCCAGCGAGTGCTCGTTGTCGCGCAGTCATTTTTCCCGGGCCTTCAAGAAAAATACCGGCGTCTCGCCCCGCGACTGGTTCTTGCAGATGCGTCTGGACAAGGCCAAGAGCCTGCTCACCGAAACGCAGCTGACCATTTCCCGGATCAGCCTGGATTGTGGCTTTGCCGATCAATCGCATTTCACCCGGGTGTTCACCCGCGTAATCGGTCTGACCCCGTTCAGCTGGCGCCGGTCACTGCCGCTCGCCAGCCGTCGAGCGGGTTGATTACTTGAGCAGATCCAGCGGGTATTCAACCACCAGATACAACCGATCGATATCATCGCCCGCCTGAGCGGTGTTGCCTCGGTGGGACACATGGGAAATGTCCAGTGACAGGTCTTTGGCCGGGCCTGATTGCACCACGTATTTCAGGTCGATATCGCGTTCCCAGTGGCGTCCGCCCTTGCCCTGAATCGGCACGTAGCGATCAATGTCGGAGTCGAACGGATTGTAGGCGCCATTTTGCTGAGCCTTGGTCCCGTCAATCTGTCGGCCGGTCACATAGCGGGTCATGAATTTGAGGCCCGGAACACCCAGCGTCGCGAAGTTAAGGTCATAGCGAACCTGATAAGACTGCTCGTGCGCGCCATTGAAGTCGGCATATTTGATCGAGTTGGCGAGGTAAATCGAATCGCCGCCGACGAAATCGAAGGGCGTGTCGCCGTCGATCTTCTGATAGCCGAGGGTCAGCGCCTGGCTGCCAAGGCGATATTTGGCCGACACACTGTACGCCGTGTTGTTGATCGAGCCTGCCTCGGCGTTGCCGGTGTCCAGCGTTCGGTACAGGTTGCTGTCCAGCAGCAACGAGCTGTCTGCGGACAGCTGCCGGGTAAAGTGCAGGTTGCCGTAATACTGCTGCCAGGTGTCCGAGAGCTGCGACGCATACAGCGAACCGCCCAGTGGACCATCTCCTGACAGCTCAATCCCGGCCAGACTGATGCTGGCGTTGCGCGTGCTTGCCCCGTAACCGTCGAAGTCGCCGTGAGCAGTCGAAGCATCCTGATTCTTGAACGCCGTGAAGTGCCCGGCCACCAGTCTTACGCCCTGAATCTCCTGGCTGTCGAGGAAGAACCCGGTGGCGTATTCCGGTTGCAGGCGCTTGTCGGCCGTGTCGAATACCGGCGTTTCGACTTCCATTTCGCCGAATTTCAAAGTGGTCTGCGAATACTTGAGCTTGAGCGCAGCACCCGCGCTGGAATAGTCGTCCTCGGCTCGACCCTGGCTGTCCAGTGGCAACAACCCGGTACCGGAGCGCCCGCGCCCGCTGTCCAGCTTCAAGCCATAGAAGCCGTGGGCATCAATACCAACGCCAATTTCGCCCTGGGTAAAGCCGGATTTGAGATTGGCAATAAAGCCCTGAGCCCACTCCTGCTTGTAGTTCTTCTGCTCATGCCCGGTGCGGTAATCGTTGTGCAGGAAGAAGTTTCGCGATAGCAGATTGAGGGTCGAATCCTCAAGGAAGCCATGTTGCTCTTCGGCATGGACAGACAAAGCCTGACCTGATGCCAGCAGCGCCAGGGAAGTCAGCAGGGTAAATCGGTTGCACATATTCATGCCCTTTAGAAGAGTGAAGCGACTACGCTGAACCGAATGTCCGGCAAGCGCGGCTCAATCTGACAGGAACGGGCTGGCATGAATTGACGGGCTGTGCGCAAAATTGTCTGCGGGTGCTCAAGGTGCGCGTAGCTGCAAATACAATCCAACAGTGTTGAATCAAAAGCACACCCGTACAAGGCAAACCCCCACCTGCAGTGCTTACTTGAGCAGCAGATAAGCCCGGCTGCCTTTTCATTTTCTTCGTTGTGGACCCAATTCATGAATCGTAACGACCTGCGCCGCGTCGACCTCAACTTGCTGGTGATCTTTGAAGCCTTGATGTTCGAGCGAAACCTGACCCGGGTTGCGGAAAAACTGTTCATGGGCCAGCCGGCGGTGAGCGCGGCATTGGCGCGGCTGCGGGATCTGTTCGATGATCCGCTGTTGTTGCGCAATGGACGGGGCATGGAACCAACCGCGCGCGCCCTGGATATCCTCAAGGAAATCCAGCCGGCACTGGACACCATTTCCGGGGCCGTCAGCCGGGCCAAGGATTTCGACCCGTCTACCAGTACCGAGGTGTTTCGTATCGGGCTGTCCGATGACGCCGAATTTGGCTTGCTGCCGCCGCTGTTGACGCAGCTGCGTGAGGAGGCGCCGGGCATCGTTGTCGTGGTGCGACGCGCCAACTATCTGTTGTTGCCTGCCTTGTTGGCTTCCGGGGAAATCTCGGTGGGCGTCAGCTACACCACGGACCTGCCAGCCAACGCCAAGCGCAAGAAGCTCCGCGACATCGGCTGCAAGGTACTGCGCGGCGATGCCCGGCCCGGGCCGTTGACCCTCGACGAATATTGCGCACGGCCCCATGCGATGGTGTCGTTCTCGGGTGACTTGAGCGGCAACATCGATCTGGATCTGGCCAAGGTCGGGCGGGCGCGCAAGGTGGTGCTGGCGGTCCCGCAATTCAACGGGCTGCGGGCATTGCTGGCGGGTACCGAGCTGATCGCTACGGTTCCCGATTACGCGGCCTGCGCGCTGGTTGAAGGCTGCGCCTTGCGCGCTGACGATCCACCGTTTCCGATCAACGAAGCCGAATTGTCGATGGTCTGGAGCGGGGTGCACGACAACGATCCGGCCGAGCGCTGGCTGCGCGCGCGGATCAGCCAGTTCATGTCCCAGGCGCTGGACGTCGCGCCTTAGCGGTCGAAGCTGGCTGGCAACGAATGTCGAAGAAAGCACAACCATTCAATTTTCAACGCGCCTCCATGGGCACTATCAAATTCAGAGTTGGCCAGGACACGCACAGCGTGATCTGGTCATTCCCCCATTTGTTGGTGGCGCCATGAATAATTCGACACTGGAAAACAACGCTCAGGATATCGGCCTGCTGTTTCTGCGGATCAGCGCCGCCGCGTTCCTCTTGCTCGTTCACGGGCTGCCCAAGCTGTTCAACTTCCAGGCGCAGCTGTCGCTTATCGAAGATCCCTTTCACATGGGCGCAAGCCTGACCTTGATCCTGGCGATTTTCGCCGAAGTGGTGTGCCCGATTTTCATCGCCGCCGGGCTGTTCGTGCGCCTGTCGTGCCTGCCCATCATCGTCGTGCTGCTGGTGGCCCTGCTGGTCGTCCATCCGCAATGGAGTCTGGAAGAAGGGCAGTTCGGTTGGCTGCTGCTGATCATCTTTACTACTGTGTTTATTGCCGGGCCGGGACGGCTGGCACTCAACGCACGTTTTAGCGGAGCGGTACGTTATGTCTGATGCACCTTCACTCTTTACGACCGAGGCGGCTGTGGTCAGTCAGCCCGTGTTCAACGAAGTGGTCACCCTGGTCATCAAGCACCGGATCAAGGCCGGGCTTGAGGCTGACTATGAAGCCTGGCTGCGACGGATCGTGTCGATTGCCGGCAGCTATCCGGGCCACCTCGGCGTGGATGTAATCCGCAGCAAGGCTGACGGTCTGCAGCTGTTTACCTGTGTGCTGCGGTTTCACTCCACCGACGCCATGCAGAGCTGGCTGGATTCCGACGAACGCAGCCGGCTGGTGGCAGAAGCCCAGCCGATGCTCGCCGACGGCGATCACACCGAGGTCAATCCGCACAACGAATTCTGGTTCACACCTCCCACGGAAACGTCCAAGTCACCGCCACCACGCTGGAAGCAGGCGTGCGTGACCTTCCTGGTGATCTGCCCGCTGACCTTGCTGATTCCGCTGTTGTGGCACCCGGTTTTTATCTTGAGTCCGTTCCTCGCCAACTACGTCGTGAGCACCGCATTGGTCACCGTGACCATCGTCCTGCTGGTGGTCTACCTCTTGATGCCCGCAGCAACGCGCCTGTTTGCGCCATGGCTGAATGCTGCTCCGGAAAACAAACCCGTGGAGTAACGCCATGAGTGACGACAAAACCGATCTGGAGCGACGCCGCTTCGTCGCCAAGGGCACGCTGCTCAGTGCCGCAGCCGCACTGTTTCCCTCTTTGCCTTTTGCCGGTTATGCCGGCGCTTCTCAATCCTCTGTCGAAGGAACCGCTATGAACGTCGAGCTGATTCTGTACAACGGACAATTCCACACAGTCGACCGCGAAAAACCCAAGGCCAGTGCGGTGGCCATCAGCGGCGGCCGTTTCGTCGCCGTGGGCAGCGAAGCTGAAGTGATGGCGCTGCGCGGCAGCGCGACGCAGGTGATCGATCTGCAAAAACGCACGGTGATCCCCGGCCTCAACGACTCGCACTTGCACCTGATCCGTGGCGGGCTGAACTACAACCTCGAACTGCGCTGGGAAGGCGTGCCGTCCCTGGCCGATGCCCTGCGCATGCTCAAGGATCAGGCTGATCGCACACCGACGCCGCAATGGGTGCGTGTGGTGGGTGGCTGGAACGAATTCCAGTTCGCCGAAAAACGCATGCCGACCCTTGAAGAACTCAACCAGGCGGCGCCGGATACACCGGTATTTGTGCTGCACCTTTATGACCGCGCCTTGCTCAACCGTGCCGCGCTGCGGGTCGCCGGTTACACCCGCAATACGCCGAACCCGCCGGGCGGCGAGATCGTGCGCGATTCCAACGGCGACCCGACCGGCATGCTGGTCGCCAAGCCTAACGCGATGATCCTGTACTCGACCCTGGCGAAAGGGCCGAAGCTGCCGCTGGAATACCAGGTCAACTCGACGCGTCAGTTCATGCGCGAGCTCAATCGCCTGGGCGTGACCAGCGCCATTGATGCGGGCGGTGGTTTCCAGAACTACCCGGATGACTACGCGGTCATCGAAGAACTCGCTAAAGAAAAGCAGCTGACCGTACGCATCGCCTACAACCTGTTCACCCAGAAGCCGAAAGAAGAACTCACCGACTTCAAGAACTGGACCAGCACCGTCCAGCTGCATCAGGGCGACGATTTCCTGCGCCACAACGGCGCCGGGGAAATGCTGGCTTTCTCGGCCGCCGACTTCGAGGACTTCCTCGAACCTCGGCCTGATTTGCCGGCCGGCATGGAACAGGACCTGGAGCCGGTGGTGCGCCATCTGGTTGAACATCGCTGGCCGTTCCGTCTGCACGCCACTTACGACGAATCCATCACGCGCATGCTTGACGTATTCGAGAAGGTCAATCGCGACATTCCGTTCAATGGTCTGCCGTGGTTCTTTGACCACTGCGAAACCATCACCCCGAAAAACATCGAACGCGTGCGGGCCTTGGGTGGCGGTATTGCGATTCAGGACCGCATGGCGTTCCAGGGCGAATATTTCGTCGAGCGCTACGGCGCCAAGGCCGCCGAATACACGCCGCCGATCAAACGCATGCTGGCCGAAGGCGTGCCAGTCGGTGCCGGCACCGACGCCACTCGGGTGTCGAGCTACAACCCGTGGACTTCCCTGTACTGGATGGTCAGCGGTCGCACCGTTGGCGGGCTGGAGCTGTATCCGGAAGGCCTGTCTCGTGACATCGCGCTGGAACTCTTCACCCACGGCAGCGCCTGGTTTTCGTCCGAGCAGGGCAAGAAGGGCATGATCAAGGTCGGTCAGCTGGCCGATCTGGTGGCCTTGTCTGCGGATTATTTCAGCGTTGACGAGGAATCCATCAAGTGGATCGAGTCGGTGCTGACCGTAGTGGACGGCAAGGTGGTGTACGGCAGCGGCGATTTCGAAAAGCTCGCACCGCCCAGCGTGCCAGTGCTGCCCGACTGGTCGCCGGTGGTCAAAGTGCCCGGCCACTGGCGTCAGAACTCGCCGATGCTGGCCCAGGTTCACCAGTGCGCGGGCCCATGCACCGTGCATTCCCATAGCCACGAACGCGCTCGCATGTCCAGCGTACCGGTCAGCGACTTCCAGGGTTTCTGGGGCGCGTTTGGCTGTTCGTGTTTCGCATTCTGATTACCCAGACGACCGTAAATCTCAAAGGAGTCAACCATGAGCACCCCCTACAAGCGCCTCAACAAAGACGACGCAGTTGTTCTACTGGTGGATCACCAGACGGGCCTGATTTCCCTGGTTCAGGATTTCCAGCCCAACGAGTTCAAGAACAACGTGCTGGCCCTCGCCGACGTCGCCAAGTTCTTCAAACTGCCGACCATTCTGACCACCAGCTTCGAAAACGGTCCGAACGGCCCGATGGTTCCAGAACTCAAGGAACTGTTCCCGGACGCGCCGTACATCCCGCGTCCAGGCCAGATCAATGCCTGGGACAACGAAGATTTCGTCAAGGCAGTAAAGGCCACCGGCCGCAAGCAGCTGATCATCGCGGGCGTTGTGACCGACGTCTGCGTGACCTTCCCGACATTGTCGGCGCTGGCTGAAGGCTTCGAAGTGTTCGTCGTGACTGACGCTTCCGGCACGTTCAATGAAACCGTGCAACAAGCCTCCTGGGCACGCATGACCGCCGCTGGCGCTCAACTGGTCAACTGGTTCTCGGTCGCCTGCGAGCTGCAAGTCGACTGGCGCAACGACATGGAAGGCCTGGCCAACCTGCTGTCGCCACGCATCCCGAACTACCGCAACCTGATGAACAGCTACTCGGCGCTGACTGCCAAGTAATCTGCAAACCAGACGGCGCCGCTCCTTCGGGGGCGGCGCCGTTTTTTTGTGGGAGCGAGCTTGCTCGCGAAGAGGTTGATTCAGACACTGTTTTGCAGTCTGCTCCATCGCCTTCGCAAGCAAGCTCCCACAAATGACATGCGGTCATCTCGTGGGACCGGATTTATCCGGGAAGGCGTCGGTGCAGACACCACATCTTCGGCATCTGTGGGTTGCCCCCAAACATAGAATCTCCCACAGATCCGATGTTTGCTACAGGAACGCGCTAATCACGCCGCGACCGCCACGCGTTTACGACTGATCAACGCCAGTCCCAGATCGGCGACCAATGCGACTGCGATGGCTCCGGCCGCGATGGCAAACAACATCACGTGATGCCCGCCATTACCGTTGAAGACCACCGAATAACCGTAGCCCGCCAGCGCCTGAAAGGTGGCGAACGATACCGTCGCGCGGCTCCAGGCGACTTGTTGCTGTTCGTGACCCGGCACCAGTTCGTGAATGCGGGCCAAGGCCAGCGGGACAATACCCGGCGGAAAGGAACCAATGATCACGGCGAGCAACGCCAGCAGCGGATACGAGTGGGTCATGCACAACCCGGCGACCGCAAGCGCCTGAACCAGCAATACCAGGCGAATCGAATTCCGCGCACCGAGGTGATCGGCAAGGAAGCCATAAATGACCGGCCCGAGTATCGCGCCAACGCCATACATCACCCAGATCAATGCGCCAATGTGAGCGCTGGCGCCCTGGCCTCGGGTCACGTAGTCCACCAGAAACACCATGGCCGGTACCAGGCCTACGGCCATCAGGGCGTACTGACCGAACAGCAGATAAACCGCCGGATCGAGCGGCGCTGGCTTGCCGGGTTGAACGTCTTGTACGGCTGCCGCATTGACCGCCGCAGTGGCACTCGCCGAAGGCCAGCCGAACCAGCTGACTGCGGTCAACAGCAAGGACACCAGCCCAAGGCCGATCCACGCATCGCGAAGGCCCAGCGACAACAGGAACGGCACCAGCGTCCCGGAGCCCGCAATGCCCAGGCCAACACCGAGGAAGATCGCACCGCTGGCCAGGCCTTTACGTGCGGGCGGAACGTGTGGAATCACCGTTGCCGCCACCAGCACCATGATTGCGCCGCCCGCGATACCGGACAACAGGCGCCAGCTGAAGAACCAGGTGATCGACAGTGGAAAGGCACACGCGAAGAACGAAGCGGTCGCCAGCAGCATCATGAGCCGCAGGCTATGACCGTTGGACAGGCGAGCGGCGATGGGGCGTCCGGCGAGCGCGCCGATCAGATAACCGATCAGGTTCGCGGCGCTCAGGTAAATCACGTCGGATGCGGAGAACCAGTGTGCGCCGATCAGCGACGGAATCAGCGGCGTGTAGGCGAAACGCGCGAGGCCGATGCTGACCAGGCTGGCGCTCAGGCCAGCGAGGATGTGCAGCCAGACGTTATTACGCCGGGGTGAAGCGGTGTCAGTGGTCGTGAGCATGATGGAATTCCCGCAAATCAGGTGAAAGCACCGAAAGTGCTTGGCTGAGCCCATGGTAACGATGATTATTGATGCAGACTTGCAGTGATTTCTCATGACTAGGATGCATAAGTGCATCAGTAAGGGAGGCGTATGAACTGGGATGACACCCGGGTATTTCTGGCTATATGTCGCAAGGCCACGTTGCGTGGGGCTGCGCGGGTGCTGGGCGTGGATCAGGCCACGGTGGGGCGTCGGCTCGGCGCGCTGGAAAAAGCCCTGGGCACGACCTTGTTCCTGCGTACCTCCGACGGCTATGTGCTGACCATGGCCGGGGAAGCCGCGCTGAAAGCCGCACAAAAAATGGAGCAGTCAGCGCTGGAGCTGCAACGGCAGATTCTCGGTCTCGACGAGCGATTGACCGGCGACGTACGCATTACCAGCACCGATTCCCTGGCCGTTGACTTCGTGATCCCGGCCATTGCCAGCCTGCAGCAGGTTCATCCCGACATCAAAGTCCGGCTCGACACCTCGATTGAAGTGGCCAGCCTGTCCAAGCGTGAAGCCGACATCGCGATTCGCAACATCAAGCCGGAGAATCCGGATCTGATCGCCCGCTGCATTGCCCGCTGGCCGGTGGGATTGTTCGCATCGGCGAGCTACGCCGAGCGTCGCGGTCAACCGCCAGCCGGATTTGCCGGGCATGATCTGATCATGTATCAGCCTTATCTGGAGACGGGGAAGCCACCGACCATGTGCTCCGAGCCCATCACCCATGGCCGCTTGGTAGCCACGGTGAATTCGGGCTTGATGATGCGTAAATCCGTTGCGGCCGGGATCGGCATCGGCGAGCTACCGGTTTGTCTGGGAGAAATGGACGGTCTTACGCGCATCTGGCCCGAGCGTTCCCGGTTGACGACTTACGATGTCTGGCTGGTGACCCATGAAGACTTGCGCCACACCGCCAGGGTGCGAGCGGTGATTGAAAAAATCGTCGAAAAGTTTGGCGGAGTTAATTAACGTGGATCAGCAGTAACGCTGGATGTTAATTATTGGAATTGAACGGAATGCTGATATTTAGCGTAATCTATCCAATCGAATTGATAAAAATGTGTTTGCTGCTGCGTTAGTTGCTTTAAAAGTGTTTTGGGATGCCACGAGCAGCCTCGCCGCGCACTTGCAATTCGCCGCAATGTGTAGAGAATTCCGCGCAACAACTGTTTTTTATCAAAAAGCCCCCTTTGGTTATTCTTCCAGCTCTGCTGTGAAGACCGCACTGTTCCAGGAGTTCAAGAACATGGCAGCACTGCAGCAGCGTACCGTGGAAGCACTGAAAAAATCCCAGGCCGGGCTGACGTCCAAATGGCTTGCCAGCCTGGAAGCCAGTGGCGCAACGCGCAACATCAAGGAAGACGAACTCAAGTTGCAGGCCGGCGACTTCCTGCGCCTGGTTATTTCCGTGGCAGAGAAGGGCAGCCATCAGTCGCTGGGTGGCAGTGACTGGGATGAAATTCGCCTGTTCCTGGAAAAGCTGTCCCACAGTCGCGCTCTCAGCGGCCAGGATTCGCAACAGACTGCCAGCTTCATCTTTTCCTTGAAGGGCCCGCTGTTCGCGATGCTGCAAAGCGAGTACGAAGACAGCCCGATGCTGCTCGCCGAACAGGTTCTGGAAATTTCCGACCTGCTGGATGCGTTGGGCATGCACACCATTCGTACTTTCCAGAAATCCCGGGAAGCCGTGATCAAGCGCCAGCAGGAAGAGTTGCTGGAACTGTCCACGCCGGTAGTGAAACTGTGGGATGGCGTGCTGGCACTGCCGATGATCGGCACCCTCGACTCGCAACGCACCCAAGTGGTCATGGAATCGCTGCTGCAACGCATTGTCGACACCGGCTCCGAGATTGCCATCATCGACATTACCGGCGTGCCAACGGTTGATACCCTGGTCGCCCAGCACTTGTTGAAAACAGTGACCGCCATTCGCTTGATGGGCGCTGACTGCATCATCAGCGGCGTGCGTCCACAAATTGCGCAGACCATCGTACACCTTGGCCTGGATCTGCAAGGCGTGGTCACCAAGGCCAATCTTGCCGACGCCCTGGCGCTGGCTTTGCGCCGTCTGGGTTTGACCGTCACCAAGGCGGTGTAGACTCATGGAACGTATTCCGATTCTGCAGATGGGCGCTTACCTGCTCGTCACGATTCAAGTGGATATGCATGATCAGCTCGCCCTGAATCTGCAGGATGACCTCTCCGAACTCATCAATAAAACCTCGGCGCGCGGTGTGCTCATCGACATCTCGGCGCTGGACATCGTCGACTCGTTCGTCGGGCGCATGATCGGCACGATTTCCGGCCTGTCGCGGATCATGGACGCTGAAACAGTGCTGGTGGGCATGCAGCCTGCCGTGGCGATCACGTTGGTCGAACTGGGTATGACCTTGCCCGGCGTCAGCACTGCGCTGAATGTGGAGCGGGGCATGAAGCTGCTGCATGAGCGGGCGCACGCACAATGATCGTGCGTAGCGAGGGTTCCCAGCCCGTGCTGATCGAACAGGATGTGGTACTGGCGCGCCAGACGGCGCGCAAGCTCGCCCAGGATTGCGGGATGCGCCTGATCGACCTGACCAAAATGGTCACGGCGGTCAGTGAGCTCGCCCGCAACACCATGGTGTACGGCGGAGGCGGACATATGGATTGGCAAATCCTCGACGACAATCTGCGCACCGGCTTGCGCATCACGTTCCGCGACGAAGGCCCTGGCATCCCTGATCTCAAGCTGGCCATGACCGATGGCTGGACGTCCGGCAAAGGCATGGGCCTGGGTCTGACCGGCGCCAAGCGTCTGGTGGACGAGTTTGAACTGGACACCGCACCCGGCGCGGGCACTCGGGTAATGATCACCCGATGGATATGATCCTGCGCAGCACCCTGACGCAGGTTTTGTTGATTGAAGACAGCAGCCAGGTCGGACACGCCAGACGCACCGTTCAGCAACTTGCCGAGACGCTGGATTTCTGCGAAGCGGACGCCGGTCGCGCAGCACTGGTGACCACCGAGCTGGCCAGCAATCTGCTCAAGCACGCGACACGCGGTGAACTGCACTTGCGCGCCTTCCGCTCGCCGACCCTGAAGGGCATCGAGGTGATTGCAATCGATCGTGGCCCTGGCTTCGATGTGCATGATTGCCTGACGGATGGGTTCTCCACTCGTGGTACCCAGGGAATCGGGCTGGGTGCGATTTCCCGGCAGGCAGATGTCTTCGATGTCCATTCCGACGCGCGTGGTTCGGTGGTTCTGGCGCGATTCTTCCCTAGAGGACAATCGATCAGCGACGTCAGGTTTGGCGTCAGCCAGCATTCGCTGCATGACGACCCGGCCTGCGGCGATGTCTGGTCCATTGCGGTCAAGGAAGGCTGGGTCAGCGTCTTGATGATTGATGGCCTGGGCCATGGCGAAGACGCCGAGCTTGCGGCCCGGGCAGGTGAAAATGCATTTGTCAGACAACCTTTTGCATCTCCAGCGTTCACATTAGAAGAAATGCACGACGCCATGCGCGGTACCCGTGGCGGCGCTGTTGCTGTTGCGCAATTTGACGGCGCAGGCGATTCATTGCGGTTCGTCGGTATCGGCAATATTGGCGGTACGCTGATCGGCGCGGAGAGACCTCGCGGCCTGGCGTCTCATCCAGGCATCGTGGGTCTGCAATTTCGCAAAGCCCAGACGTTCGATTTCCCTCTGGTTGGTGGCCAATTGTTGATCATGTACAGCGACGGGCTGCAATCACGTTGGGATCTGCGCGAGTATATGGGGTTGGCGTTCCGCCATCCGGCGGTCATCGCGGCAGTGCTGCATCGCGATTTTTGCCGGGGCCGTGATGATGTGACTGTTCTAGTGATTGCCCTGGAGACTGCCAATGCCTGAGTCACCCACCGCCGACGATAATGATCTCAGTCTTGAGCTTGCACGCGTGCGGGCAGAAGCGGACGCCTTGCGCACTGAGCTCGATGAAACCAATCAAGGCGTGCTCGCGCTGTATGCCGAACTCGACAATCAGGCCAATGAACTGCGTCAGGCTTCGGATCTGAAAAGCCGCTTCCTGTCCTACATGAGCCATGAGTTCAGGACGCCGCTGGGTTCGATCCTGAGTATTTCCAGCCTGCTCACCGATGAAGTGGACGGGCCGTTGGCCACCGAGCAACATCGGCAGGTCGCATTTATCAGCAGTGCCGCACGTGAGCTGTCCGATATGGTCGATGATCTTCTGGATCTGGCCAAGATCGAGGCCGGACGCATTACCATTTCGCCGGCCTGGTTTGACATGTTCGACCTGTTTGCAGCCCTGCGCGGCATGTTTCGCCCGATCGTCAATATGTCTTCGGTGGACCTGATTTTCGAAGAGCCCATTGGCTTGCCACGGCTGTTCACCGATGACAAGAAGCTCGGGCAGATCCTGCGCAACTTTATTTCCAACTCCTTGAAGTTCACCCAGCGCGGTGAGGTGCGGGTCTCGGCATGTATGGAAAACGACCACGAAGTGCGTTTCGCCGTCAGTGATACCGGCGTTGGAATTCCAGAAGAAATGCTCGGTGAGCTGTTCGAGGATTTCTCACAGATCGATTCGCCGTTGCAAAAACGCTGGCGCGGCACGGGGCTTGGATTATCCCTGTGCAAACGCTTCGCCGAGCTGCTGGGCGGACGGGTAGGGGTGCAGAGCAAGCCTGGCGTCGGCTCGACCTTCTTTGTGATCATTCCGTTGGCGATTGCCGGGGAGCCTGGCGATGAAGCGTGAAATCCGCCTGTTGATCGTCGACGACAATGCTGCCACGCGCTATGCCTTGCGTCGGCGCATGGAACTCCATGACTTTGTCGTGCTTGAAGCCGGCACGGGTAATGAAGGTCTGGCGCTGATTGCATCTGAAGCGCCCGATGCGCTGATTCTCGACGTCAACCTTCCGGATATGAGCGGTTTTGATATCGTGCGCCTGCTGCGCTCTGAGCCGCGCACGGCGCTGCTGCCCGTGGTGCACGTGTCGGCGGCGTCGATCCAGACGGCCGATATCGTCACCGGTCTTGAAGCCGGGGCTGATGCTTATCTGGTGCATCCGGTGGACGCGGATGTGTTGCTGGCAACCCTGCGCACACTGTTGCGAGTGCGGGACACCGAATACGCCCTGCGCGAAAGCGAGGCACGGTTCCGGGAAATCTTCGTCAATATATCTGCGCCGATTGCGGTGATGGATGCCGATCTTAAAGTGCATGAATGCAATCATGCGTTCGCCCAGCTGATTCAAAAAAGTATTTCCCAGCACACGATGCTCGATTCGCTGGCGGCAGATCAGGAGGAAATCATCCAGCAACTGCGCGCCGGGCTGCTGGCAGGAGAGCGCTGGAGAGGCACGCTGCTGATGTCGGTCAAAGGCGAAGTTCGGGAAACCGAGTGGCAGATATCCCCGTACCGTACGCCGGAACTGAGCCTGGTGTTCGTCGAAGATGTCACCGAGCATCGCCAGCGTGAGCAGTCGCATCTGCGCCAGCTCGACACCGTGAATACTCAGTTGGCCCATGAAGTCGCCGAGCGCGCACGCACTGAAGCGCAGCTGTTACAGGCGCAGAAAATGGACGCCATCGGCAAGCTTACAGGCGGCATTGCCCATGACTTCAACAACTTGCTGACCGGGATCATCACCGGCATCGAGCTGATCAAAAAACGCACCGATGAAAATCGTCCGGAGCGGGTCGCGCGCTATGCCGATGCAGCCCTGGCTTCGGCCATGAGCGCAGCGGCATTGACGCATCGGTTATTGGCGTTTGCCCGTCAGCAGCCACTGGATGCCAGGCCCATCGATGTCAACGAGCACATTCGCTCTCTGGAAGACCTGCTCAGCCGGACCATTGGCAAGCGCATTACGCTGACCCTGGACCTGACCTCCAAATCAGCCGTGGCGTTGGTGGATTCCAGCCAGCTGGAAAGCGCGATACTCAATCTGGTCATCAACGCGCGGGATGCACTTCCCGGCGGCGGCAACGTGCGAGTCACGACGTTCGCGGCGCACTCCAAAGGCGATCCCCGCGTGGCTGACGGGGCGTACATCGCGTTGTCGGTCAAGGATGACGGCATCGGCATCGATCACAGCGTGATCGACAAAGTATTCGATCCATTTTTTACCACCAAACCCATTGGCGAAGGCACCGGGCTCGGGCTTTCCACCATTTACGGCTTCGCCAGGCAGTCCGGCGGGGACGTGCTGATTCGCAGCGTTGCCGGGCATGGCACCGAAGTGACGCTGATGATTCCCGCGGCCGCCGACGTTCTGCCTGCCCAGGCGGAACCCGGCATGCCGGTCCAGCCGGGTGCCGGCGAACATATTCTCATCGTCGAGGACACGGCATCGGTGCGCATGTTCGTCAACGAGCTGCTGGTGGACAACGGTTACCGCTGCACGCAAGCCGCAGACGTTGCCACCGCTCTGGATATTCTCGAGAACGATTCCTCGGTGGATTTGCTGTTGTCCGACGTTGGCCTGCCGCACATGAATGGCCGGGAACTGGCCGACCGCGCGCGGGTATGGCGGGAAAACCTGCCGGTGCTATTCATGACCGGCTACGCAGAGAATGCGGTCAACCGTCAACGTTTCCTCGGCGAACGCATGGATATGGTCATCAAGCCGTTCCAATTGAACGCCCTGCTGGAGAAAGTCCGCAAGATGCTCGAAAGCCCGACAACCGCTCTCTAGCGCCTCTAAAACGGGCTCGGCGTGACACGCCAGGCCCGGAAATGAGTGACCGGGCAGTCAGAACAAAAATATGTAGTGCTCTAAAAAAATCACTACATAAGTGTTGACGCTTCCCCCTCCGCCTTGCATTATGCAGCTGTCTCCCCGATCGGGAGAGCGGTAAAAGGGTGTTCTGACATGCACGACGAGCCGTCGTGATGTTCCCGGATGTGTGCTGCCCACAAGGCAGATTGATGAAGCTGACCTGGCATGATCCCTGACCGGATTCGAGATGCTGGCGAAACGTCCTCATGAGGCTTGTGGTTGACAGTCAATTGTTAGTTGTCAGCGCTGTAATAGCCTTTTGAACCAGGATTTTACGCAACTTCTCCTCTCGTTGTGGTGCTCTTGCGCAGCAGTGTTTTATCAAGGCTACACGCATCTATTCATGGGCCGGATCTGCAAGTTGTCTGACAGCGAATGTCATGCAGGTGCAGCGACACAAATCCACTGGCCGATTGATCATGTGTATTAGCTAACTAATTAAACCCGGTTGACGAGCGGTCAAGGAGCATTCAAATGAATTTGAACAAACAACCTACTATTGATGAACTGGCCCAATTGTTCGCCGCGCGCAAAGACAGTCTGGACAGCCATGTATTGTGGATCAGCAACGAGGGCGATGTTCACGTCGATCCGCTGACTTGCCAGGAAAACGAATTCGGCAAGAGCCACCCGGAAATGCGCGCCCGCCTACGGACCTATCGTCGCGGTCACGGCTATGTTGGCAAGAAAGCCGCCGCCGACAAAGTGTTCATGAACCGGGTTCTGCAAACCCTGAAGAATGAATGGATCGCAACACAACAGCAGTCCGACGTCCGTGTTGTTGATCGTCTCTACTGATAAGCAGTTAACCCTATAACGATTAATAAAGAGTTGTTTCGCTTCTTGCTCCCGGAGAATATCCGGGGGCTTTTTTTATGGGTGTTTGTTAAGTGATCGCGCGCTGTTGATTACTTTCACCACCGCTGATGCGTCCCACGAACTGGCCATGTACTAGAATCAAATTTGCGTACCCCGTCAGCTGTTCTGTGGAGGACATGTGCCATGAATGATTCCGAGCAAAAAACTCCGACGCCTGAAGATGAAAAAAAGCCGGCGACCGGTCCTGGTAACTGGCATCCGCTGGACCGCATTCGTCAGCAGTTCGACCATATGTTGAACGAGTTCAACAGCCTGCCTTCAATCCTTTCCCGCAGCGGCCGGTTTGATGTGCAACCATTCTGGTCAGGGGAGTTTTCCGGTGTCCAGGCGCCTGCCGTTGATATTCGGGAAACCGCAACCACCTACGAAATCGCCGCAGAAGTGCCAGGCGCCGACGAGGAGAGCCTGACCGTCAAGATCATCGACGGCAACCTGCGGATCAAAGGCGAGAAACCCGAGAACAAGTCGGACTCATCCGCCAGCTATCACCTGACGGAACGCCGTTATGGGCATTTCGAAAGAACCTTCAGTCTGCCCACGGGGGTCGATGCCGAGCATATCCAGGCGCATTTCAGCAGGGGCGTGCTGAATATCACGCTGCCCAAGAAGCCTGCGGCACCGAAGCCGGAAACCACGGTGAATATTTCCTTGGATTGAGCGTCGCCGCGCGCCCTTGAGGCCTGGCGCAGTCAGGCGGCTGTCAAACGTCATCGACGCTGATCGAAACTATGGTTAGGCTTTGCTGGCGTTTCTCGTCCCGTTTCAGGTTGCCCGGAGGAGAGCGGACTCTCCATTTCGATCTTCAAGGCGTGTGTATGGATTTGCGGCAACTCGAAGCGTTTGCGGCCGTCATGTCGGCAGGCAGTGTGACTGCGGCAGGGAAGATGCTCGGTCGTTCCCAGCCGTCGGTGACGCGAGTCATTCAGGAGCTTGAGCAGGAATTGGGTTTTGCCCTGTTCGAGCGCAGCGGCCCGAAAGTCACGCCGACCCAGAAGGCGTTCATGATGTACGCCGACGTCGAGAGTGCCCTGCTGGGGATTCGCAATATCCGCCAGCGAGCCCAGCACATTGCTATGGACGAAAACCGCCAGATCAAGCTGGTGGCGATTCCGGCGCTGGCCGCCGGACTATTGCCGCTGGCGCTATCGCGCTTGCCGCAAGATTTGCGCCCGCAACACATTCAGCTGCACAGCATGTCCCCGGAAAACGTCGTGCAGGCCGTGCTTTCCAAAACGATGGATCTGGGTGCCGTGAGTTTGCCGCTGGAACATCGGGGTCTGGACATCCACTGGATTGGCGAATCGCCCTGCGTTGCGGTGCTGGCGGCTGATTCGGAGTTGGCAACGCTGGAGGTCTTGCCCATGGAGGTGCTGGCCCGGCAGCCACTGATCACGATGTCCAATCCTTATCGGTTCCGCCGCCGCATCGACAAAGCGTTTCAGGATCATGGCGGTGGTGAGCCGCTGATGCTCGATACCAACACTTCATTGGTAGCCATGCAAATGGCCCGTGTCGGGCTGGGTGTCGCGCTGGTTGATCCCTTTACCGCCGTTGGCGTGCCGCTGGAGGGCGTTGTAGTGCGTCCCATCGAATGCAACATTCCCTTCTTCTTCGGCCTGGTATCAGCCTTTGCCAGTCCACTTTCGGATGTCTCGCAAGCCTTGGTGACTGAGCTGGCGAACTCGGCCAAGACGTTGCTGCCTGCCCTGATCATGCACGATCCCGCGGCCCATGATGCTTTATTGCAGAGCATTTACGCCGGTTGATAGGCCCGCTACTTGCCTGGCAGGCCGCACACTCCGCCTGTGTAATAACCTGTAAGAATATCAATATTCTTTTTTGGAAGTTGATGGAATAAAGGGAGGCTCTTAGTATTCGGAATCTGCATTCAATAGGCCTATGAATGCGTAAATTTATGACTGTGGAATGCTTTTTGTATAGAAATTGAGCAATTTCCTCTGTCAACCAGCCGAGTATTGAGAATGTCCGACGTGAATGAACCCATGGGTCTTGCCCTTCTGGAAGCCCGGCTGCGCCAGGATCTGCAATGGCTGGATCTGCCTGCCGCTGCCTGGGTCAAGTCGCGGTTCAACGACGGGCAACCGGTGCTGGATATCGCCATCATCGGAGGCGGCATGGCGGGTCTGGCATTGGCGGCGGAACTGCGCAACCTGGGCGTTGGCACGCGGGTGTTCGACCAGGCGCCGACAGGATTCGAAGGCCCTTGGGCCACGACCGCACGCATGGAAACCCTGCGCTCGCCCAAGCAACTGACCGGCCCGGCATTGGGTTTACCCGCATTGACCTTTCGCGCCTGGTTTGAGGCGCAATTCGGCCTGCCGGCATGGAATGCCCTGGACAAGATTCCGCGTCTGCAATGGGCGGACTACCTGCGCTGGTATCGCAAGGTGCTGGATCTGGACGTACGCAATGAACACCGTGTCGAACGGGTCCAGCCGCGTGCCGATGGTCTGGTGGAGCTGGATATTGCCCATGGCGACCAGGTGCAGCAGGTGGTGGCGCGCCATGTGGTGCTGGCCACCGGTCGTGACGGTCTTGGCGGTCCTTGGGTGCCCGATCTGGCCAATGGATTACCGCGCAATCTCTGGACCCACTCGGCGTCGGGTTTGCAGGACGACTGGTTTGTCGGCAAACGCGTGGCGGTCATCGGTGGCGGTGCTTCGGCCATGGACAGCGCGGCCACTGCGCTGGAGGCCGGCGCGCAGCGTGTTGACCTGCTGGTGCGCCGCGCCGAACTGCCACGCATCAATAAGGGCAAGGGTGCTGGCAGTCCGGGCATGACCCATGGCTACTGGCGTCTGCCGGATGTCTGGAAATGGCGCATTCGCAAATACCTCAACGCCCAGCAAGTGCCGCCGCCCCGTGGCAGTACCTTGCGGGTTTCCCGCGCGGCCAACGCGCGCTTTTTGTTGAACAGTCCGATTGTTGCGGTGCAGGAAAATCCGGCTGGCGGCGTGTGGCTGGATACGCCGACCGCCAGGCTCGAATACGATTTCCTGGTGTTCGCCACTGGGTTTCGTACCAACTTCCAGCTGCGTCCTGAATTCGCCGCGTTCGCACCGCATATCAAGGTCTGGAGCGACAGTTTCACACCGCCGGGCAACGAACCCGATCCGGAGCTGGATGATCTGCCGGACCTCGGCCTGAGCTTTGAGTTTCAGGAAAAGACCCCCGGCGCCTGTCCGGGCATCAGCCAGATTCATTGCTTCAACTACACCGCGTCCCTGAGCTATGGGGCGGTTTCGGGCGATATCCCGGCCATTAGCGAAGGCGCCAAACGCCTGGCTCATGGTTTGGTTGGCCAGTTGTTCAACGAAGACATCGAACAGCATTTCAACGCGATGCAGAACTACGCCGAACCGGAATTGCTCGGCGATGAATGGGTCGCGGGCGAACCCACGGCCAGCGAGTTGCGCGGATGATCGGCTGGCTGGTACGGCGCTTGAGTCAATCGCTGTTGGTGGTGCTGCTCATGACGCTGGTGGTGTTCATTGGTCTGAACGCCATTGGCAATCCGATGGATATCCTGGTCGGTGAAGACCTGAACCAGACCGAACGCCTGGCGGCCATCGCTCATCTGGGCCTGGACAAACCGTTGTGGCAGCAATATCTGCTGTTTCTCAAAGGCGCGGTGTACGGCAATCTCGGCCAGAGCTTTGTCTATCACGAAGACGCCATGCGCCTGATCGTGCAGCGTCTGCCCGCTACTTTCGAACTGGCCTTCAGTGCGATGTTGCTCGCCGTGCTGTTGGGCGTGCCATTGGGGATGTTCGCCGGTACTTATCCCGATCACCCGCTTTCGCGGCTGTTGATGGCCACCAGCATTATCGGTTTTTCGCTGCCGGCGTTCTGGGTCGCGTTGATGATGATCATGCTGTTTTCCATCAAGCTGGGCTGGCTGCCCGCCAGCGGGCGGGGCGCAACCCGCGAGCTTTTTGGCGTGCAGTGGTCGTTCCTGACCCTGGACGGGCTGCAACATCTGATTCTGCCGGCATTGAATCTGGCGCTGTTCAAGATATCCCTGGTGCTGCGCCTGACCCGCGCCGGTGTGCGTGAAGTGTTGCCGCAGGAATACGTGAAGTTCGCCCGCGCCAAAGGGCTCTCGCCGATCCGGGTGATGTGCATGCACGTGATGCGCAACACCATGATTCCACTGGTCACGGTGTTGGCCATGGAGCTGGGGTCGACCATCGCCTACGCGGTGGTGACGGAAAGTATTTTTGCCTGGCCTGGTGCCGGCAAGTTGATTCTGGACAGCATCAATATGCTGGATCGACCTGTGGTCGTGGCGTATCTGATGGTGGTCGTGGTGATTTTCGTGGTGCTCAATCTGATCGTCGATGGCCTGTATTACTTCCTCGATCCTCGGGTCCGCGTCGAGGTGAAACCATGAGCCAGGTTGCTGTTACAACCGCTAAATCCACCTTCAAGGCACAGTCGCCATGGCAGCGCGGCATGGCCGAGTTCAAAGGCTCGACCACGGCAGTGGTCGGTCTGGTGCTGTTGCTGGTCATTGTCCTGGTGGCGGTGTTGGCGCCGTGGATCGTGTTTCAGAACCCTTATGATTTGATGCAGCTCAACGTGCTCGACGCTCGCCTGCCACCCGGCACGGCGAATGTCGACGGTGGCTATACCTATTGGCTGGGCACCGATGGTCAGGGCCGCGATTTGCTTTCGGCGATCATTTACGGGTTACGCATCAGCCTGTGGGTAGGGATTGGTTCGGCGCTGATCGCTGCCGTGATCGGCACTATGCTCGGCTTGTTGTCGGCCTACGCAGGCGGCTGGGTCGATGCATTGCTGATGCGTCTGGTGGATTTGCTGTTGTCGTTCCCGGTCATCCTCATGGCGCTGATGATTCTGGCGTGGCTGGGCAAAGGCGTCGGCAACGTGATGCTGACGCTGGTGGTGCTGGAATGGGCGTATTACGCGCGCACGGCTCGTGGTCAGGCGTTGACCGAAAGCCGTCGTGAATATGTCGATGCCGCTCGCGGACAAGGAATCGGACCGTGGCGCATCGTGGTCGGGCACATTCTGCCCAACTGCCTGCCGCCGCTGATCGTCATTGGCGCGTTGCAAATCGCCCGGGCCATCACCCTGGAAGCGACGCTGTCGTTCCTTGGTCTTGGCGTGCCGATCACCGAGCCGTCCCTGGGCTTGCTCATCGCCAACGGCTTTCAGTACATGCTCAGCGACGAATACTGGATCAGCTTCTTTCCGGGGCTGGCGCTGTTGATCACCATTGTCGCGATCAATCTGGTGGGCGACCGCCTGCGCGACGTGCTTAACCCGAGGTTGCAGCGATGAGCGCGCCGTTGAGCTCTTTCGAGCAGTCGTCTGCCGGGCAAGCGACGCTGGACGTGCGCGGCCTGTGCACCTCGTTTTATACCCGCGCCGGGGTGTTGCCTGCGGTCCGCGATGTGTCCCTGAGTATTCAGCCGGGGCGGATTCTCGGTCTGGTGGGCGAGTCCGGATCGGGCAAGTCGGTTACCGGGTTTTCCATCCTCGGTCTGGTGGACGAACCGGGGCGGATCAGCGGCGGGCAAGTGCTCTTTCAGGGCCGTGACCTGACGCTGTTGTCGCCCAGGGAACTGCGCAACCTGCAAGGCAATCGCATTGCGATGATCTTTCAGGACCCGATGATGACGCTCAATCCGGTGTTGCGCATCGATACGCAAATGATCGAAGCGGTGCGTGCGCATCAACCGGTCAGCCGCGCCGAAGCCCGCGCGCGCGCCAGCCGGACTTTGGCATTACTGGGTATCGCCAGCCCCGACGAGCGTTTGCGCGCCTATCCGCATCAATTGTCCGGCGGCATGCGCCAGCGCGTAGCGATTGCCATTGCCTTATTGCATTCACCTGACCTGATCATTGCCGACGAACCCACCACGGCGCTGGACGTGACGATTCAGGCGCAGATCCTCAGTGAAGTGCAGAAGCTGGTGCGCCAGCAGAACACGTCGCTGATCTGGATTACTCACGACCTGTCCGTGGTTGCCGGGCTGGCCGATGACATCGCGGTGATGTACGCCGGACGCATCGTCGAGCAAGGCACTGTCGCTGCTGTTCTGGATTCCCCGCAGCATCCGTATACCCAAGGGCTGATCGACAGCCTGCCAAGCCGCAACAAGCGCGGTCAGCGGTTGCGGCAGATTCCGGGCATGGCCCCCGATCTGTTGTCGATGCCCGCCGGTTGCGCCTTTGCCGCGCGCTGCAGCAGGGCTTCGGACGTCTGCGCGCAGGAGCCGCCCAATCAGGAACTGGCACCGGGCCGCTGGGTCCGCTGCTTTCATCCGGGAGCTGCCGATGAACAGTGAATCAATGCCGATCATCGAACTGCGTCAGGTCAGCAAGACCTTCGGCAAAGCCAGTCCCGACACGACGCTGGAACACGTGCTGCAAGGTCTGCAACTGAGTCGGCGCAAATCGGTGACGCACGCGGTTGACCGGGTGGATCTGCGCATTGCCAGGGGTGAAGTCGTGGGCCTGGTCGGCGAGTCCGGCTGCGGCAAGTCGACCCTCGGGCGCATGGTGGCCGGATTGTTGCCGGTGTCTTCCGGCACCGCGTCCATCGATGGCAAGTCGCTGCAGGATCTCACCAGCGAAGAGCGCCATGCCGCGCGGCTGAAGATCCAGATGATTTTCCAGGACCCGTCCGCCAGCCTCAATCCGCGCCTGCGGGTCGACCGGATCGTCGGCGAGGGCGCGCTGTTGCATGGCTTGACCGACAAGGCCGGGTTCGACGATTACGTCAGCGCCCAGTTGCAGCGCGCCGGGCTCAGCCCGCAATTGCGCCAGCGTTATCCGCACCAGTTCAGCGGCGGTCAGCGCCAGCGCATCGGCATTGCCCGGGCGCTGGCGGTCCAGCCGGAATTACTCGTTTGCGACGAGTCGGTGGCCGCGCTGGATGTGTCGATTCAGGCGCAGATCCTCAATCTGTTCATGGACCTGCGCGATGAGCTGGGGCTGACCTATCTGTTCATCAGCCACGACCTGGGCGTGGTCGAGCATCTGTGCGACCGGGTGGTGGTGATGTACCTGGGCCGGGTCGTGGAAAGCGCTGATGTCGACGATCTGTTCGCCCGCGCCAACCATCCCTACACCCAGGCATTGCTGGCGCAGATTCCGCGTTTCGATATTCGCAGTGCCCGTTATGACGCGATCAAAGGGGAAATCCCCAGCCCGCTGAACCCGCCCGCCGGGTGTCATTTCCATCCCCGTTGCCCGCACGCCATGGCGCGCTGCCGCGAGGAAGCTCCACCGCTGAGGGAGGTTGCGCCCAACCACCTGAGCGCTTGCCACCTCAACGAAACAGCCTGAACGGGTGCGCATCGTCGCCTGTCACGCTCATTGCCATTGCGTACAAGGAAATAACCCATGAAACCACTTGTTCGTTCACTGCTGGCCTCGGCCCTGATTCTGGCCGCTGGCAGTGTCTCGGCGCAGACCTTGCGCATCGGTTACGCCGATCCCGTTTCGTCCCTGGACCCTGAGTTGAACAACTATGCCGGCGATCGCTCGGTGGCGCTGCATGCCTTCGAATCGCTGGTTAACCGCCACGACGACAAAACCCTGCCGGGGCTGGCCAAGAGCTGGAAGGTGCTGGACGACAAGACCTGGGAGTTCGCCCTGCGCGATGACGTCAAATGGCAGGACGGAACGCCGCTGACCGCTGACGATTTCGTGTTTTCATTCGAGCGTTCGCGTGCCGTGCCGGGCTCGGTTGCCTCGTATGCAGGGGCCATGCGTACCGTGGAATCGGTGCAGGCCAGGGACGAGCACACACTGATCATCAAGACCCGCTCGCCGAACGCCAACCTGCTGCCGGATGTCGACTCGATTTATGTCGTCAGCCGTCACGTGGGCGCAACCGCCGCCAGCGCCGATTACAACTCCGGCAAAGCCATGGTCGGCACCGGGCCTTACCGTTTCGTTTCCTATGTGCCGGGGGATCGGACGATCTTCGCGCGTAACAAAGACTATTGGGGCGGGAAGCCGCTGTGGGATTCGGTGGATTATCGCTTCATCGCCAACGCCGCCAGCCGTACCGCCGCCTTGCTGGCGGGCGATGTGGACGTGATCGACAAGGTTTCGCCGACCGACGTGGCGCGCCTGCGCCAGAGCCCGGAAGTGAAGGTCTACGCCTATGCCGGTTTGCGCGCCTTGTTGATTCAACCAAGCTTCCGCGCCGGTCCCAACGAATACATCCGTGACAACGCCGGCAAGACGCTTGAGCAGAACCCGTTGCTCGACGTGCGCGTGCGCAAGGCGCTGTCCCTGGCGATCAATCGTCCGGCCATCGTCGAACGCATCATGCAAGGCACCGTGACCGAGGCCAACCAGTGGATGCCGGCCAACACCTTCGGCTACAACCCGGAACTGAAGAACATTGCCTATGACCCGACGGCGGCCAAGGCGCTGCTCAAGGAGGCGGGCTTCCCCGAGGGTTTCCAGCTGACGGTGCATGTGCCGGGTGATCGCTATCCGCAGGCGCCGGAAGCCATGCAGGCTGTGGCGCAGTTCTGGTCGCGGATCGGCGTGAAGGTGCAGCTGGAAGTGCTGCCTTGGGCGGTCTATGCCGGCAAGGCGAACAAGAACGAACTGGCCATCAGTGTCATCGCCTGGGGCAACGGCACAGGCGAAGCCGCTTACGCGCTGACCAACATTCTCACCACCGTCGACAGTGCCAAAGGGCAGGGCGCCTCCAACTGGGGTCACTACAGTAATCCGCTGGTCGATCAGGCGCTGGTCAAGGCCACTGCCGAATTCGATGAAGCCAGGCGTCGCGCGATTCTTCAAGAGTCGGCCAAGGTCGTGGCCGACGACGTCGGCATCATCCCGCTGTTTCACTACCAGAACATCTGGGCGTCCCGCAAAGGCCTGAAAGTCGAGCCGCTGGTCAGCGACCGTACCGCCGCGACCATGGTCACCGAGCTGCCTTGAAAACCAGAGGATTTGCCATGAATTCCACCGTTGAACATACAGTCGTTCCCGACGTTCTGGACGACTTGCTGGGCATTGCCCCCGGCAGCCATCTGCGCCAGGTTCGCCACGCGCGGGATAAAGTCGTGGCAGCGACGCAAGGCAGTCATGCGCTGTTTTTCAACGCGCAGTTGCAGGATGGCCTGCCCCTCAACGAGCGCTTGCTGGTGGCGTATTACACCAGCCGTCTGACCCCGAATGAATTGCTGACCGGCTATTACCTGGAGCAATTGCAGGCGCTGAACATCGATCAGGCGCTGCTGGCGCAGATCGATGCCGATGCGCTCGCAAGCCTTGGCGCTCCGCGTCTGCAAGCCGTTCTCGGTTTTACCCGAACCTTGATCCTGAGCCCGGTAGAAGGTGATCAGCAGGCGTTGCAGGTCTTGCAGCAAGCCGGATTGTCCACGGCAGAAATCGTTGTGCTGGCGCAGTTGATCGCCTTTTTGTCCTATCAAGTGCGCCTGGCCGCCGGGCTGAGTGCATTGTCGTCCGCAGGAGTCGCATGATGAGTGAACCGATCCGCATCAACGGCTTCACCAGCGAAGTGCTGGGCTGGAAGGCCTGGTTGCCGACCATCGATCTGGACAGCGCAACCCCGGAACAAGTGGCGGTGCTGGAAGAAAGCCATCCTCAGGCCAAGGTTTCCGATTATTACCTGACGCTGGCCCACGACCCGGAAATCCTGCGCCAGCGTTCCCTGGCCTTCAATGCGATCATGTACGCCCCCGGCGGCTTGTCCCGTGCCGAGCGGGAATTGGCGAGCACCGTGGTATCGCGCATCAATCGCTGTGTGTATTGCGCGTCGGTCCACGCGCAACGCTTCGAGCAGCTGGCCAAGCGCAACGATGTGATCGTGCAGATTTTTGCCGATCCCGAGACGGCGGGCACCACGGATCGCGAAAAAGCCATCGTCCGGTTCGCCATCGACCTGACCCTTGAGCCTGGCGCGCTGGGGGCTGGCAACATCCAGCCATTGCGCGATCAAGGCTTGAATGACAGCGAGGTACTGGACCTGATTCACGCCATTGCAATTTTCGCCTGGGCCAACCGTTTGATGCTCAATCTGGGCGAGCCTGTCTTTGCAGGGCAATCGAGTGTTTGAATAAACTTCACTTAATATTGTACAGGTAGCTATTTGTCGTATAAGTTTTAGTCTTCAGGGTCAGTAGCAAGGTGCAGTAGTGGTCTCTTGGCCTTGCACCCCGTTACTGGCCTTTTTTTGTGCCCCGCTTTTATGTTGCAGCGGTCAGTGAGGCTTTGCATGAGGCGACCCTGGTTGTGGCTGGTCTGGTTGGTGAGCGGCACAAGCCTGGCGGCAGGCTGGCAGGACGCGTTGCCCAATGCGCAAGTCGTCGGCAGCGGTGAGTTTCGCATGTACGGCTTCAGGATCTACACCGCGCGGATGTGGAGCATCACCAGGCCGCTGCAAACTGACAAGCCGTTCGCCCTTGAGCTGACGTATCACCGTTCAATTTCCCGCGAGGATCTGGTGGACGCCAGCATTGATGAGATCAGGCGCACGTCCGGCTCCCAGGTCAGCGCTGCTCAGCTGGTTATCTGGCGAGAGCAGATGCAGCGAGCGTTTGTCGATGTGCAGGAAGGCACCAGGATTATCGGGGTGAACCTGCCAGGTCAGGAAGCGCGATTTTACGTCGGCGATACGTTGCACCAGGTCGTGCAAGATCCTGCGTTTGCCAAGGCTTTTTTCGATATATGGCTGAACGCTGACAGCCGCAATTCCGATCTGCGCGAACAGCTATTGGGTACGGCCGCTCGGTGATCTGGACCCTCTGAAATTAAGGCCTCTGGAAAAAAGGAAAGCGCCATGCTGAAAAGATTCGTGTTGCTGCTGTGTATCGGCCTGGCGGGTTGCAGCGGGGTGCAGGTCAGTCAATACAGCCAGGAAACGCCCAAACTCGACCTGCGCGACTATTTCACCGGTCAGGTTTTGGCCTCAGGAATTTTCCAGAAGCGTTCGGGGGAGGTGACCAAGCGTTTTCATGTGGTGATCAATGGCCGCAGTGAAGGCGACAAGTTGATCCTGCACGAGGCCTTCAACTACAGCGATGGAACGAAACAGACTCGGGTCTGGACGCTGGTCCCGACGGGGCAGGGCAGGTGGAAAGGTACGGCCGGCGATGTGGTGGGCGAGGCGTTTGGCGAAGTTTCCGGCAATACCTTCCACTGGAACTACGTGCTCAACCTGCCGGTGGACGGCAATACCTATGAAGTGCGTTTCGATGACTGGATGTATTTGCTGGACGACCAGACGTTGGCCAATCGCTCTTACATGAGCAAGCTGGGTGTTGAATTGGGCCAGGTGACGTTGTTTTTTCGCAAGCAGTAGGCAAAAACCTCGGTGGAGCGAGGCTTGCCCGCGAAGAACGATAACGCGGTAGGTCTGCTAAACCGAGGCGTCTGTTTCGCGAGCAAGCTCGCTCCCACACAAGTTCGCTCCTACACGCTTATGCCATTCACGCCACCACAGGAATCAACGGATCAGCCGCTGCCAGCGCTTCTGCACGATTGGCAGCCGGTGGGTAGATCCACTGGGTGTTGATCTGCGTCTTGAGCTGTTTACCTTCTTCCTTCACGTACTTCACTTGGCGATCCCAACCTTCGGTGTAGACCGCGCCCCAGGCGCCCAGATCCAGGCAGGTCACGTATTTGACCTGGCTGTAAGGAATCGGCGCGACGCCCAGAAGATCGGCTGCGACGTTGTTACCGGCCGAGCGCCCCAGGGCGATGGCGTGCTGGCAGGTCATCATCGCGTAGTTGCCCAGATCGTCAGTTGCGGCATAGGCCACATCGCCCGTGGCATAGATTGCGTCCTGGCCGATCACTCGCAAGTTGCGATCCACATGCAGGCGCCCAAAGTTGTCGCGTTCGCCAGCAATCTGTTCGGTCAGGCTGCTGGCGCGAACGCCCGCCGTCCACACCACGGTGTTGGCTTCGATGCGTTGACCATCAGCCAGCGTGATGCCGCCGGCATCCACCGAAGCAACGGTGGAATTGACCCGCCATTGCACACCAAGGCTGGCGCTGGCTTCGGCAATCAAAGGTTGCAGTGATTCGCCCAGTGCCGCACCGATTTGCGCACCTCGGTCGACGACGATGACCTTGATATCAGCGTTTTCACCCAGCGCAGCGCGCAGACGCTCTGGCAGTTCGGTCGCCGTCTCGATCCCGGTAAAACCGCCACCGGCCACGATCACGGTGTTACGTGCTGCGGATTCAGGTAGCTGACCCAGGGCATTGATATGCGCCTCAAGGCGGCTGGCTTCTTCAATGCGATCCACATCGAACGCATGCTCCAGCAAGCCGGGCACCTGCGGCCGCACCACGCTGCTGCCGCTGGCGAGGACCAGACGGTCATAGCTCAAGGTGCCTTTGACGCCTTTGGCATCGGTGTAGCCGACACGTTTGCCCGCAACGTCGATCTGGTCCGCAGCGCCCTGGACAAAGCTGACGCCAACGGCTTCGAACAAATCGCCCAGCGGCGCCTGCATGCCATGCACCTCGGCCTCGTAGAAGCGCGGGCGAACTCGCAGTTGCGCCTGTGGGGCCAGGACCGTGACTTCGATGCCCTGATGATCATGCTTATCGAGCAGGCGCGTTGCGCTCAGCGCGCTCCACATGCCACCGAAGCCTGCGCCGACGATCAAGATCTGCTGTTTCATGGTTGTGCCCTTCAAAGATGAATCGATTGAGTGAGTCGAGTTCGTAGTGCCCGGACTACGGAGAGGACGGACGCGAATCGTTGCGTTGGTGCTGCGTCCCTGCTTACTCGATAACTACGACTCTATTGATCGTAGTTAAATCAGGCAAGTTATTTTTCATCAGCAAACCAGGAATTCATCGCGAGATGGTCAGATAACCGCTCTGTAATGGCGTTTAAAGGTCCGTTTCGAGTGTCTGGATAGTTTTAACGGTTTGTCGACAGGCTGTTGATCGTTGCCAGGGTTCTGGATTTTTGCTAGATTTGGCGACTAAATCAGTCGGAGATATTCATGGCGCTTTACAGTGCAGGAGTCGAGTACGGCATTCACTGCCTCTTGTTTTTGCTCGACGATCGTGGCGACACTCGTGAAGCCAGCGTGCGTGACCTGGCCGAATTGCAAGGTGTGCCCCACGAATACCTGGCGAAGGTCTTCACCAAGCTGGCGCGGGCGAAACTGGTGGTCGCCACCGAAGGTGTGCGCGGTGGGTTCAAGCTGGCGCGTCCTTCTGACGAAATCACCCTGCTGGATATCGTCACGGCCATCGACGGCAAGAAAGCCATTTTTGAATGCCGTGAAATTCGCGGGCGTTGCGCGGTGTTCGATGGCGAACCGCCAGCCTGGGCCACGGACGGGACTTGCGGCATTCACGGCGCGATGCTGGTCGCGCAAAAGCGCATGGAAGAAGCCTTGGCGCAGCAGACCATTCTTGATCTGGGCCGGCGTTTCGGACGCAAGGCGCCGCCGGTATTTTTCAGCCAGGTCGATGGCTGGATGAACGAGCGCCGGGAAGGCAAATGTGCGAGTAGCGACGAGCCGCAATCCATTGCGCTGGTCGATATTTCGCAGTGACCTCCGGGAATTATTTGCAACATTTCCCTGCCGCTGTATCCAACCCCTCGTTACTATTGTCGGCCCCGGCCCATCCGCCGGGGATCACCACAATGGATGTTCAAACGGGGACGGAGCATGACCGAGCCTGATTCACCTTCTCGCAGAGGCTTCTTTCTGGTTGCCTGCGCTTTGCTGATCGCCATGATCGGCACCACGTTGCCCACGCCGCTTTATGTGTATTACCAGCAGCAAATGGGCTTTGGCGAAACCTGGATCACCTTGATCTTTGCCATCTACGCATTGGGCGTTATTGCCGCGTTGCTGGCGGTTGGCAGTTGGTCCGACCAGATAGGTCGGCGACCGATGTTGTTCGCGGGCTTGTTGATGGGGGCGATCAGTGCGGCGATTTTTCTGCTCTGCGATTCCATTGGCGGCTTGCTGCTGGGGCGGCTGTTTTCCGGATTTTCTGCCGGGATCATGACCGGCACTGCCACCGTGGCAATTATCGAACTGGCCCCGAAAAGCTGGAGCAGGCGCGCGACGTTGATTGCCACCGCAGCCAACATGTTCGGCCTCGGTCTTGGCCCTTTGCTGGCCGGCCTGACGTCGCAGTACCTGCCGCAGCCGCTGCAGCTGGTGTTCTGGTTGCATCTGGGTTGTCTGGCGGTAGCCATAGTGGGTGTCGCGGTGGCCCAGGAAACCGTCGAGCGTCCACCGGTGCCGCGTCTGCGAGTCATGCGTCCGTCGATTCCGCCGAGGGTCCGCGCAATGTTCATTCCGGCGGCGATTGCCGGGATGGCTGG
Source organism: Pseudomonas sp. DSP3-2-3 (assembly GCF_049898225.1). Lineage (NCBI taxonomy): Bacteria > Pseudomonadati > Pseudomonadota > Gammaproteobacteria > Pseudomonadales > Pseudomonadaceae > Pseudomonas > Pseudomonas sp. DSP3-2-3. Next base: position 148,723 of record NZ_JAFCXH010000004.1, on the reverse strand, counting down.
ATTCAGCGTTGCCGGGCTGTTCACCAGCATGGTGCCGTCGATCATGCGCCAGGTAATGGGCCAGTCTGATGGCGTGGTGATCGGCGCGGTGGTCGGTTCGTTCTTCGCTGCCTCGGTATTGGGCCAGGCCGCGTTGCAGTGGTTGCCTGCGCGCTCGCACATGACCACCGGTTGCGCCGGGCTGATCCTGGGCATGGTGACACTGGGCTTGAGCATTTCTACCGAACAGCTGAGCCTGCTGATGATCGCCGGTGCGCTGGCCGGGATTGGCCAGGGCATGGTGTTCCGCGCGGGTATGGGGGCGGTGACTGCGGCCAGCCCTGCGCACCACAAGGCGGCGGTCAGTTCGGCATTGTTCGTGGTGTTTTATTTCTCCATGTCGCTGCCGGTCATTGCAGTAGGAGTCAGCGTCCCGGTGTTCGGCCTGCGGCATGTTGGCGAGTTGTTCAGTGCCATCGTCGCGGTGGTTGCGGTATTGGCGATGCTGAGCATGAAGCGGGCCCAGGCGGTTTCGGCTGCCTGAATCGAGGACAAGTCCTCTCCCACAAAGGACGGGACACGGATTGAAAAAAAAGCCCCGTAAATCGGGGCTTTTTGCGTTACAGACGCTTCAACAACGCCTGTGCAGTCGCCTCTGAAGACGACGGATTCTGCCCGGTGATCAGCAGGCCATCTTCAACGACATAGCTGGCCCAATCCCCGGCGTTGGAATAGTCGCCGCCGCTGGCCTTGAGCATGTCTTCCACCAGAAATGGCACGACATCGGTCAAGCCGACGGCATCTTCTTCAGTATTGGTAAAACCGGTGACGCGCTTGCCTTTGACCAGCGGCTGACCATCGGTGCCTTTCACGTGACGCAATACGCCGGGTGCGTGGCAGACCGCAGCGACTGGCTTGCCTGCGCTCTGGAAAGCTTCGATCAGCGCGATGGAATGCGGGTCTTCAGCCAGATCCCACAGTGGGCCATGGCCGCCGGGGTAGAACACCGCATCAAAGTCACTGGCGTTCACGTCCTGCAGCAGCAAGGTGCTGGACAGCGCCGCCTGGGCGTCGGGGTCTTTGCGGAAGCGCTCGGTGGCTTCGGTTTGCGCGTCCGGTTCGTCGCTTTTCGGATCAAGGGGCGGCTGACCACCTTTGGGTGAGGCGAGGGTCAGTTGCGCGCCCGCATCCTTGAAGATGAAATACGGAGCTGCAAATTCTTCCAGCCAGAATCCGGTTTTCTTGCCGGTATCGCCCAACTGGTCGTGGGAGGTGAGAACCATCAGAATTTTCATGTGCAGGCATCTCCTGTCGGGAGCGCGGACTGTTGTCGCGCTCGGTGATAAAGAACTGACAAGGATTCTGAAAGCGGATTGGCACAGACGTTCAACGTCGTATGCCTGATCTCAAAAAGCAGCCACGCCCTCGGGAGGGCAGCGGAAAAGTTCCCCGCTGCGCGCTTATGTCGCAAGGTGCGATGCAGCACTTGTCCGCCGTGGCTTTGCGCGGATTGGGGCGTATCGATGCTGCGCGCTGCCTGTGCCGGGCGATGTCGAACCTGTAGCAGCGGTGTTACATTTCCCGGCCATGAATGCCCCTTCCATCCATCGATTACTCAACGTCAGGCTTCAGTCCTCGGCAACGGGCACGCGTGGCGTTGAAAAACGACGCACGGGATTGATCAAGGGCGTGGGCAGTCGGCACGGCATCGGCGCCTGGCTGGGCATATTCGCCATGCTGATGATATTCATCGGCCCGCTGATTTCCCAAGGCGCGAGCATGGCCCATGGCATGGGCGCGCCGATGGCCCACGACATGGCCTGCGAAGATATGCCAGGCATGGCGCAGGTGGTTTCCCAGCCAGCTTCGCCAGGCGGTCATCATGATCTGGTCATCTGGGAAAAATGCGGCTATTGCACGCTGCTGTTCCAGTATCCACCCCTCACCGAATCCAACCTGATTTTCGCGCCGCTGGGCATCGTGCCAGTGACTTTCCTGGCAACCTCGTTTACTCCGCAGCAAGTCCGCGCACCGGTGTTTCCAGGCGCTCGGAGCCGGGCGCCGCCATTCTCCTCCCGCTGAACGTCACTGCCATCCGCTGCTGAACAACCACCCATCGACCCATGCGCCGACGCAAGTCTGTGCGTGCGTTGTCTGGCGTGTTGCTGGCAGCCATCACCTGACTTTTCATCGGATGTCTTTATGTACTCGACTCAGAACGAGCCTGTGTTTCACCTGGATCTACCGCGTCTGCGCTGGCGTCACGCCTTTGGCCTGTTTCTCGGCCTGGCATTACCGGGCATTGTCCACGCGGCAACCGCTGACAGCGAACCGGCGACACCGCTGGACCTGGCACCCGTGGTCATCACCGCCGTGCAACAGAGTTCGCCGCTGACCATCGTCACCAACCCGAAAGAAGCGCGTCAGCCGGTACCGGCCAGCGATGGCACTGACTACCTGAAGACCATTCCGGGTTTTTCCGCGATTCGCAGCGGCGGCTCCAACGGCGATCCGGTCCTGCGTGGCATGTTCGGTTCGCGCTTGAACCTGCGCACCAATGGCGGGTTGATGCTGGGTGCGTGCCCGGCGCGTATGGATGCCCCCAGTTCCTACATTGCCCCGGAAACCTTCGACAAACTGACCGTGATCAAAGGCCCGCAAAGTGTCCAGTGGGGGCCGGGAGCTTCAGCCGGGACGGTGCTGTTCGAGCGAGGCCCCGAGCACTTCGGTGAGCTGGGCAGTCGTCTCGACGGCAGTGTGCTGGTGGGCTCCAACGGCCGTTTCGACAAGGTGCTCGATGGTGCGGTGGGCGGACCGCAAGGTTATCTGCGCATGGTGGGCAATCAGTCCCGTGCCGATGACTACGAGGATGGTGGCGGCAACACCGTGCCGTCGCGCTGGGACAAGTGGAACACCGACATCGCGGTGGGCTGGACGCCGGATGCCGATACGCTGCTCGAATTCACGGCGGGCAAGGGCAATGGCGAGGCACGCCTGGGTGGGCGGGGCATGGACAGCTCGCAACTTGACCGGGAAAGCCTCGGGCTGCGCTTCGAGAAACGTAACCTCGGCGGAGTGCTGGATAAACTGGAAGCGCAGGTCTACTACAACTATGCCGACCACATCATGGATAACTTCCGGCTGCGTACCCCCGATCCCAGCAGCATGATGAGCATGCCCATGGCGTCACAGGTCGATCGACGAACCCTCGGCACGCGCCTGGCCGCCACCTGGAAATGGGCCGACGTCGAACTGGTGACCGGCATCGACGCCATGCGCAGCGAACATCGCGCGCGTAATTCCACCTACAACATGATGACGGCGTTCTATACCGACGCTGACGCCGTGGCCTGGAATACCGACGCGGTAGAGCATGACTACGGCGGCTTTGCCGAAATGACCTGGTTCGCCGCCGAGCGCCGGCGGGTGGTCAGCGGCGCTCGTCTGGATCGGGCTTCGGCCAAGGATTACCGCGACACGATCAGCAGCATGTCCAGCAGTATGGCCAACCCCACGGCCGACGATACCCGGTCCGACACCTTGCCCAGTGGATTCGTGCGCTACGAATACGATCTTGCCGACTCGCCCACCACCTTGTACGCCGGCATCGGGCATGTACAGCGTTTTCCTGATTACTGGGAGTTGTTTTCCCCGGATAGCGGGCCAGGGGGCACCCGCAATGCCTTCGACGGTATAAAACCCGAGAAAACCACCCAGCTGGACTTCGGCGCACAGTACAACGGCGACGATTTGCAGGCCTGGGCGTCCGGTTATGTGGGGCAGGTGCGCGACTTCATTCTGTTCGACTACAGCACCAACATGATGGGCAGCACGACGTCCCAGGCGTCCAATGTGGACGCACGGATCATGGGCGGCGAATTGGGCTTCGCCTATCGCCTGGATGCCAACTGGAAAACCGACGCGACACTGGCTTATGCCTGGGGCAAGAACAGTTCAGATGGCCAGGCGCTGCCTCAAATGCCGCCATTGGAGGGCAAGCTCGGTCTGACCTATGAGCGTGAACTGTGGAGTGCCGGTGCGTTATGGCGCCTGGTGGCGGAGCAAAATCGGGTCGCTGAAGGCAAGGGCAACGTGGTTGGCCAGGACTTTGGCAAGAGCGCCGGTTTTGGGGTCTTCTCGTTCAACGGCAGCTACAAGCTGAGCAAGCAGCTGAAAGTCAGCGCCGGCGTGGACAATCTGTTCGACAAGAACTACACCGAACACCTGAATCTGGCGGGCGACGCTGGTTTCGGGTTTGCCGGCGACCGGGCGCTCAATGAGCCGGGGCGGACCTTGTGGACCAAGGTGGATTTCAGTTTCTAGCCCGCGATCATTGATGTTTCGGCAACTTCAATGACCGGCGACAAGCGGGAGGCGGGGCATCTGGTGTGTAATGCACCGTTTAGCGTTGATAATGCTCCGCTTACCGCTCCTGCCAACCACCACGGAATCCACACGTGTGATGTTCGAGATCAAACCGCTGAACCCTCAAAGCTACCGCAGCCAGACCCGCCGCAGCACGCTGATCTTCGCCGTGACCTTCGCGGTGCTGGCCGTGGTGCTTTCCAGCCTCGCGGTGCACCTGTTCGGTGTGCCCGGTGGCGATAATTTCAGCCTGAACCTGGGCGGGGTGATCGTCGCGTTGTTGCTGATAATTGCTCTGGTGCGTTCCATTTTCTGGCCACAGCCCTGGATGGCGGCGGCGGTCTACGGTTGGCAACTCAAACGCAACCTGATGCGCATCACCAACGTCATGCACCACATAAAGCCCGGCGTGGTGGCCAATGATCCGACAGCGATGAAACTGCTGCGCTTCTACCACCTGGCGCTGGCGCAAATGCATGAGCTCGATGGCAACACCGGTGCCCACAGCGAGTTGCTCAGGGACAGCGAGCAACACAAGGACCGCATGACAGCCTTGAGCATCAGCCCGGAGCAGACCCGGCTTGATCCGGCATGGATCGAGGCGGTCAAAGGTCGGCACTGATTGAAATGCGTTCCGTTGGCGTGAGGCTTGCCCGCGTAGAACGATAACGCGGTGCCTCTGCCTCACCGAGGCGACTGATTCGCGGGCAAGCCTCCAACGGACGCTGCGTAAGCTACCTGCGTGTCAGGAGCGCGATAAACAATAGCGTGGGCTCGATAAAGCTTTCGCGTCAGGCAGCAGCAGCTATCCCGGTAATCTCATCCTTATTGCCATAAAAATAAGGATGAGCAAATGCGACTGGGTTGGTATTCCGATCTGACGTCCACCGAGAAGCGCACTTACTGGGCCTGTTTCGGTGGATTCACCCTCGATTCCATGGACTCGACCATCTTCGCGCTGATGATGCCGGTGTTGCTGTCGGTGCTTAGCCTGAGCAAGTCCGATGCAGGTTTGCTGGGATCGGTGTCCTTGATCGGCAGCGCATTGGGCGGTTGGGGCGCGGGGATGTTGGCCGACCGTTATGGCCGGATCAAGGTCATGCAGGGCACGGTATTGTGGGTGGCGATCTTCACCTGCATGGGCGCGTTCTGCACCGGCTTCTGGAGTTTCCTGCCGGTGCGTTTCCTGCAAGGTATCGGTTACGGCGGCGAAGCGGTGGTAGGCGCGGTGTTGATCAGCGAAGCCATCAAGCCGGCATTGCGCGGTCGCGTGGCCGCTTCGGTGCAGAGCGGCTACGCAGTGGGTTACGCGATTTCACTGGCAACCATGCCGGTGTTGTTCAACTTCCTGCCGGAAGACATCGCCTGGCGGGCATTTTTTGCCATCGGCTTGTTGCCCGCCTTGTTGATCTGGTTCATCCGGCGTCTGGTGCCGGAATCCGCAGCGTTTAATCAAACCCGCAAGTTGAGCAAGGGCGTTGACGTGCGTGCGATTTTCGCCGCCGAGCATCGACGGGTGACGATCATCAGCACGGTGCTGGCCAGCGGGATCTTTGGCGGCGCGTACATCATGATCACCTGGCTGCCGACCTATATGCGCACGGTGCTCAATCTGCCAATCGCTTCTACGTCAGGCTATCTGGCGGTCAACATCGTCGGCTCGCTGCTGGGGCCGTTCATCTATGGATTGCTCAGCGACCGGATCGGCCGGGGGCGGGCGTTCATGTTGTTTCTGGTGTGTCAGGCCATCGTGGTTTCGTTTTACATGTTCGCCAACATCAGCATGAACGTGATCCTTGCATTGGGCCTGCTGCTGGGCGCGTTTCAGGGTGGCTTGGCATCGGGTCTGCCGCTGACGTTTTCTGAACTCTACCCAACCCGCATGCGGGCCAATGGCGCAGGGTTCTGTACCAGTTTTGGTCGGGGCTTCGGTTCGATCATGCCGGCGGCAGTGGGTTTTGCGTCGATTCATATGAGCCTGCCGGTGGCCATGGGCTCTTTCGCCATCGGTTCATACCTGATCGGCTTTCTGGCCGCGTTGTGTCTGCCGGATGCAACCGGGGTTGATATGACGGCAGTGGAGGGCGCAGCGCCTGAACCGGTCGGATTGGCTGATCCGCTTATAAAGGAAAGGTATAGCAGTTCAAGTTGAACGCATTATCCGGGGTGGGCAGCGCGTGCCACCCTTCTCGGCAATAAAAACAATGCCGAGAGCCTCATGAAACTACTCGCAAAGCTTTACATCCAGGTGCTCATCGCCATGGCGCTGGCCATCGCGCTGGGCCTTCTGGCGCCCGATATCGCGGTAAAAATGAAGCCGCTGGGCACTGCTTTCATCGCCTTGTTGAAGATGCTACTGGGGCCGATCATTTTTTTCACGGTGGTCCACGGCATCGCCCATATCGGCGATTTTCGTCGGTTGGGGCGCATCGGTATCAAGACCCTGATTTATTTCGAAGTGGTCAGCACCCTGGCCATGGTGGTGGGTTTTACGGTGGTGAACCTAGTGCGTCCCGGCGACGGGCTGCATGCGCATATGGGCGATCAACTGGCTGCCGGTCAGGCGGCCACGGTCAACGCGGCGATGGCGGGTGGCAGCTTCAGCCTTGAGCACTTCTTCCTGTCGATCATCCCGAAAACCCTGGCTTCGGCCTTCGTCGAAGGCGACATTTTGCCGGTGCTGTTTGTATCCGTGCTGGTCGGCCTGGCGCTTGCCCAGTGCGCCAAGCCGGACTGGGTTGGCATGCGTTTGCTGACCGAGGGGCAGACCGTCACCTTCAAACTGCTGAATTACATCATGCGCCTTTCGCCCATCGGCGCATTTGGTGCGATGGCTGCTGCGGTGGGCGGATTCGGCTCGCAAACGCTGCTGTACCTGCTGCGCTACATTCTCACCTATTACGCCAGCGTGCTGATTTTCATCTTCCTGGTGCTGGGCAGCGTCGCGGCTCTGGCGGGCTTCTCGATCCTCAAGATCCTGCGGGTCATCAAGGAGGAAGCCATCATTGCCATGGGCACCGCGTCCAGCGAGGCGGCGTTTCCCAAACTGGTGACCAAGCTGACCCAGGCCGGTTGCGACGAAGCCGTTGTCGGCTTCGTGCTGCCTGCCGGTTACAGCTTCAACATTGATGGCGCCTGTCTGTACATGGCCTGCGGGCTGGGATTTCTCGCCCAGGCCACCGATACCAGTTTGAGTTTCGCCCAGCAATTGAGCCTGCTCGGGGTCATGTTGCTGACCTCCAAGGGCGGCGCGGGCGCAGCGGGCGGGGCAGTGATCAAGCTGGCCGCGACGCTGGAGTCGGTGCGCGTGCTGCCGTTGGGTTCTCTGGGCCTATTGTTCGGCATCGACCGGGTGCTGGCGATTGCCACGTCAACCACCAACGTGATCGGCAACAGCGTCGCGGTCTTTGTCATCTGCCGTTGGGAAAACCTCTTTGATCGCCAGCGTTTCGACGCCTATTTGAACCCCACTGAATCGACGGCTTCGGCAGACCGCCCGGCCCTGGAGGAAACAGCCAAATGACTGCAATCAACCCGTTAACATCTGTCGCATTGATCGGCTTCGGCGAAGCCGGTGGCATTATTGGCCAGGATCTGGCCGCGCAAGGCATCACAGTGCGCACTTATGATCGACTGCTGGATGATCCGCTACGGCGTGAAGCGCTGCTGGCCAAGGCCGCCAGCGCCAAGGTTAAGCCCTGTGAATCGGCAGCCGCAGCGGTGCAAGGCGTGCAACTGGTGATCTCTGCGGTCACGGCGGGTTCGGCACTGGCGGTTGCCACCGGATTGGCAAGTTGTCTGCAACCGGGTCAGCTGTTCATGGACATCAACTCGGTCGCGCCCACTACCAAACAGGCCGCCAGCAACGCCTTGCAGTCCAGCGGCGCAATCTACATCGACGCAGCAGTGATGGCTCCGGTCCCGCCGCAACGCTTGCAGACCCCGATTCTGCTCGGCGGTGCAAGCGCGATGGCTTTGCAGCGCTGGCTTGATCCCTTGGGCTTCAGCGTCAAAGTAGTGGCAGATAGCATCGGCGTCGCCTCGGCGATCAAGATGTGTCGCAGCATCATGATCAAGGGCCTGGAGGCGCTGACCACCGAATGCCTGTCGACCGCTCGGCAATATGGCGCCGAGGAAATGGTGCTGGCGTCGTTGCACAAAAGCTTCCCGGAAATGGGTTGGAATGCGCGGCAGCCGCATTACCTGATCAGCCGCGTGGCCGAGCATGGGCGTCGGCGCGCCGAGGAAATGGAAGAAGTCGCCAAGACGTCAGCCGATGTCGGCATCAGGCCGAACATGAGTCAGGCGATTGTCGCCACTCAGCGGGGCTTGGTGGAAAGCATGGCCCGCAATGATCTCGTCTATGCCGAACCCTTTGACTGGCAGGTGCTGGTGGACGCGCTGTATCCCGCCAAGTCGCTGCACTGAAAGCACGCCTATAAATAAAATCGATGCCTGCTTAAATACTTCACAGGCCGCTACAGCCTGCCGTTGGCTTAAGCTTCGGCTACGGTGGTCGGCCTGCCTCGGCCGTTCCAATTGAATCCTCACAATAATAAAAGGTACCTCCATGCACACTCCCGCCGTGGACATCAAACAATGGATTGATGGGCGCTCCGTCTCCCGCTATCAATGGCTGGTTCTGTTCCTGTGCTTCCTGATTGTCACGTTCGACGGACTCGATGCGGCGATCATGGGTTTTATTGCGCCTGCGGTGATTCAGGACTGGAATATTTCGCGCACCGCCTTCGGTCCGATCATGGCCTCGGCGATGGTTGGACTGGCCGTCGGCGCGCTGGTGTCCGGCCCGTATTCGGACCGCCTGGGGCGTCGCCGGGTGTTGCTCTGGTCGGTGGCCGCTTTTGGCCTGTTCAGCGTCGCGTGCGCATTTGCCCGCTCGCCGATGGAACTGGCCGCGCTACGGTTTTTGACCGGGCTGGGCCTGGGCGCTGCCATGCCCAACAGCACCACGTTGCTGTCTGAATACATCCCGCAGCGTCTGCGCGGCTTGCTCATCACGCTGATGTTCATGGGCTTCGGCCTGGGTTCGGCGTCGGGCGGTTTTATCTCGGCGTGGATGGTGCCGCAGTTTGGCTGGCATGCCGTGTTGCTGCTCGGTGGCGTGCTGCCGTTGTTGCTGTTGCCGGTCTTGTACTTCCTGTTGCCGGAATCCGTGGACCTGATGATCAATCGCGGCTTCCCTCGGCCGCGCATCCTCACGGTCCTGCGGCGCATGGGCGGAAAATTTGCCGACGACGTGGTGTTCGCAATCTCCGGCCCGTCGAGCAAGGAGTCTGCTGGCAGCAAAGTCCGTCACCTGTTCACCACGCAGTACCGCTGGCGCACCATCAGTTTGTGGTGCACCTACTTCATGGGTCTGGTGGTGATCTATCTGCTGACCGGCTGGATGCCGACCCTGATCAAGGACGCAGGCGTGAGTCTGGAGCGCGCGGCCATTGTCACCGCCATGTTCCAGTTTGGCGGTCTGATCGGCATCGTGCTGGTGGGGTTTTTCATGGATCGCCTGAATCCCAAGGCGGTTATTGCCCTGGCCTATGTCGGCGGGGCGGCGTGTATTTTTGCCCTTGGCTTCGTTGAGGTCGGCGCGTGGGCCTTGGGTGTGCTGGTGTTTGCCTCGGGTTTTTGCATCAACGGCGCGCAAACCGGACTCAACGCCTTCGCACCCGGCCAGTACCCGACGGATTTTCGCGCTACCGGTGTGAGCTGGATGCTCGGCATTGGGCGCTTTGGCGGCATATTGGCGTCCGTGAGCGGCGGCGCGCTGTTGAGTCTGGGCCTGCCGATGAACGTGATCTTCGCCGTGCTGGGGGTTCCGGCGCTGCTGGCGGCCATTGCGATCATGGCCGGTCCTCGGGCGACTTCCGCACAACTGCAGGCGCAGCCGGGCCACTGATATTGTTCGAGCCCGGTTGCGGGCTCGCTTCCTTTTACCCTCTACAGCGTGGAGATTTTCATATGGCGCGAATCATTGGCGGTCTGGCCGTCTCACACACGCCGACCATTGGCTTTGCGGTCGATCACGACAAGCAGGACGAGGCCGCCTGGGCACCGATCTTCGAAAGCTTCAAACCTATCAAGAAGTGGCTGGCGGACCAGCAACCCGATGTGCTGTTTTACATCTTCAACGACCATGTGACTTCGTTCTTTTTCGACCATTATTCGGCGTTCGCACTGGGCGTGGACGATCATTACGAAGTTGCCGACGAGGGCGGTGGCAAACGTAATCTGCCGGCCATTGGCGGTCATGCGGCCTTGTCCCGACACATCGGCAACAGCCTGATGGCGGATGAGTTCGACATGTCGTTTTTCCGCGACAAACCTATTGATCACGGACTGTTTTCGCCGATGTCGGCCCTGATGCCCTTCAAGGACGGCTGGCCGGTAGATGTGGTGCCGTTGCAAGTGGGTGTGCTGCAGTTCCCGATCCCCAGTGCCAAACGCTGTTACAACCTGGGCAAGGCGTTGCGTCGGGCAATCGAAAGTTATCCCGAAGACCTCAAGGTGGCGATTGTCGCCACCGGCGGCGTGTCCCATCAGGTGCATGGAGAGCGTTGCGGCTTCAACAATCCGGAATGGGACGCGCAATTTGTCGACCTGTTCGTCAACGATCCGCAGCGTCTGACTGAAATTACCCTGGCTGAATACGCCACCCTCGGCGGCATGGAAGGTTCCGAGGTCATCACCTGGCTGATCATGCGCGGCGCGTTGTCGGCCAACGTGAAAACCCTGCATCAGGATTACTACCTGCCTTCCATGACCGGCATCGCGACGTTGTTGCTGGAAAATCAGGCCCGGGACGTGCCTGTGGATGTGCAGCAACGCCATCGCGATCACGTCAATCATCAGGTGGCGGGCGTGGAGAAACTGGAAGGCACTTACCCGTTCACGCTGGAGCGCAGCCACAAGGCCTATCGCCTGAATCGTTTTCTGCACAAGCTGATCGATCCAGCCTGGCGCCAGCGCTTTCTGCAAGAACCGCAGGCCTTGTTCGCGGAGCACCAGCTCACGCCTCAGGAGTGTGAACTGGTGCAGGCCCGGGATTGGCAGGGTCTGATTCGTTACGGGGTGATTTTCTTCCTGCTGGAGAAGCTCGGTGCCGTGGTCGGGGTGTCCAATCTGCATATTTATTCAGCGATGAAAGGCTTGTCCCTGGAGGAATTCCAGAAAACCCGCAACCAGCAAGTGCTTTATTCGGTAGCGGGCAAGACGCCATCCACCACCGCTTGATCGTCATCGTCGACCTCCCGCGCCACTTGCCGAATGCATTCGATCAGCGCTTCGGCGGCTGGGGAGTGCAGGCCGTTGGTGCGATAGATCAGGCCGATGGCGCGTTGGGTATCGGTTAGCTGCAGATTCAGTTTCTGCAATTCGCCGGAGGCGATTTCGTACTCCAGTTGATGCGCCGAAACAATCGCCAGCATATGCGAACGCATCAGCAAGCCACGGATGATCGCCATGTCGCCGGTTTCCACCACCGGCACCAGCGGCTTGCGACCCAGTTCGGCGAAATGCGTCTCCAGCAACCGGCGTGCCGGCGTATCGGCGCGCGGCAACACCCAACTGGCGTCGGTCAAATCGTCCAGGGTGATACGCCGTTGCAGCCACGGATGACCGCGTCCGGCCAGGATCACCATTTCTTCGGTCAGCAGCTTTTCCCCGTGCAGGTCACTGGCGTAGTCCTGCGGGCGCAAGGCACCGAATACGAAGTCCACATCTCCGGCGCGCAGTTCCAGGGCCAGCAGATTGAACGGGCTTTCATTGGTGGCCACGCGCACGCCGGGATGTTCGGCCAGCAGCCGCACGAAGGCTTCCGGCAGGATGCGCGTGCGGCCCAGCGGCAACGCACCGACGGTGACCAGACCCTGCAGCGAACCTTTGATCAGTGCCACGTCGGCGCGAATGTGGCGCAGCTCGTTCAAGGCGCGGCGTACCGGGTACAGGATGTCGTTGCTGGCGCGGGTGGGTTGCAGGCCTCTGGCGGTTCTTTCGAACAACACCTTGCCAGCGCCGTCTTCCAGCATCTTCAGCGCGGCGCTGATGGCCGGTTGCGTGAGGTTGAAGGTGCGCGCGACGGTCTGCATGTGCTGGGTTTCGCAGAGCTTGACGAAGATTTGCAGGCGCCGGATCTGCAACAGATACAGCGGCTCGTGGGGCGCGTGGCCAAGCAGGGCCGGGATCGCCTCCAGCTCGGCCATCACCCGGCGGGCCCTGGGCAGGATGGCTTTGCCATAAGGCGTGAGCAGCATGCCGCTGGCGTGGCGCTCGAAAAGAGGCACGTCGAGGCTCACCTCCAGATCGCGGATCGCCCGGGTCACCACCGACTGCGCGCGCAGCAGTACTTCAGAGGCACGCGACACACTGCCGTGTTCGGCAATCCGGATAAACGCGCGAATCTGCATCAGGTGGGGCAGGGCAGTGTCCGGCATCTTGGCCTCTGGGTCTGGGAAGGGCTCTGGGGATTTGTCCCGATAAACAAAACGTATGGCTCGCCCAGCCTTACGCATTAGTCCGGCCAGAGCAAGCCTGTCAGCATTTATCGAAATAAATAAGGGAGTCTTCCCCGCATGAATACCGTAAATAACAAATCTGCCCTGGTGGTCAGCGCCCATTCTGCCGATTTCGTCTGGCGTGCCGGCGGCGCCATCGCCTCGCATACCGCCCAGGGTTACGCCGTGCACATCGTTTGCCTGTCCTTCGGCGAACGCGGCGAGTCTGCCAAGCTGTGGCGCAAGGGCACCGAAATGACCGAAAGCAAGGTCAAGGCAGCGCGCCGCGCGGAGGCCCAGGCGGCGGCGGATATTCTCGGGGCCACGGTTGAGTTTTTCGATATCGGTGACTATCCGATGCGCGCCGACAAGGAAACCCTGTTCCGGCTGGCCGATGTGTTTCGCAAGGTGCAACCGGAATTCGTCCTCAGTCACTCGCTCAAAGACCCGTACAACTACGACCACCCGCTGGCCATCCATCTGACTCAGGAAGCGCGCATCATCGCCCAGGCCGAAGGTTACAAACCCGGCGAAAAAATCGTCGGTGCGCCGCCGGTCTATAGTTTCGAGCCGCATCAGCCTGAACAGTGCGACTGGAAGCCTGACGTTTTGCTGGATATCACGCCGGTGTGGGACAAGAAGTACGCGGCCATCCAGTGCATGGCCGGCCAGGAGCATTTGTGGGAGTACTACACCCGCGTCGCTTTGCAGCGGGGCGTGCAGGCCAAACGCAATATCGGCATCACCGCCAGCAAGGACATCATCTATGCCGAGGGCTATCAGAGCATCTTCCCTCGCGTAACGGAGAATCTGGGATGAGCAATCTCGTTGGCAAGACCGGCATCGTGGTGCGCAACATTCCGCGTGCCGACTTCGCATTGATTGATGAACTGACCCGCTATGGCGTCGCCACGGTGCATGAAGCCCAAGGCCGTATTGGCTTGCTGGCGTCGAACATTCGGCCCATCCAGCAGGATATCGCCATGAGCGGTTCGGCCGTTACCGTGCTGGTCGCGCCGGGTGACAACTGGATGTTTCATGTGGCGGTAGAACAGTGCCAACCCGGCGACGTGTTGGTGGTTGCGCCGAGCTCGCCGTGTACCGACGGCTTCTTTGGTGACCTGCTCGCCACTTCCCTGCAAGCGCGGGGCGTGCGGGGGCTGGTGCTGGATGCTGGCGTGCGGGATACCAAAACCCTGCGCGAGATGGGCTTTCATGTCTGGTCCCGGGCGGTACATGCGCAGGGCACCATCAAGGAAACCCTGGGTTCGGTGAACATTCCGGTGATCTGCGCCGGACAGTTGATCAATCCTGGCGATGTAGTGCTGGCCGATGATGATGGCGTGGTCATCGTGCGTCGCGACGAGTTGCCAGCGGTCATCGATGCCAGCCGCAAGCGTGCCGACCTGGAAGAGCAAAAGCGCCTGCGCCTGGCGGCTGGCGAGCTGGGCCTGGATATCTACACCATGCGTGCGCGACTGCAAGAGAAGGGCCTGAAATACTACGACAGCCTTGACCAACTGGAGGTCTGAACATGAGTCAGACCCGCATTCCCTGTTTACTGATGCGCGGCGGCACCTCCAAGGGCGCGTATTTCCTGGCCGACGACCTGCCAGCCGATGCCGAGGTGCGGGACCGCGTGCTGCTGGCGGCCATGGGTTCGCCGGATGCGCGGCAGATCGATGGGCTGGGCGGCGCGGACTCGCTGACCAGCAAAGTGGCAATCATTCGCAGTTCCCAGCGACCTGGTGTGGACGTCGATTACCTGTTTGCCCAGGTTGTGGTGGCCGAGCCTCGGGTGGATTACGGGCAGAACTGCGGCAACATTCTCGCTGGCGTCGGGCCGTTCGCGATTGAACGCGGTCTTGTCGCCGTACAAGGCGCGCTGACTCGGGTCAGGATCTACATGGAGAATACCGGCCAGACCGCCACCGCGAATATTCAAACCCCAGACGGCGCGGTGAGCTATGACGGCGACGTCCGGATCGACGGCGTTCCCGGCACCGCAGCGGCGGTGGTGGTGGAGTTCGACGATATTGCCGGCTCCAGTTGCGGCGCCTTGCTGCCAACCGGCAATCCCGTCGACCGCTTCGACGGCGTGCAAGTGACCTGTATCGACAATGGCATGCCGACGGTGCTGATCCGGGCGCAGGATCTGGGTTGCACCGGCTACGAAAGCTGTCAGGAACTGGACGCCGACGCAGAGCTGAAACAGCGCATCGAATCGATTCGTTTGCAGGCGGGGCCGTTGATGAACCTGGGCGATGTCCGCCTGCGCACGGTGCCGAAAATGGTCCTGATCGCCGCGCCGGTAGCGGGCGGAACCCTCAGCAGCCGCAGTTTCATTCCGCACAGATGCCATACGTCGATTGGCGTGTTCGGCGCGGTCAGTGTGGCGTCGGCTTGTCTGATCAACGGCACTGTCGCAGATGGCCTCGCGCAAACCACGGAGGCTGCGGACCAGCAATTGTCGGTGGAACATCCCACCGGAGAATTCAGCGTGCGCCTGCGTCTGGATAACGGTGTGCTGGCCGGCTGTGGCCTGGTGCGCACCGCGCGGTTGATTTTCGATGGACAGGTGTGCGTTCGCAAGTCGGTTTTGTCGGCTATACCTAGTCGGTGACTTGCTAATTCCCCAAGCACCTGACCCTTCACGGAGTGAAGCCATGCCCACACTTGCCCTTAAGATGAGTTCGTTATGGTTGGTGGCCGTAACGGTTGCAGGATGTGCCAGTTCAGTGACCCAGCCGGATGAGTATTCCGGGTTTCTCAAGGACTACAGCCAGCTCAAGCAGGAGAAATCACCCTCGGGTGCCGACGTGATGCGTTGGATTGATCCGCAGCTCAATCTCGCGAAATACACCAATGTCTATGTCGAACCGAGCCAGTTTTATCCCAAGCCTCAAGCCACCGACAAAATCCCGCAAAGTACCCTGCAAGGCATCACCCGGTACTACGACCAGGCGTTGAAGCGGGAGCTGGGCAAGTCGCTGCCCATTGCCGCATCGCCCGGCCCAGGCACGATTATCGTCAGACCGGCAATCACCGCGGTCACCAGCAAGACTGAAGGCCTGAAACCTTACGAAGTGATCCCCATCGCGTTGGTGGCGGCAGCGGTCAGCACCGCATCGGGGATTCGTGACCAGGAAACCACTATCGCCACCGAAGCGGCGTTCCTTGATGCCGATACCAATAAGGTTATCGCCCAAGTGGTGCGCAAAGGCTCCGGCAGCCCATTGGAAAGTTCGGCGCAGGTCATGAAACCAGATGACGTCAAAGCCGTGCTCGATGGTTGGGCGTCGGATCTGCATCAGTCGTATTTGAAATTGAAGGCGAAGTAGCAAAAAGGGTCCGTGAGCTGTTGGCAAGCCTCGCCAACAGCTCACGCGCCTTCGCGGGCAAGCCTCGCTCCAACAAACTGACGTGCATTCCTGCCACATTCTCCCCGATAATGGCATTGTAGTGTCACGGCTGATCTTCCCAAGCTCAGCCTTATCTTGAGTGCGACCGCTAAGGCGCGCACCTCTGCTACCTGTAATTCCAAACAATCGAACAAGGCAAAAATCGCAATGGATGCTGCATCTCAAAGCAACAAACTTTCTTCAATTTTTACCAAAATCACCGCAGGTATTGGCAGCTTGCTGGGCATTTTGTGGGGGATATTTACCTATGTGTTCCCCGATCCTAGCGTTTTCGGTTTCAGTATCGAGTTCCTGAACTGGAGGACGATGATTTCTGTGGTTGCGGCGCTGACGCTGTTGGGTGCGCTCTGCATTGCCGTCCTGGCTCGCAAGCTACCCTATTTGCTTAAGCGAAGTGTCTGGCTGCTACTGGCTCTGATGTTGTGCGGTGTGTTTTTCAAACTGGGCAGCGAGTACGCCAAGCCTTCTTTCGATTTTGCTCGAAGCCAGAAGGTAATTCTGGAGAACGGCAACGCCAATGTGTTTGGCAAACGTGTCGAAACCGTCGATAACGTGCGTATCGAGTTGCTGGAATGCGAACAGAATGGCCAGGCGCCGACTTGCTCCATCGTGCTGACCAACAATAACTCAGATCGGGATTTTCGCTTGGCCTCTCCCACCAGCCTGTTCGAAGAAACCGGTGGCGCGCTGAATCTGGCCCAGTTGCGGGTTGGCGATGCCAAGTACGACCGGTGGGATTCTTTCCAGCTGATTCGAAATGTGCCAACCCGTCTGACGCTGATTTTTGATACGACTCGCGGACGGGTCAAAGCCTCGCCGGCGTTGAAGTTGACGTTTCGTGATCGCGAAAACAAAGATAACGTTCTGAAATTCAACGAAGTTAAGGTCAACTAGAAAGGCGGATCGGCGAACGAACGCTTGTAGATGCCAGCTTGTTGGCGAGGCGAAATGTCAGGTAAGCCTTTTCGCGAGCAAGCTCGCTCCCACCAAGTTCGCTCGATAGACGGGGGTGGAGCTGAATCTGTGGGAGAGGACTTGTCCTCGAAGGTTTTTCAGGCGCCGAAGATGTGTTGTCCTGACGGTCGTCTTCCCGGATAAATCCGGTCCCACAAAGGATTGCGGATTCGTTGGAGCGAGGCTTGTGCCAAGGCATCATTTCAGGCGATAAATTAATCGGCCGAAATTCCGATTCGCGGGCGAGGCTTGCTCCCACACATCTGCTGCTGCCAAACGCCTCACTGACTACCAAACATTGCCGTCCAGTAAATTCCGGCATCGCTTTTCGGATCGGTTGCATAGGCAGCGCCCAGGTCGCGGTATTGCGGATTCATCAGGTTGGCGCAGTGGCCGGGGCTTGCCAGCCAGCCATCCAGCACCTTACGCACCGAATCCTGCCCTGCGGCGATGTTTTCGCCAATCTGTTGCCCGACGTAGCCCGCCAGCTCGGCCCGGTCGCCGGGCGTACGGCCATCACGGTCGATGTGATCGAAGAAGTTGTTGTTGGCCATGATTCGGCTATGGCTCTGGGCCGCGCTGCCCAAGGTTGCGTTCCAGCTCAGCGGGGCGGCTGCGGCGAACTCCTGGCCGCCACACTGGCGTGGCTGGGTGCGCGCACGGTTGATCATTTCCAGCAGCTTCTGGCCCTCCGCCTGCCAGTCGCCCAGACGCGCCGCGAGCAACGGACGCGCCAGGACGATGCGCCAGTCACGGCCTTCCCGGCTAACGCCAATATCGACAAACTGCGGGTCCAGCACCACCTGACAGAAGCTTTCCAGCACCACGCCCATGGCCGCCTTGGCATCGCGGGGGCCGGAAAGGCTGATCGCCTGCACGTTGACCATCGGATAGGTCGCCCGCGCCAGCGCCTTCTGCAGGTCACCGACACTGTTGCCGGACAGCACCAGGCGCGGATCGCTAACCAGTGGCGGCAACTCCAGGGAAACCTGGTCCGCGCAGCGCTGACCCTGGCTGCGGTAAGCATTGATCGCGTCGACCAATTGCGTTTCCTCGCTCGCCACGGCGGAGGTGGCGAGCGACAGCCCGAGCAAAAACGCTGTCAGACGCAGCGCGGATGAAATGAATCCCATGAACCTCTCCCTTGAGCTGAGTGCGCCTATCATGCGCAATTTTCTCGCATCAGGCACAAAGGGATTTCGCTTCCGGTCAATCGTTCCCCAGTATCCCGTGCAAACCTGTGAATTCAGCCCTACGTGGGGAGTGGTTTAGGCCAGATACTTGCCGAACCAGGCCAGGGTTCGGTCCCATGCCAGCCTGGCGGCGGCATCATCGTAGCGAGGCGTGGAATCATTGTGGAATCCATGATTGGCGCCTGGGTAAATATAGGCTTCGTAGGTTTTGCCAGCGGCCTTCAATGCCTTTTCATAGGCTGGCCATCCTTCATTGATGCGGGTATCCAGTTCGCCGTAGTGCAGCAGCAGCGGGGCTTTGATCCTGACCACGTCTTCAGCTTTCGGCTGGCGTCCGTAGAACGGCACTGCCGCCGCCAACTCGGGGTAAGCCACCGCAGCGGCATTGGCGACACCGCCGCCATAGCAGAAACCGGTGATGCCGACTTTGCCCGTGGTTGATTCGTTGGCCATCAGCCATTCAATGGCGGCGAAGAAATCATTCATGAGTTTTTCCGGGTCAACTTTTTCCTGCAGTTCCCGGCCCTTGTCGTCGTTGCCGGGGTAGCCGCCGACTGAGGAAAGGCCATCCGGCGCCAGGGCGATGAATCCGGCCTTTGCCACGCGCCGTGCGACGTCTTCAATGTAGGGGTTGAGCCCGCGATTCTCATGCACGACCACCACGCCCGGCACTTTGCCGCTGGCCTTGGCCGGGCGTACCAAATAGGCGCGAACATGGCCATGACCCTTGGGTGACGGGTAGGAAATGTACTCGGCGACGATATCGGGATCGGTGAACTCCACCTGTTGCGCCAGCGCGTAGTTGGGACTCAAGGCGCTGAGCATGGCGCCAGCGGTCAGCCCCGCCAGCGTGAACGCCGCCGCGCGGTCGAGAAATTCCCGGCGGTTGATCTTGCCATGGGCGTAGAAATCGTAAAGTTCGAGCAGTTCAGGGGAAAAATCTTTCGCGGTGAGACGTTCCATCTACTGCTCTCCTTGGGCGGGTGTTGCCTTATTAAAGCAACGTTTGCGGTTACGGCCAATAAAGTCAGACGGGTATGATGGGCGCATCCCGCCTTTCCGGAGCCTCAATCGCGCATGTCCATCGTCACCCGCTATGAAACGCCGCCACCAGAAGCCATCAACAGTCAGATCATGCAGATGGTGGTCGATTACGTGACTGATATCAGCATGGTCGCCATCGCGCCCAGCAATCCGCTGTACAACCTCTATCAATACGGAATCGGCTACGAAGTGCATCTGTATTTGCAGGCGATGGACGGTTCCCGGGGCATACCGGTCGAACTGATCGTCGCCACGGACGAACAGAACCCGGAAACCGTGATCGGGTTTGTGCTGTATTTGCCGGTGCAGGACGATCCTCAAGCCTGTGCGGTGGCCTACATGGCGGTGGAGGCCAGACACCGTCGGCAGGGCGTGGCCCGCGCAATGCTGGAAGCAACGCTCAGCCGATATCCCCATGCCGAGCTGGCGTGCTTCATTGCCAAGGTGCCGCATTTCGAGGCACTGGGCTTTCAGGTGGTGGGCGCGCGCGGCCCGCAGGTATTGATGAACACCCGCGACCATGGCACTGACGGCCTGCTGGCGGTGCTGGATGTCGCGCCGATCTACAACTCGCTGGAAGTGCGGCAGATTCACACCTATTTGCTGCAACAGCATGGCAAGCGGGCAATGGTCGATGCCGAGAAGCAGCGTGACCGGCATCTGGACCAGATGACCCGACAGGCGCGGGCATTCGTCCAGGAGCGTCTTGGCGATGCGGCTGTGCAGAATCCGCTGCCGGGGCCGCGACTGGTCTAGATGCCAACCGGCGATGGCGTCTGGTCAGGCAACTTCTCCGCGAAAATTGTCCACCTATACTCAACGCAGCGTGGCTAAAACCCATCCGGGCGGGTAGGGCTCACACGCATTCAACCTTGCAGGAGATCGCAATTTTGAATCTGCGCTCCCTAAGCACTGCCTTGATCATTGGCCTGGTTCTGCTGCTGACGGGCTGCGCAACCGCACCGCGTGTCCCGCCAGCGCCGCCGATTGTAATTTCGCAGAACACCTGGCGGCAGGTCGACGTCGAGATCATTGCCGCCTCTCAGGATGCGGCCGGGCAGGCCGGTGTTTACGCCCGTGGTTCCATGGACCATTGGCGATTGCGGGTCTACGAGCAGACCGAAGAGACGTTCATTCCATGGTTCAGCAGTTACTGGACCCAGGAATGGCTGGCAATGAAAGTCGGCTGGTACAGCATGAGCGCGGGGGACGATCAGGACGCCTCGGCGAATCGATTGGCGGTTTATCTGCAGGAACAGTATCGCGGCCGTGTCCTCGCGCCGGTCGCAGTGGAGATTGATCCGGACGCAATCATGCAGCAATCGACGCAGTTCTATGTGCAACTGCTGGGCCAGCACTTTCAACGCATCGCGCAGCGCCATGGCGTACCGCCCGAGCAAATGAACCAGCATCTGAATGGCGTACTGGCGATCACCCTCGGGCCGCCGCCGCCGCGCGATGCCTCGCTTTATCAGCTGGTTCGTTCCGAGCCTCTGACAGTGCTTCCCGCGTGGTTGGCATTGCAGGACAAGATTCACACGGCCAGAGTCCAGTCATCCCAGGCGGCTATGGCCTCCGTCGCCAAACGCACCAGTGAAAAGCTCCAGGCCCAGTTTGCCAGCCGGGGCGTAGCGAGTGCTGCGGCAGCGGCGGCCGGCCGGGTCGCCGGCTTGCTGATATCCGTGGGTGTGGCGGGATTTCGCGCCATGGCGCACGAAAGCGACCGAGCGGAAATGGAAGCCCAGCTGCGGCAGAACCTGGGCACCGCTTTCGACGGTGCATGGCTGGGCATCATGAAAAATCGGGAGACCGGTGTCATGGCGGCGGTTTATTACTTGTCCGGACAGATCGAAACAAATCTGGCGACGCGTCCGGCGCTGTCAGCCAGGGTGTATTCACCACCCAAACAGCCCGAGCGCCAGCAGCCATCCAAGCTGAGACCGTGATGATGCGAAAACTCTGGAAGCGTTATGTGCATCAGCTGGACCTGGACCTGAATACCAAGATCATTGATAACGTCAAGAATCTGCTGGTCTGCGCCTTGTTGTTTGCGGCGGGCACCAATGTCCTGCGTTCTCAGCATGAAGTGTTCATGGGGCTGGCGGGGGCGACCATTTTCGGGTGGGTGTTGATCGGGTTTTTCGGGCGGAGTGAGGTGCGGGTCAGAATCCGCGAACAAGGTTCGCGCCTCACAGGTGCAATACGGTCATCCCGTGGGACCGGATTTATCCGGGAAAGCGTCGGGGCAGACGCCTACATCTGCGGTGTCTGGAGGTAGCCCCCAAACATAGAATCTCCACGTAGCGCAGCAATAAACCGTGGCGCAACAAAGCCCGCGCAATCATTCGTTCAGTTGATAGTGACCATCAAATATTGCGAGTTCTGTTTTTTTGGCAAAGGAGGAGGATAGCGTTATACCCAACCGGCTTTTGAAGGAATGCGTGCGATGAGAATTTCAACCCTGCTGGCTCTTGTCGCCGTATTGTCCGGTGGCGTTGCTGTCGCTGCACCTTCCTACGCGGCTGACGTGCAGTCCTGCCATTTGCTGCCGGTGGCCGACAGCTCGGCAAGCTTGCAGCATTCCCAGTCAGTGGGCGTGCTTTACAGCGAAAACACCGTCAGCAACCTGGCTTACCTTGAGCAATATCACACAGTCGCCGTGAAAGGCCAGAAGAGCGGCGTGCTGGATCCGCGGATCAGCTCGGCGTTCATCGACAGTTCAGATCCGCAACTGGCAATCGGCTGGCTCAAAGAGTCGCTGGACACACATTTTGCCTCGGTCACTGTCTACAAGGATCTCGATACGCTGGTGCAGGCCGGGCCTGATGTGGTGGTGATGCTCGACACCTATAACCAACTGGTCACTCAGCGCAATACCCAGGTCGAAGCGCGCTACGTCGCCAAGTTTTACGATGCGAATCTGCAATACATCGGCAAGGCTGAAGGTTATGGTGCCAAGCAGATGTCATCTGTATGGGTTCATGACAAGGCCGCCGCGGAGATTGCCGCGCAAGTGGACCAGCAACGCGAGCTGCAAGTGAACGCACTGAAACAGTTCGACGCATCATTGAAGGTGTTGGTGACCTCCGGCCAGGTGGCGAGTAATTGACAGGGCAGAGCATGGATTCGATCGACGAGCAGCGGTTTACCCAGCGTTTGATTTTAAGGCCACCGAAGGCTGAAGACCTGGCCGCACTGTTCGCCATTTATGGCGATCCGGCGACCAACCAGTTCAACCCTGCCGGCCCGTTACGTGAGATCAGTCAAGCGCAGGCGCTGCTCGATGGCTGGCTTGCGCATTGGCGGGAAAAGCGCTTCGGTCAGTGGGCCATCGCCACCCGCGAGGCGGCGGATACCGTGATCGGATTTGGCGGAATCGATGCGCGCATGTATCTCGACGTCGAGCGTTTGAACCTGGGTTATCGCTTTGCCGTGACGGCCTGGGGCAAGGGCTATGCCACGGAGCTTAGTCAGGCGGCGCTTGATTACGGTTTTAGCGACTTGCAGGTGCCGGACATTTTCGCCGTGGTCAGACCCAACCATATGGCCTCCATACGCGTGCTGGAAAAGATCGGCATGCAGCACATCGATTCCCTCGACGATGTGCCGGGTCAGCCCGCCAGTCAGGTGTATCGGGCCAGTCGACAGGCCTGATCAGTGTGAAAACCTCTTCGCCCCCGCCACGCACAGGATCACTGCAATACAGACCCCGAGCATGCCAATGCTGACCTGCTCGTGCAGCAGCGTGGCCGCCAGGGTCAGGCCGAAGAATGGCTGGAGCAGTTGAAGCTGGCCGACCGCGGCAATTCCTCCTTGAGCCAGCCCGCGATACCAGAACACGAAACCGATCAGCATGCTGAACACTGAGACGTAGCCCAGGCTGAGCCACGCCGGAAGATCGATGCCCGAAAATGACGGCGGGCTCAAGGCCCACGCCAGTGGTGCCATGATCGGCAGGGCCAGCACCAGCGCCCAGCAGATCACTTGCCAACCGCCCAATGTCCTTGAAAGCCTGGCCCCTTCGGCATAGCCCAGCCCGCAGGCGAGGATGGCCAGTAACATCAGAATGTCGCCTGCGGGTGCGACGCTGAGGCCTTGCGACACAGCAAATCCCACCACCAACGCGCTGCCCAGCACTGAAAACAGCCAGAACACCGGGCGCGGGCGTTCGCCGCCGCGCAAGACGCCGAACACCGCCGTGGCCAGCGGCAACAGGCCGACGAAAACAATGGAGTGCGCCGAAGTGACGTATTGCAGCGCCAGCGCGGTCAGCAACGGAAACCCGACCACCACGCCCATTGCCACGATTGCCAGAGGCACAAGCTGCTGGGCGACCGGTCGTCGCTGTCGTAGCACTATCAGCAGGCCAAGCGCCAATACTCCGGCAATGCTTGCCCGCGCCACGGTCAGGAACACCGGGTCGAATTGCATGACCGCCAGGCGGGTCGCGGGCAGCGAGCCACTGAAAATGACGACGCCAATCAGGCCGTTGAGCCATCCGCTGGCTGGCTTTACGTCGGCATGGACTGCCGGGTTCGACGTCTGTTGCATAGCGCTTCACTCGCTGTGATCAGGTAATTACCGGTTGTGTCTGGCCATCGTATGGCTGAAGATCATGACAATCAAAAAATCGTCATGGATACATCTTCATATGGCCCGTGCCCGCTACAAAACCTTGGTGGATGCATTTGCTGCCGACATACGTTCGGGCGGTTTGCCGCCGGGTACCCGCTTGCCCACGCACCGCGAACTGGCGGCCCGCGAGGGGCTGGCCTTGGTGACGGCGTCCAGGGTCTATGCCGAGCTGGAGACCATGGGATTGATCAGCGGCGAAACCGGGCGGGGTACTTTTGTCCGGGAAACCGCGTTGCCGCCGGGTCGTGGCATCGATCAGCAGGAAGTCGCGGCAGGCATGCTCGATCTCAGTTTCAATTACCCGTCACTGCCCGGTCAGGTTGAGTTGTTGCGCGGGGCGCTGCGCCAGTTGGCGGTGGCGGGGGATCTGGAAGCGTTACTGCGTTATCAGCCCCACGCCGGTCGTCTGCACGAGCGCGCGTGTCTGGCGCGCCATCTGAGCTGTCGTGGCTTGGCGGTTGCCGCTGAACGGCTGTTGATTGTCAGCGGCGCGCAACACGGTTTGGCAATTGCCGTCATGGCGCTGTTCAAGCCGGGGGATGTGATTGCCGTCGACGCGCTGACATACCCAGGATTCAAGGTGGTTGCGGACGCCCATCGTCTGGAGCTGGTGTCGATTCCGATCACCGACCGGGAGCCTGATCTGGATGCACTGCAAGCCTTGTGCGCCAGGCGCCGGGTCAAGGCGGTCTACACGATGCCGACGCTGCATAACCCCATGGGCTGGGTGTTGGATCTGGCCTGGCGTGAGCGCCTGGTCGGTATTGCCCGACAGCACAGACTGTTGCTGATCGAGGATGCGGCCTACGCCTTTCTCGCAGAGAACCCGCCCACGCCCTTGGCGACACTGGCACCCGAGTTGACGGTGTATGTCTCCGGTTTCTCGAAAAACATCGCCACGGGATTACGCGTCGGGTTTGTCGTCACGCCGCTGGATTGGGTGCCACTGTTTGAACGAGCGATAAGGGCGACGACCTGGAACACCCCCGGCGTCATGACGGCGATGGTCTGTGGCTGGATCGAGGACGGAACCGTCGCCCGGCTCGAAACCGAGAAGCGCGAGGATGCGGCGGTCCGGCAGGCGATTGCCAGAAAGGTACTGGCCGGTCTGCGCTGCATCGGCCATCCCAACTCTTATTTTCTCTGGCTGCCGTTGCCGGAGGAGGTGCGCTCCGATCAGGTCGCCGCGGCTTTGCTGCGGGCCAACGTCGCGGTTTCCACGGCTGAATCTTTTGTCGCGTCTGGCCCGGTGCCCCACGCAATTCGTCTGGCACTGGGTTCCGTTGAATTGTCGACGCTTGAGGTGGCGCTCAATGAAGTCCGACGCGTGATCGATCTGTACGCCTATTGAGTGGCCCGGTAGGGCCACTCGTAAAACGCCTGAACGAGATCAGATGGCGCTGCTGTAACGGCGGCTCGTCACCCAGCAAATTGCCAGCGCCAGAATCGCCACCACGCCGCCGACAAAACCTACCCAGGCCGCGCCCAGATGATGGACCACAATGCTGCCCAACAACGCGCCGCCGCCGATGCCGATGTTGTAGATCGCCGAGTGCAGCGCGGTGGCGACGTCGGTGGCGTCCGGCGCCATGCGAATCACCTGAGACTGCATTTGCACGCCAAAGCACAACATCGCCAGGCCCCACACGGCAAAAACTGCAACCAGCGCGTAGACACTCAACGAGGCCCAGAACATCAAACCCAGACACAGGCACAAGCAGCCAATCGCGATGTGAGTCAGGGTCGCCGGGAAGCGCGTGTGCAAGACGCTGAAGAAAATCGAGCCGAGCAATCCGGCCAGACCGAACAACAGCAGCAGCCAGGTGGTGGTCGATTGACTGAAACCGCCCACCGACTGCACAAACGCTTCGATGTAGGTGTAGGCGGTGAAGTTGGCGGTCACCACCAGCGCAGTGATGACATACAGCGACACCAATGCCGGGCGCTTGAACAGCATAGGCAGGCTGGTCAGGCTGCCACTGTTCTGGCTCGGCAACAGCGGCAACTTCTTGGCCAGCAAAAACCAGATCAGGCACGCCACCAGCGCGATGGCGACAAAGGTTGCGCGCCAGCCCATGCCTTCGCCCAACAGACGGCCAATCGGGATGCCGAGCACCATCGCCAGGGACGAGCCCATGGCCAGGATGCTCAGCGCGCGGCCATGATTGGCAGCCGGCGCGAGGCGCACGGCGAGCGAAGCGGTAATCGACCAGAACACCGAGTGCGCCAGGGCGATGCAGATGCGGCTGATCACCACGAGGGTGAAGGTCGGTGCAACGCTGAGGATGATATGGCTGACGATCAGCGTGCCGATGGCCCATTTAAGCAACAGCCGCCGCTCAACGTTACGGGTCAGCAGCATCATCGGCAGCGACATCAGCGACACGGTCCAGGCATAGACCGTCAACATGGGGCCCACTTGCGCGGGCGTCATGCCGAAGCTGTTGGCGATGGCGCTCAGCAATCCTACCGGAGCGAACTCGGTGGTGATGAAGATGAACGCAGCGACAGCGAGCGTGCAGACACTGATCCAGCTGGTAGGTTGCGCGTCGGCAGTTGTAGTCATGAAACCTCGCAAAAATTGGGTACGGCGGGCGACATTAAACCAGCTCTTTCTTCATGTGGCGTTCGATCTGTTCCAGGGACTTGCCCTTGGTTTCCGGCAGACAGAAGAACACAAACAGCAAAGAGCCAACGTTGATCACCGCGAAGACAAAAAAGGTCGGGTTGCCCAGCGCTGCCAGAGCCATGGGAAAGGTAAAGGCAACTGCCGCGTTGAACAGCCATTGCATCGACACGGCGGTACCGGTCAGCAGGCCGCGAACCTGCATCGGGAACAGTTCCGACATCAGCAGCCAGTAAACCGGTGAGATACACATCTGCATGAATAACAGAAACAGCAGAATACAGGCGAGGGCGGCGTAGCTCTGGGTCAGGTTCTGCGGCATGAACGTCAATACGCAGCCCAGCGCGACCTGGGCAACGACGACGATGACCAGCCCGGTCATCAGCAAATGACGGCGCCCGAAGCGGCCGATGGCCCAGATTCCCAGCAGGGTGGCGATCACCGAAACGATGCCGTTGCCGATGGTGGCGGTCAGCGCGGCGTTGGTGCCCATCCCGGTGTTCTTGAGGATGATCGGTGTGTAATACATGAACGCGTTGACCCCGGTGAACTGGGCGGTGAAGCCCAGGCCGATGCCGATCAGCAACAACTTGATCACCCAGCCCTGACGCAGCAGCTCTTTGATGGGAGGGCGTTTGCGCGCCTGCTGGTGCTGGGCTTTCATGTCCTCGACTTCGCTCTGGGCATCCTCGGGATTGTCGCGCAGTTGTTCCAGCACATCCTTTGCTTCATCGAAGCGGCCCTTGGACGCCAGCCAATGTGGCGAGGCCGGGACAAAGAAGGTTCCCACCAGCAGCAAAATGCCCGGCACCATGGCGAAGGCCAGCATGTAGCGCCAGATTCCCGGAACTTGTACGAGCGCGGCCAGCAGAGCGCTGAGGGCGTAGGCGAGCAATTGTCCGCTGACGATCATCAGTTCGTTGCGGCTGACCAGACGCCCGCGTTTTTTCGGGCCGGCGATCTCGGCGATAAACACCGGGACTGTTGCCGAACCGCCGCCGACGGCAATGCCCAGCAGGAAGCGCGCGGCAACCATGAACGGGATCGATGGTGCAATGGCCGTGCACAAGGCGCCAGCGATGAACAATAACGACAGCAACCGCAGCGTCAGGCGCCGCCCGAAACGGTCGGAGACATAGCCGCTGCCCAGCGAACCGAAGGCGGCGCCAATGATCAGCGAGGAAGTGACCAAACCCTCGGTGACCGCATTCAGGCCCAGCCCGCCCTGATCTACCGGCAATGTCATGAACGGCAAGGCACCGGCGATGATGCCCGTGTCGTAACCGAAGGCGAGGGCGCCCATGGTGGCCACGAGTACCGAAATAAAGATCAACCGTTTTGACGACGTGTTATGCCCGGCCTGTTCATGGCGAGCTGAGGAAGTAGTGGTCGAAGACATGAACTGCAAAATCCTGTGGTCGATCTGAAAGGAAGCGAGAAGGAACGTTGCTGCGGGATGCTGGCCAGTTGGCTTGGGATGTTAGGGGACAGCCGAACGCACGAGTTCCCTTTGAAACACGAGGATTGGGTAAAAAGATGAAACGTTTCAGCTGGATGTCGCAAAGCGGTTTGGTACGCGCTCTATCAGCGTCGGAAAAGGTCAGTTGCTTTCGCCCCCGCAACCTTTGTCCGCGTTATGAACTCTGCTCAAAAGTTGCAACCCGGTTTCTGCCGAGTCGCTTCGCCTGGTAAAGCTGCTGGTCGGCGCGTTTGATCAGCGTCGCCGGGTTGGCGTCCGATGCCTGCGCCAGCGCGATACCGATGCTGACCGTGACTTGCCCGACCACGGCAAAGGTGGCCTGGGCAATGGCGGCGCAGATGTTCTGCGCAACAATTTGTGGGCTCTTCTCGCCTTCGATCTCCAGCAGCAGCACGGCGAATTCTTCACCGCCGTAGCGGGCGACAAAGTCCGTGGCGCGGGTACTGGATTGGATCAACTGTGCCAGCTGCACCAGCACTTCGTCGCCGGTGGCATGGCCGAAGGTGTCATTGATGCGCTTGAAATGGTCGGCGTCGATCAACAGCAACGCGAACGCGCGGCCTGTGCGTTTGAACAGCAAAGTACACTCGGCAAGCTTCTCATCCAGCCGCCGTCGGTTGTAAACCCCGGTGAGGGCGTCGTGGGTTGCCAGTTTCAAGAGTTCGGCGTTGGCCTGTGTCAGGGCGGCGGTGCGTTGCGCGACGGTGGTTTCCAGGGACGCGTTCGCGGCCTGCAATTCTCGCTCCTTGCCCAGCAGCGACTCAGTCATGCTCTGCATGGATTGGCCCAGCTGCGCGATTTCCTGAACGGGGTGTTTCAGGGGAAAGGACACGCCGGTGCGATGGGTCTGGACCCGCTTGGCGGATCTGGCGAGTTGCTCGATTGGCCGACTGAGGGTCAGTGCCAGATAGTAAGCCACCACCGCGAACAGCAGCGCAGCAAGCACACCCAGTCCCAGCAGCTTGTAAAGCAGGATGCGCGCGGGTTGCAGCGCTGTGTTCAGTGGCTGGCGTACCGCGATGTTCCAGGCCAGCCCCGAATTGGGCGGCGTCGGCACGGCAATAACGCTGCTGACATACTCGCTATCCACCGACCAGCCGGATGCGTCGGAGAGGCTGAGTGGCGATCCAGGCATGTTGGTTTGCAGCTGCCCGGCAAGTTGCTCGGGATAGAGTATCCGACCGTCCTGATTGACGATCAGCACGTGAGTGTCAGCGCTCATGTCGCTGTGCGAGATGGCGGATTGCACAATCGTCGTCACCCAGCTCCAGTGCGCATGTGCGCCGAGGACGCCGACCACTTGACCGTCGCCGTTGATGATGGGCGCTGCAAAGTCAATGAAACGCAACGGCTCGCCGTTGGCATTGGAGGGCAGCACTTTCGCCAGCAGCAGGGCTTCATGAGGATCGCCGGTGTACGGGCCGCGCAATCCCGCTTTGAACCAGGGTCGCTCCTTCACCGACTGATTCAACAACAAGCCTTTCACCGACTGGTGCACACGACCGTCGGTGTCCGCAACGCCCATCCAGGCGTATTCGGACCGCGACTGACTGCGCAGCTCCATTGACGGCAATATATCCGGGTCATCGAGGTCGCCGCGTACCAGATGGGGTTCGCGGCTGAGCAGGAAGATTTCCAGTTGTCTTTCCCGCAGCTGGATGCCCAACAGGGCCGCCGCTGAACGGGCGTTACTCGCCAGCGCGCTGCCGCTTGCCTGCTTCATTTGCTCGGTTGCGATATGGCCCACATACACGCCGACTATCAGCAGCGTCAGCAGTGACAAACCGGCAAACCAGAGGGTCAGGTGGCTGCGGAGACTGGCTTTGAACATGGGCGCGACCGGACGATTGGACTGTGGTCATGTTATGCGCAATGAATGGCTATCCGCCAGCTTCCGGCGGCAAATTCATCAGAAAATGAGGCACATTGCTGGCCCCGCAATCTCGGATTGCCCGTCAAACTGTCTTTCTTTTCAGAACGTTAGGTGCAGGCTAGATGCGGATCTTTGGATTGATTGCGGCGACGTTGGTCTTGGTCAATGTTTCGCTCACGGCTCAGGCGAAAGAGCCGAGCATGAACGGGCGCGCCATTTGCGCCTGGGGTTCGGGCATTGCAGCAGGCGCGCAGGAATCGAAGCTTGCGGGAGTGACCCTCTATGGCGCACGCAAGAAGCTGCAAACCCGGAAGTTTACCCAGCCCTGGATGCGCATGACGGCCATGGGCATCACCGAGCAGACTTATAAAAGTCCTTCACGCCTGAAGCCGGCTGGCATCAAGCAGACCTATTACGAGCAATGCGTCACTCATGAGCTGGCGCGTAAGTAACCTATTTTCGTTGGACCTAGGCATCGGCTTCTGATTTTTGTTTTTCCGTGCTGCGATTGGGCAGACACCGCCAAACCCGACGAAGTCGGGCCGGACGTCAGCGCAGATGGTTTTCGTCTATTTTTGCCGAAACAAAATGGACTCGACCGTCAGGGCGAAACCTCACTGGGCAACGCTGCAAATGTTGTTGCTGCCACCCGATTCAACATGCGTCACTTCGACGCTCTTCGCGGGCAACATACAAGGAGCGAAGTTGTTTCGCGAAGGGCTTTGTCTCTGCTTCGAAATAATGGGCGGATGTACCGGCGACTCGCGGGCAAGCCTCGCTCCAACAGAATGCATTCAATTCAATCACTTGCGATCCAGCCACACAGTCTGGGCATTGCAGAACTCACGCACGCCAAAATGCGACAGCTCGCGGCCGAATCCGCTTTTCTTCACGCCGCCGAAGGTGACCCGTGGGTCCGATGCGCAATAACCGTTGATGAACACGCCGCCCGTTTCCAGCTCAGCGGCCAGCTTTTCCGCCAGGGCAATATCGCGGGTATAGATAGTCGAGGCGAGACCGAATTCGCTGTCGTTGGCCAGTTCCAGCGCATGCCGGGCGTCCCGCGCCGTGACGATCGACGCTACCGGGCCGAACAGTTCCTGTTTGAATGAGGTCATTTGGTCGGTGACATCCGCCAATACCGTTGGCTCATAAAAATTACCGGGGCCAGGGGCTTTTTTACCGCCGAGTAACAAGGTCGCGCCTTCTTCCAGGGTGTCCTGAACCTGCTGATCCAGTTCATCACGCAAATCGAAACGTGCCATGGGCCCGATATAGGTTTCAGTCGCCAATGGATCGCCGATGACCAGTTGCCGGGTAGCTTCGACGAATTTTTCGGTGAAGGCTTCCACCACGCCTTGCTCGACAATCAGGCGCTTGGCCGCAGCGCAGACTTGCCCGGTATTTTGATAGCGGCCGATCACTGCGGCTTTGACCGCTTCGTCGAGATCGGCGTCATTGAGCACAATGAACGGATCGGAACCGCCCAACTCCAGGACGCATTTTTTCAACGCTGCACCGGCTTGAGCGCCGATGGCCATGCCGGCTCGCACGCTCCCGGTCAGGGTCACGGCTGCGATGCGCGGGTCAGCGATGGCGGTGGAAACACCCTGGGTATCGACGTTGATGACCTCGAAGACGCCTTCAGGAAAACCCGCGCGCTTGAAGGCATCGAGCAACAGATAGGCGCAACCCATGACATTAGGCGCGTGCTTGAGTACATAAGTGTTGCCGGCGATCAACGCCGGGACTGCGCCGCGAACCACCTGCCAGATCGGGAAATTCCATGGCATGACCGCCAGAATCGTACCCAGCGGCCGGTATTCGATGCGCGCCTTGCCGCCTTCGACCAGTGTGGGTTCGGCGCTCAACATCGCTGGACCATGGGCGGCATACCACTCGCAGAGCTGCGCGCATTTCTCGATTTCGCCGCGTGCCTGAGCGATGGGCTTGCCCATTTCCAGCGTAATCCTGGTCGCCAGTTGATCTGCATCATCACGCAGCGATCGGGCGAGTTCGATCAGCAACTCTGCGCGTTGCCCGGTGGTGGTTCGCCGCCAGACCGAAGCGCCGACCGCTGCGCGAGACAGCGCGCCGTCCAGTGCCGCTGCCGATTCGAAAGGGTAGTGGCCGATCTGCTCGCCGTTGACCGGATTGATGGATACGGCATGGGTGAGGCTGGATATGGAAGTCATGTCACCGTCCTGCTAGTAGGGATGAACAAAGAGTACGGTGGCTTTAAGCTTCTAGAAACTGAATAATACTGAGCGTATCGTTCACGATTGGAGAATGAAGTGGATCTGGTCCAGCTGGAGATTTTCAAAGCCGTGGCTGAACACGGCAGCATCAGTGCAGCCGCGCAGCACATCCACCGTGTGCCGTCGAACCTCACCACGCGAATCAAGCAGCTGGAGCAGGACCTCGGGGTGGATCTGTTCATCCGCGAAAAAAGCCGCCTGCGCCTGTCACCTGCCGGGTGGAGTTTTCTCGACTACGCCCGGCGCATTCTCGCCCTGGTGGAGGAGGCCCGCGTGACCGTAGCCGGAGCAGAACCGCGTGGGCCGCTACCCCTCGGATCGCTGGAGAGTACGGCGGCGGTGCGCATTCCTGGCCTGTTGGCGGCCTATAACCAGAAGTACGCCAAGGTTGAACTGGATTTGTCCACCGGACCTTCCGGGGCAATGATCGATGGGGTGCTGTCTGGTCGACTGGCTGCGGCGTTCGTCGATGGTCCGGTTCTGCATCCGGCTCTGGAGGGCGTACCGGCTTTCGAGGAGGAAATGGTGATCATCGCGCCGCTGGGCCACGCGCCGATTCGCCGCGGTCGGGATGTCAACGGCGCCAGCATTTATGCCTTTCGGTCCAACTGTTCCTATCGGCATCATCTGGAAAACTGGTTCGCCGAGGATGCTGCGGTTCCGGGGAAAATCTTCGAAATTGAGTCTTATCACGGCATGCTGGCCTGCGTCAGCGCCGGTGCCGGACTGGCCTTGATGCCGCGCAGCATGCTGGAAAGCATGCCGGGGTGTGCGACGGTGAGCGTCTGGCCGTTGTCCGAAGCGTTTCGTTTCCTGCGCACCTGGCTGGTCTGGCGCAGGGGAACGGTGTCGCAAAGTTTGACGGTATTCGTGCAAATGCTTGAGGAACAGGGCGCGTCAGCCTGACAAGCCAAGACAGCTGCTCAAGGCCGAGACTGGGTCGGTAGCATCGCCCGCGCAAGCGTACCGCCATGTGGCCGACGAAAAAGACGCAGCTCGCCGCCGTGTTCCAGCACAATCGCCCGCGCCGCCGAAAGCCCGAGGCCGACGCCGCCGGTGCTGCGGCTACGTGACGTTTCCAGGCGAAAAAAAGGCTCAAAGACTTTTTCCAGCAACGCTTCAGGAATCCCCGGTCCGTTATCGGCCACTTCGATCAACACCGAGTTTGCGGACCGCGACAGGTTGATGGATGGCGCTTCGCCATATTTGATCGCGTTTTCAGTGAGGTTGATCACCACGCGCTTGATGCCCAGCGGACGCCCGAAATACACCTGTTTACCGGGTCCGGAAAATTGCACCAGCACGCCTTGATCCCGGTAGTCATCGATGATGGTCTGGATCAGTTCGGAAAGATCGAACGCCGTGGCGGGCTCAAGTCGCGCGTCGTCGCGGAAAAAATCCAGGGCCGAGGTAATCATCGACTGCATTTCATCCACGTCACGAAACAGTTTGCGTTGCTGCTCTTCATCCTCGATGAATTCGCCGCGCAAGCGCATCCGGGTCAATGGCGCCCGTAAGTCATGAGAGATGGCCGCGAGCATCTGCGTGCGATCCGTGACAAAGTGCCGAATCTGCGCCTGCATGGCATTAAACGCGATGATCGCCTGGCGTATTTCATAAGGGCCTTCGGGCGTGATGGCAGGGGAGTGGAAGTCGCCTCCGAAACGCCTCGCCCCGTAAGCGAAGCGCTTTAAGGGACTGGCCAGCCGGCGCGTGGCGAACCAGGCGACGAGGACCACGGCAATCAGACCGAGCAGCGCCAGCACACTGTTGCGCGCCAGTTGCGACATGCCCCAGGTACGGTCGGGCGCGACAAATGCCAGCCAGGTTGCGTCGCTCAACTGCACGGCCAGCATGTAGCGGGCCTGAGGATCGGCCTGCGGCCAATCGTCCGGTTCGTAGGCTTCCACGTGACGCTCCAGGGAATGTGTCAGCTGCTGTATGACATACGCGTCGCTGAAATCATCTTCTATTGCTGGCGCGCCGATGCTCTGATGGTCTGTGTACCAATGCACGGTGAACAGTGAGTTACTGGCAGCCACGGTCAGTTTGGGGCGTAATTCAGGCGGCGCTACTTCGATCAGGCGAGTGATGGCCGAGGCTTCTTCGAGCAGGCCGATCTGCTCCAGCGACGGTCGCGACCAGACGCCCGCCGCCTGCACAAATAACGCGTACAGCGCTAAACAGGTAACCATGGCAGCGATGATCGTCAGCGCGACCCAGCGCACGATGGTGTCCCTGGATCCGTCCAGAGCGCTCATCGCCGGCTCACATCGGCGGTGAAGATGTAGCCGCCGTTGCGCACGGTGCGGATGATGTCGGGCCGCTTGCTGTCGGGTTCGATCTTGCGGCGTAACCGACTGACCTGCACATCGATGCTGCGATCGAATGCCTCGTGGGTATGCCCGCGGGCCAGGTCAAGCAATTGCTCGCGGGTGAGAATTCGTTGCGGGTGTTCGACAAACACCCGCAACAGGTCATATTCGCCGCCCGACAGCGGAACCATGACGCCTTGCGCCGAGCGCAGTTCCCGGCGCGTCAGGTCAAATTGCCAGTCACCGAACAGGATCAGCGGGTGGCTTTTGTCCGCTGCTCGCACGGGATGGTCCGAAGTGCGTCGTTGCACCGAGCGCAACCGCGCGAGCAATTCGCGCGGGTCGAAAGGTTTGGTGAGGTAATCATCTGCGCCCAGTTCGAGGCCGATAATCCGGTCGCTGACTTCGCTCATCGCGGTCAACATGACCACCGGCGTGTTCGACTCAATGCGAATCTTCTGGCAAAGACTCAAACCACCTTCGCCTGGCAGCATCACGTCGAGAATGATGATGTCGGGACGCTGATTCTTTATCGCCGCCCACATGCTGACGCCGTCTCCCGCTACTTCAACTTCGTAGGCGTGGCGGACGAAAAATCTTTTCAGCAGGTCGAGGATTTCGACGTCATCGTCGACGATCAGAAGTTTGCTCACGAAGGTCCAGTCAAGGCAATTAATGGGCCCTAATCTAAGTGAAATAAATGGCCCGGTCATATATTTCAATCCGGTAACAATCATTCCACAGAGGCATATTCGGAAGGCATTCCAGCAAGGTGCGTCGCCCATTCTCGGCTGACGCCACCTGATGGACAATCAATACGGAATTCATCCTTTAGTCTTAATGGAATACATGCCCCCGAGAATAACCAATACCGCGCCGACCACCGTCCAGGTATCAGGAATTTCGCCGAATACGGCGAAGCCTATCAGGGTCGCGAACACCAGCAACGCGTAGTTGAACGGTTGCAGGGTTCCCGCCGTTGCATATCTAAGGGACTGGATGAGCAGCAGTTGCGCGACCACACCCGTCAGCGAGACTATGCCCAGCAACACCCATTCGGACCCGGTCGGAGCGACCCAGCCGGGCAGCCCGACAAAGGTTGCCGTTATGGCGCCGACAACCGCCATATAGAGCGTGTTCGTTGCGAAGGAGTCGTGCTGGCTGATGCGCCGAGTGAGGACGTTGAACAGGGCAAAACCCGCTGCGGACACCAGCGGGATCAGTGCCACGAGTTCGAAAACGCCTGCGCCGGGGCGCAGAATGACCAGGGTTCCCGAGAAGCCAATGGCAGCTGCGACCCAGCGACGGATACCGATAAACTCACCCAGCATGAATCCGGCCAAAGCCAGGGTCATCAGCGGAAATACCGCATACAGTGCATGCATTTCCGCCAGGCCCAGATAGCGCAGTCCAACTGCAAACAGCGCGACATCCGCCACTCCCACCAGCGCTCGAACAACTTGCTGCCAGGGATGCCTGCTGCCGATAGAAGCCCTGACACCGCCTCGATAGGCTGCATAGCCAAGAGCAAATACAACAAACACCCAATAGCGCACCATCATCAGTTGGGCGACGGGCAGGTCTTTGACCAGTACCTTGGTGATGCCGTCCTGGCTGGCAAAAATGAGCATGGACAGCAGGCACAGGACAATACCCAGCTGCGGGCGTGGGACTTCAATGGCTCGTTCTGCATTCGCCAGCTGTTCGCTCATGATGCTCGTCACTCAATGATTGCCGGGGTAAAGCGTCTTTAAAGGGTAGCGGTCGCTGATCAACCTTCTCGTCCAGCCCTCAATGCCTGCCAGCTGATGACGGAATTTACACCGAGTCTGGTCAATAGGCTGGGCGGCAGTTTGCTCGGACCGGGTGACTGGCTGAAGCGCTCCAGGAAAACCGACCGGGTGCCGGTTGCCAACTCAGCTGCCATCACTCCAGCCAAGGTACTTTTTACAGTGCCCAGACCGTTTTCGCAGCAAGCCGAGTAGAGGTTTTCCTCGATCTCGCCAAATGCAGCGGCACTGTTACGGCTCAGGCACAGGCGGCCAGCCCAGCTGAACTCAAGAGACGTACCTTTCAGTTCGGGAAAACGCAGATCCAGGGAATGACGCTGCTCGCGCGCTACGGCGGCGACGCGCTTGGCCGTCACCTGAATCGTCGGGTCGTAGGTGAACCTGGTGCGAATGACAATTCGCGAGAGGCCGTCCGAAGTGATTTTGCGCACCGTGGCGCCCATCGGGTCAGCGGGTAGCAACGCCCACCGAGGATGGCCTGGCGCCGCTTTGGCGAATGAGTCATCGCGGTAAGCGGCGGTCATCGAGGCATAGGTGAACACGTGCAGCAGGCGACCCTGGAAATGCCCAAAGTCTTCGATGTGCCCGTTGACCGCCAATATCACTTTCGGTGCGCTGACCTGGCCACGGTGCGATTTCGCCAGCCACGTGCCGCTTTGACGTGACAACTCGATCACCGGAGATCGCTCGTACAAACTGATTTTGTCGCCCAGGCCCTGCGCCAGGTCGCGGATATATTGCGCGGGCTGAATCATCACCGCGCCAGGCGTATAAAGCCCGCCCTGGTCGTAGCTGGAGCCAGTGATTTCGTGCATCTGCGCGGCATCGAACAGCTCGTAGTGTTCGCCAATACCTTTGAGCGACTTCGCGTAATTGAGGTTTAGCCCCGACTACAAGGGCAAGAATCAGGGCTTTGCGATTGATACGGTCCGGGCCGTTCTGAACAAGGAATTTGCCAAAAAAAAATCCGGTTGCCGTCAAGTTTCTCTCCGAGATGCAAATCAGCACCGATGACGAAAGTGCGCAGAACCTGAAAATGCACAATGGTCTGTGCCGGAGCACGTTTGCTCCGGCTGGACGAAGCAACCTTCAATCACACCCTTGGCATCGCCGAATATTTTGGGCCACGCTGCCCCATGATGCGCGTGGTGGATTTCCCGTCGATGCTCAGAGACGCGCATGGGGCAGGGGCTTATTCAGGCATCAATGCGCTGCTCATGGCGCAGGCTGGCGTAACCGGTGCGCCGGCCGCTACCGTTGAGTCCACGTCAGTGGCCCGGTATTGGGAAGGCATCGGCACGAGCTGGGAAATCGATGAGCAATATTTCAAGCCCTGGCCTGTGTGTCGCTGGGCGCAACCCGCATTGACGGCCATGACCGACTTGATGCACCTCCATCCGAAAATTTCCCCGGAAAACGTCGACTCCATCGAGATTCAGACGTTTCATGAGTCTGTGCGTTTGCAGGGGCACGTTCCGCAGAATGCCGACGAAGCCCAATACGCATTGGCGTTCCCGGTTGCCGCTTTGGTCGTACGTGGACAACTTGGTGCAGAGGAGGTCACAGGTGCATCGATTCACGCCGCCGATATCCTGAATATCAGCCAAAAGATAAGCATCACAGAGGCGGCTGATCTCTCTGCGCGGTTCCCTGAGGAGATCCTGTCGCGCGTCACTGTTCAGCTAAAAGACGGCACAGCACTTTCCAGCCCGACGACAGCTGCCAAAGGTGATCCCGCCAATCGGTTGTCGGCGGTCGAGTTCATCGAAAAGTACCGTCGGTTTTCCGAGGCCAGCCTGGGCGTGACACTTAGCCGTGCGCTGGAGGAGGGCGTCGCGGGCCTGGCAGAGGAACTGGACTGCGCAGGGTTTCTCAAACTGCTTTTGGCGCCGGTTTGAAACGACAGGAAAGCGCTGACAGATCACGGCTTCGGCTCAACCTGCCGAATCAGAACACAAAACCGTGGCCCAGCTCGCTTTCCATCCACTCCAGGAAACGCCTGACACGGGGAAAACCCGAGTGGGCTTTGGGGAATACCAGATGGTGGGCAGCCACCGGTGCGCTCAATGCCTCCGGGGCGACTTCAACCAAGGCCCCGGACGCCAGATATTTCTGCGCGAGCAGCGAGCTCTCCAGCGCAAAACCCAACCCATGGCTGGCGGCTTCCAGCGTCATGTAGGAACGGTCGAAGCTCAAGGCATAAGGCTTTTCAGGGCGCGCCATGCCATGCTGGGCGAACCATTCGGGCCACCTGAGCAACGTCGCTTCCGAGAGAATCAGGTCCCTATCCAATAGATCCGCCGCACCATTGACTGCGTGGCGTGCCAGCAGCTTGGGCGACGCCAGCACGGCGAAGGTTTCGTTGCGCACGGTACGAACTTCGTAGCTCGGCCAGTTCGGCAGACCGTGGCGGATATCGACATCAATCTTGTCGCGGCTGAAATGCAGCGATTCATAGGAACACGACAGATTGATCTGGATGTCCGGGTGGCTCATCCGAAACGCTTCCAGGCGCGGCATCAGCCAGAGCAGGCCGAAACTGGGCGCCGAATGCAATCGCAGGCAATCGAGGCTGACATCGCTGGCCGCGCGCTCCGTCGCTACGGCCAGGCTGTGCAGAAGTCCGGAAACGTCCTTCAGATACTGCTCGCCCACCGGCGTCAGCGACACTCCCCGGGCAGCACGCACGAACAATTGACGGCCGATCAGCGCCTCCAGTTTGGCCAGTTGATGGCTGACTGCCGAAGGCGTGAGATCCAGCACTTCAGCGGCCCTGGCTACGTTGCCGAAGCGAGCGGTCTGCTCGAAGGACTGAATCGCTCTCAGCGGTGGCAAGGCGCTAGGCGCATCGGCTGCAGGACGCATGTCAGGTAACTCCGCTGTAGTTCTTGTGATTGGGGATGTTTGCATTCAAGCACTTCGCCCTGGCCTTGACGAGAGCTGAATTTATTTCAGCAACGAGTGACTTTTGCGTTATTGCTCAGCTTCTGGCCGGGGCACAAGCTGAGGCATCGATTCGTTGCGGATCGAACCCATAAGCAACATCCCAATAAAAATAATACCGAGGTATTCCCCATGCTTCTCAAAGGCAAAGTCGCAATCATCACCGGCGCTGCATCGGAACGCGGTATCGGCCGGGCGACCGCAGTGACCTTCGCTCAACAAGGCGCGCGCGTCGTGATCCTGGACCTGGATGAATCCGCCGCACGTGATGCCGCTGCGTCACTCGGAGAAGGTCATCTGGGACTGGCGGCAAACGTTGCGGATGAATCCCAGGTTCAGGCTGCCGTCGCCAAAGTCATCGAGCATTTCGGCCGCATCGACGTTCTGGTCAACAATGCCGGCATCACCCAACCGATCAAGACCCTGGACATTCGCCCTTCGGATTACGACAAGGTGCTGGATGTCAGCCTGCGCGGTACCTTGCTGATGTCCCAGGCGGTGATTCCGACCATGCGCGCCCAGTCCTCGGGCAGCATCGTGTGTATGTCGTCGGTTTCCGCTCAACGTGGCGGCGGTATCTTCGGCGGGCCTCACTACAGCGCGGCGAAGGCGGGCGTGCTGGGCCTGGGTAAGGCGATGGCCCGGGAATTCGGCCCGGACAATATCCGTGTCAATTCCATTGCGCCGGGTTTGATTCACACCGACATCACGGGCGGCCTGATGCAGGATGAGCGGCGTCACGCCATCATCGACGGCATACCGCTGGGGCGCCTGGGTGCCGCTCAGGATGTGGCCAACGCCGCGCTGTTTCTCGCCAGCGACCTGTCCTCCTATCTCACGGGCATCACCCTGGATGTGAACGGAGGCATGCTGATTCACTGATTGTTACGTGGGCGGGCTGCACGCGGCCCGTGCTGTTCTGGATCGACGATGCGCTTGGCTCATTGCCCGGCGATCTATAAAAACAAGAGATCAGATCATCATGATATCCACCACTTTTTCTCTGGAAGCGGCCTCGGCCGCGCGCTCCAACGCTTATCGAAAAACGGCCTGGCGGCTCATGCCGTTCCTGATGCTGTGTTATCTGTGCGCCTATCTCGATCGCGTCAATGTCGGCTTCGCCAAGCTGCAAATGATGAACGATCTGGCGCTCAGCGAGACCGTTTACGGACTCGGCGCCGGGATGTTCTTCATCGGTTACTTTCTTTGCGAAGTACCCAGCAATCTGATCCTGCACCGGGTCGGGGCGCGGCGCTGGATCGCGCGCATCATGATCTCGTGGGGCATCATTTCTGCGCTGTTTGCCTTCGTCGAGACAGCCTGGCAATTCTATGGCCTGCGCTTCCTGCTGGGGATTGCCGAAGCAGGACTGGCGCCGGGTCTGCTGCTCTACCTCACTTACTGGTTTCCGTCCTATCGCCGGGCAAAAATGACCGTGCTGTGGTTTGTCGCCATTCCACTGTCGGGAATGATCGGCGGCCCGCTCTCCGGCTGGATCATGAACTCGTTCGCTGGTTTTCACGGCTGGGCGGGTTGGCAATGGATGTTCGTGATCGAAGCGGTTCCAACCGTGATCGTCGGTTTTATGGTGCTGTTCTATCTGAAGGATGGCGTCGATCAAGCCACCTGGCTCAGTGCCGACGAAAAAGAACTGGTCAAGAAAGAGCTGGCCGAAGATGAAAGTCGCAAAGTCACTCACGCGTCCCCGGCGGCGTTTATTCGTGATCGGCGTCTGTGGCTGCTGGCATGCATCTACTTCTGCGTGGTAATGGGCCAGTACGCAATTACCTTCTGGCTGCCGACCCTGATTCGCAACGCCGGGGTTTCTGACGCGCTGCATATCGGGTTGATGACCAGCCTGCCGTATATGTGCGCCATCGTCGTGATGTTGCTGATGGGCCGCAGTGGCGACAAGCATCAGGAACGCCGTTGGCACTTGATTATCCCCATGATCGCTGGCGCGCTGGGCCTGACGCTGGCGGCGTTGATGGGTGGTAATCTGATCCTCTCGGTACTCAGCCTGTGCCTGGCAGCGGCGGGGGTCCTGTCTGCTTCGTCGCTGTTCTGGATGCTGCCCACCACGTTGCTCGGTGGTGTATCTGCCGCAGCGGGGATCGCCGGAATCAACAGCTTCGCGAACCTCGCGGGTTTCTGCTCGCCGTACCTGATCGGCTGGATTACCACCACCACCGGTTCCAGCGCCATTGGCATGTACCTGATTACCGGTGTGCTGTGCCTGGGTGCGCTGCTGGTCCTGCGCATTCCTGCCGCTTCGGTCAATCGTTGAATCAACGGAGTATTCACCATGACAGCCATTTCTTCACAGATGACTTCCACGACCCTGGCGCAACGCGCCCATAACATCCGCCGCCATGCGCTGAGGATGGGTCAGGTCCAGGGCCAGGGTTATGTAGGCCAGGCCCTCGGCGCCGCTGACCTGCTGGCCGTGTCTTACTTTCATGCCTTGAACTACCGCCCCGAAGATCCGCAATGGGAGCAGCGTGACCGCTTCTATCTGTCGATTGGGCACTACGCAATCGCCCTGTATGCGGCGCTGATTGAGGCCGAAATCATCCCCCTCGACGAGCTTGAAACCTATGGGTCGGATGACAGCCGCCTGCCGATGTCGGGCATGGCGGCTTACACCCCCGGCATGGAAATCACCGGGGGCTCGCTTGGCCACGGCCTGGGGATTGCGGTGGGCGCCTGTCTGGGTCTGAAACGCAAGCATTCGGCGTCTTTCGTCTACAACCTGTTGTCCGACGGCGAACTCAATGAAGGTTCGACCTGGGAAGCGGTGATGTCGGCGTCCCATTGGAAGCTCGACAACCTGATCGCGATTGTCGACGTCAACAACCAACAGGCTGATGGTCATTCCAGCGAGATATTGGCGTTCGAGCCCATCGTGGATCGCTGGCAGGCCTTTGGCTGGTTCACCCAGCGTGTCGATGGCAACGATCTGGAGGCGCTGGTCGGCGCATTCGATGCCGCGCGCAATCATCCTGGAACGCAACCCCGAGTGATCATCTGCGACACGAAAATGGGCAAGGGTGTGCCTTTCCTGGAGACGCGGGAAAAGACCCACTTCATCCGCGTGGACGAGCATGAATGGGATGTGGCGCTGAGCAACCTCGAAGAAGAGAAAACCCTATGAGCACCTTGAATAAGCAGAATGCGCCCGCGGCTGGCGCAGTGAAAAAGAAACTCACCACTTCGGCGATGATTGCCTCGATTGCCTCGGAAGGGCAGGCGACCCGCTCGGCACCTTTCGGCCATGCGTTGGCCGCCCTGGCGGAGCAGCGTGCGGATATCGTCGGGCTGTCGGCTGATCTGTCGAAATACACCGACCTGCACATTTTCGCCAAGGCCCATCCGGATCGTTTTTATCAAATGGGCATGGCTGAGCAGTTGTTGATGAGTGCTGCGGCGGGCATGGCGCGCGAAAGTTTCGTGCCTTTTGCGACGACTTACGCGGTGTTTGCTTCACGTCGCGCCTACGATTTCATCTGCATGGCGATTGCCGAGGAAAACCTCAACGTCAAGATTGTCTGCGGTCTGCCAGGCCTGACCACCGGCTACGGGCCAAGTCACCAGGCTACGGATGATCTGGCGATCTTTCGTGCCATGCCAAACCTGATGATCGTCGATCCATGCGATGCCCTGGAAATCGAGCAGGCCGTCCCCGCCATCGCCGCCCACCAGGGACCGGTGTACATGCGCTTGTTGCGCGGCAATGTGCCGCTGGTCCTGGACGAATACGGTTACAAGTTCGAGATCGGCAAGGCGAAAACCCTGCGCACCGGCAACGACGTATTGATCATCTCCACCGGGCTGATGACGATGCGCGCCCTGGAAGCGGCGAAGGAATTGCAGGCCGATGGCGTGGATGTCGCGGTGCTACATGTGCCAACCATCAAGCCACTGGATGAGCAGACGATTCTCGCCGAGGCCAGGAAGCCCGGGCGACTGGTGGTCACCGCCGAAAACCATTCCATCATCGGCGGGCTGGGTGAAGCGGTCGCCACGGTTTTGCTGCGCAACGGCGTCACGCCAACCTTTAGACAGATCGCATTGCCGGACGCCTTCCTTGACGCGGGGGCGCTGCCGACCTTGCATGATCGCTACGGGATCTCCACTCCGGCGGTTTGTACACGAATCAAAGGCTGGCTTTAACTCCTGAGGCGCCCGCAAGGGCGCTTTTACGTTGGGTGCTATTAAATCGATGCTGCCGGAAGCCGCGAAGTTGTACACCTACGCCGGTAGCAACCCCGCCACACGATAACTCTCGATCAGCGTGTCATAGAGCCCGATATCCGCGCGGCTTCTTGCCATGAGCTGGGCACCGGAGACCGCAGCGAAGATCGCGCGTGCTTGCGCTTCGTTGTCCTCGGGGCTGGAACCGTTTGCAGCGGACAGGACTTTGCCGAGCCAGGCCACGCTGACATCGGCGAAAGTCTGGATCTCTGTCTTGACCGACTCCGGCAGATCGTCGAATTCGGCGGACATGAAACTGCACAGGCACAGCCGGTTTCCGTTCGCCAGCGAGCGGCGAAACAGCTCGGGATAGCGACGCAGGCAGCTGGCCGGATCCGGCATTTGGGCGAGCATGGTTTCCAGCTCGGCCGCCGTGTCTTCCCAATAGCGCCTGGCCACGGCTGCGCCAAGATCGGCCTTGCTCGGAAAGTGGTAGTAAATGCTCGCGCTCTTGATGCCCACGACCTGGCCCAGATCACGGAAATTCAAACCGCTGTA
The DNA here is from genome assembly GCF_049898225.1 of Pseudomonas sp. DSP3-2-3. Classification (NCBI taxonomy): domain Bacteria; kingdom Pseudomonadati; phylum Pseudomonadota; class Gammaproteobacteria; order Pseudomonadales; family Pseudomonadaceae; genus Pseudomonas; species Pseudomonas sp. DSP3-2-3. Next base: position 104,587 of record NZ_JAFCXH010000004.1, on the reverse strand, counting down.
TCCGTGAGCCTGCGCGGCGTCTTTGCCGGCGGCCAGAATGGCTTCTCGATGGTTTGCGCTCACTTCACTGCCTCCTCGGTTCACTGGCTGCGCATCTTAAGCGATACAAAGCGCTTGACCGTTAAATTTTCAATCGGTACCTTTTACCTACCAACTGGCAGATAGGTATGATTTCATTATGAACTCCATCACCCCCTCAGACACAAGTACGCTGACAATTTACGACTGGCACACCGGCCCTTATCCGGCGCGGGTACGTATTGCCCTGGCGGAAAAAAACCTGCAATCACGCACCCGTTTCGTTTCGGTTGATCTCTGGAAGGGCGAGCACAAGACCCCGGAGTTCCTGGCGAAAAATTACTCCGGCACGCTGCCGGTACTGGAACTTGACGACGGGACCCTGATTGCGGAATGCACCGCGATTACCCAATACCTCGACGCCCTTGATGACACGCCGACGCTCACCGGCACCACACCACTGGAGAAAGGCCTGATTCACATGATGAGCAAGCGCGCCGAGCTGGAGCTGCTCGACGCTGTCAGTGTTTATTTCCATCACGCCACACCGGGCCTCGGTCCAGACGTCGAGCTGTACCAGAATGCCGAATGGGGTTTTCGCCAGCGCGACAAGGCCCTGCGCGGCATGCGTTACTTCGATGCCGTACTGCAAACCCGGCCGTTTGTGGCGGGGGAAACGTTTTCAATGGCCGACATCACGGTTATCGGCGGTTTGATCTTTGCCGGGCTCGTGGAGTTGGCGGTCCCGCAAGAGTGCCAGGCGCTGCTGGCCTGGTACGCAAGAATGCAGGAGCGGCCGAGCGTGAAAAACCGGGTGACGATGTCAGAACCGGTCTGACACTGGATTCACTCTTTTCTACTTGCCGCTCACCAAATGCTGGATGCCGTTGCCTGAACGGGCCTTCCCGGGCCGATGGCAACGGCGTGATGGCGTTTTGGGTTCCGTCGCCGCGTCACTGTAGATAACGTCTGGATTACGGGCGATCCGACTGACTTGGCCGGAGCGCGCCAGTCTTAATTGGCCAACTAAATCAATTAGTTGCACTGCATTTTTCATTCAGCGCTCGGTAACCGGCAATAGGGTGTACCATCTGAGTCTGTCTTTCGGATATCAGCTAGCCATGCCCCCGCTCAGCGAAGAGAGCCGTCAGATCGTAGCTTCTCTGGCGCACCGCGTTGGCCCCAACGCTGACATTGCAACGATTGCTCAAGCAGTCGTTTCTATATTGCAGGATATGGACGCAACGCTCGCGCCTGTCATCGGCCAACAAGGGGCGGCTGCGCTGTTGCGTCGCAGCCTCCATCTCGCTGTAACAACTCATCCAAGTCTGGCTGCCAGCTATGGCAGCTTGCAGGCAGCACCAATTCTGACGGCCATCGCAGCCGCACTCGTCGAGCAAAGCAAAACCAATGCGCTGTTTTTTGGACAAGTCTTGCTGACCACCTATTACGGGCTGCTGACCACGCTGATCGGGCCTTCGCTGACCGCACGTTTGCTTTGCGGCGTGTGGGAGCCTTCTTTGAGCGACACCCCTTCGCAGGAAAAATCGCCATGAGCACCAAAGTGACTATCAACCGCCTGGCCACCGGCGTGCCAGGACTGGACGAGGTGCTGGGCGGAGGTTTGCCGGAGTTTTCGTTCAATCTGATCGCGGGCCCGCCTGGCTGCGGTAAAACTACCCTGGCGCATCAGATGATGTTTGCCCTGGCGACGCCCGAACGTCCGGCCTTGTTCTTCACCGTACTGGGCGAGCCGCCGTTGAAGATGCTGCGTTATCAGCAGCAGTTCGATTTTTTTGACAGCGATGCGATCAACCAGTCGATCCGCTACGTGAATCTGGTCGACGACACATTGGCCGGTGATCTTGACGAAGTACTGCGTCGTATTGTCAGCGAAGTGGAGGCTCATACCCCGTCGCTGGTGTTCGTCGACTCGTTTCGTTCCGTGGTGCTGGCGAGCCAGACCCAGAACAACCCCAACAACAATCTGCCGCAGTTCATCCAGCAATTGGGCATGTTGATGACCACCTGGCAGGCGACGACTTTCCTGATTGGGGAATATTTCACCGAGACCGATACCAATCCGATCTTCACCGTGGCCGATGGCCTCATCTGGTTGCGCCAGAGCGTCCAGCGCAATTCCATGGTGCGCAAGATGGAAATCATGAAAATGCGGGGTCAGCCGACTTTGCCGGGTCTGCACACGTTCCGCATTGCCAGCTCCGGGATCAAGGTGTTCGCCCCGGCGACGCTCAACCAGAATGAGGCGCCTCTGGAATTCCCGGCCAAACGCCTGAAGATGGGCGTGCCGCGCCTGGATGACATGCTGGGCGGCGGGCTTCCTCGCGGATACTCCTTGCTGGTGGCGGGGCCGTCGGGTTCGGGTAAAAGCATTTTGGCGGCGTCCTTCCTGGCCGAGGGCGCGCGCAATGGTGAAACGGGTGTAATTGCGGTCTTCGAGCAGCGCCCCAATCATTCGCAGAACACCACACTTGCTGACTTGATCCAGAAGGGAGTGGTGGGTCTGGTGGACAGTCGCGCTCCGGATCTGTCCATCGACGAAATTGTCCACTTGCTGCTGGGCGAAATCGCCCGGCTCAAAGCCACCCGCGTAGTGATCGATTCGCTCTCGGGCTTCGAGCTTGCCCTGGCGCCGACTTTCCGCGAAGACTTCCGCGAATCGCTGTCGCGTATGGTGACCGCACTGACCAGCGCGGGAGTCAGCGTATTAATGACCTCCGAACTGGAAGACCGCTACACCGACCTGCGTTTCAGCCCGTACGGCACCGCATTTCTCACTGACGCGATCATCGTCCAGCGCTACATCGAAGTGCAGAGTCGCTTGCTGCGCATCATGGCCGTGGTCAAGGTGCGGGCCAGTGCCCACTCCGATGAATTGCGTCTGTACAGCATCGACGAAAAAGGTTTGCAGATCGGCGACATGCTGCCTGACCAGGAAGGCTTGCTGGGCGGGCGGCCAACCCGTCGGCGCCTTGGCATCGACAATGAGTAATTCAACCTCATGACCAACGCCGAGGACAAGGACGTTAAGGCCAATGCCGCTCGTGAGTTGTTCCTGCTCGGTCAAAAAACCGTTGAAGCTCGAGCGGTTCTGGCGGCGCTGCAAAAGGAATTGAGCGACACCGGCAACCGTCTGGTGGATAGCCAGCAGGTGGAGCAGCTGGTTGAGGCCAATCAGCAATTGGTGCTGGCGATTCTCCTGGCGCAATCGGATGCGGAGAAACCAAGCCGCACCCTGGAAGAACAACGCTTGTTTCTGGAGATGCGTGAAGCCAATGAACAACTGGTGATCGCCGCTCTTGGTGCGCAACACTTGCAGGATCTGGCCGAAAGCGCTCTGGAACGACAACGAAAAATCCTGACGCTGGTGGCGCACGAGCTGCGCAATCCGCTGACCCCGATCAGCATGATTGCCGGGCGAATCGTGGGCGTGCCTCGGGAGGAACTGCCGCGCATGCAGAAGCTGATCGAAGGTCAGGTTCAGCATATGTCGCGATTGGTGGAAGACTTGCTCGACGTCTCACGCGCCACTTCCGGCAAGTTCCGTCTCGATTGCCGCCTGATCGATATGGCACCGATCATCCGTAGTGCCATCGAAGTCTGCAGCCCGGTGATGATTGCTCAGCATCTGCAGTTCAGTGTCGAATTGCCTGAGTGCAAATTGGGCGTCAACGGCGATCCGGGCCGGCTTGCGCAGATATTTGGCAACCTGTTGGGCAACGCGGCGAAATACACGCCGTCCGGCGGTATTGTCACGTTGTCGGTCGCGACCGACGGAGATTGGGTAAAGATAAGAGTCTGCGATAACGGTATCGGTATTTCCGCCCTGGCCCTGCCATTCATCTTCGAACCATTTGTGCAGGATGTTCACGCCGTCGGTTTCAACGGTGCTGGCCTGGGGATTGGTCTTACAGTGGTGCGTGAGCTGGTCGAAGCCCACGGCGGAACCGTGACGGGCACGAGCGATGGCGATGGCCAGGGCAGCGTGTTTGTCGTGACGCTGCCGCTGGTCGACTTCTAGCGAAACCCGATCCCTGTGGGAGCGAACGTGTTCGCGAAGGGGCCGGTACATCCGGCACAGCTTCAGCGTCTGCACCATTGCTTCGCGAATAGATTCGCTCCTGCAACATGCCAGCTTCGCGAACGAAGGCGGTACGGCTTATTTTTTCAGTGCGTCATGAGCCTCCAGCGCCCGCAGTGAGTAGATATAAGCGGCACCGGCGTTCAGCGAAATGGCGGTTGCCAGGGTAGCGGCGATTTCTTCCCGAGTGGCACCGGCCTTGATTGCCGCGTCGGTGTGTACGCCGATGCAGCCGTCGCAGCGTGTCGTGATGGCTACGGCGATGGAAATCAGCTCACGGGTCTTGGCGTCCAGCACGTCGTTCTCGGCAGAGGCCTCATCGAGCGCTATGTAAGCCTTGACCATTTTCGGGTTGCTTTTGCCCAGGGCAGCGAAAGACTTCTGGATGGTAGGCAGCAGTTCGGACCAGTTATTGAACATTGTGTTAATTCCTTCAGGAGTGGGGCCGACTATTTCAGCCAGCCTGTTTTTTTGCGTCACCGACAGCAATTCTAAGGTTTAGCAGACAATTTGCAGGGTTCAGGCGCAGCCCCTGTCATTTGCCATACGATTTTTTCCGGCTTCCAAACATACGCGCATGTCCGAAAGCGTCCTCCACTGGTCCTGCTCCCGTCTATTGCGGTGCTTGCTTGAGCTTTACCATGCAGCCACTATCACCAGCATGGCAAACGCCACGGAGCTAAACATGACCCTCAGCGCGCTTATCGTTATCGACGTACAAGAGTCTTTTCGTCATACACCTTACTGGTCCGGAACCGACCTTTCGGCATTCCTCGAACAGCAGCAGGCGTTGATTGACGGCTGCGTGGAGAAGGGGATTCCGGTGGTGCAGATATTCCACGTCGGCGAGCACGGGCCCTTTTCCCTGGCGTCGGGCCACGTCCAGACGTTGAAAGAGCTTTCGATCAGCCCGAGCGTGATGTTCCACAAGCATTATCACAGTGCGCTTGTCGGCACCGGATTGGCGGCCTGGCTGACGAAGCAGGGCGTCGGCAAGTTGATCATCAGCGGCATCCGCACCGAACAATGTTGTGAAACCACCACGCGCCACGCCTCGGACAGCGGTTTTGCCGTGGACTATGTGAGTGAGGCAACCTTGACCTTCGCCATGACTCACGCTCGCAGCGGTCGTACTTACAGTGCTGCCGAAATTCGCGAGCGTACCGAGCTGGTGCTGGAGGGGCGTTTCGCACGCATCGCCACGGTTGCTCAGGTGCTGGAGGGCTGAAACCTTGGCGATTCCGGTGCTGTTCGTGCTGCTGCCCAATGTGCTGATGCTGGATCTGGCGGGCCCGGCCGAAGTGCTGCAGCTCGCTTCCCGGATCGAGTTCGCAGAACGCCGGGCAGAAGGCGAGGAGCGCGCGACGTTTGAGTTGCACTACGTCAGCCCGTTGGCGGACCTGCAAACTTCTATCGGCCTGCCTTTGGCAGGGCTGGCGCCGCTGCCGGAAACCCTGTTGCCGGGCACTCTCGTGGTCTTGGTCGGTTCAACGTCGGCAGTATCCCCGACGCAGCTGCGTGAGTTCGAAACAGCCAGCGCTGTTCTGACCGAATGGCTTCGCCGGGTTCTGGCGCCCACCGGCGAGCGATTGCTGTGCGTGTGTGCGGGGGCGTTGAGTGCGGCCCGAGCCGGTTTGCTTGATGGCCGCCAATGCACCACGCATCACTCACTGTGCGCGCAGTTGCAGGAACTCGCGCCCAGGGCCCGGGTGCTGGAGAACCGGCTGTATGTCACCGACGGTCGGATCAGTACCAGCGCCGGCGTCACAGCGGGTATCGACCTGATGCTGCAGGTGCTGGCGGAGTTGAGCGGACCACGGCTGGCGTGTGCAGTGGCGCGGGAAATGGTGGTGTATATGCGGCGGGGCGGTGCCGATCCGCAGTTATCGCCATGGATTGCGGGACGCAATCACCTGCACCCGGCGCTGCACCGGGTGCAGGATGCCGTTGCTGCCGACCCCGGCGGCGACTGGACGATAGAGCAGATGGCGGGCATTGCCTGCACCAGCGGCCGTCATCTGGGGCGGCTGTTCCATGAATACGCGGGGGTCGCGCCGCTGGATTACCTGCATCGACTGCGGATAACGCTTGCGCGAGAATTGCTTTCCCATTCGAGCCTGGATATGGAAACGGTGGCACAACGCGCAGGGTTCGGGTCGGCGCGTCATTTACGGCGCATCTGGGGGAAATACGAATCTGCGCCGCCCTCGCAGAGCCGCTTGCGCTCGTCGACGGTTTGATCTGCAACTGCTGATAGACCTTGGCAGTGACTTTCCAGTCACCGTGGATTTTGATCAGTGTCAGGGAGTTGCGTGGAACACTTCAGAGACAATATCGACGTCCAGAAAGTTGGCATGCCTGTCAGCGCAACAGGCCGTTATGAACCGGACAAGCGGTCACCACGTGACGGCTATCTTTACAATATATTGTCAGCCTGTATCGCTGGATTTATGGGCTGACTGGCAAACAATTGCCTTTTGCGGGTTCTACGGATAGACAGCGTTTCCCATTTTCCGGATTCAATTTTCAATTGTCATACAGAGCAGTCAGAGTCGCTTGATCGGTGCTCCAGCGAAGGGGGTCGGGTAAGGACGCTTTCTGGGTGTTGTCACGACCAGCTGACGCTCATTCGCAGTACTCAAGTAATTTGCCGTCTTCGCCGATGTTCAGGGGATGAGCACGTGCTGAACAACCCCTTTACAGGTGGCCACGGGCTATCATGTCAAGCGAAAGATACGAAACTTTACTGAATGCGTATCAATCTACTAAGCTGACGACGATCGCTTGGGCTGTCTCGGAATGGCAGCGGGCGGCGCAATTTCAGTGCCAGACAACATCCGGTTAGTGAGACGGTGTGTGCTTTCGGTTTAAGTCAGCCCGAACATCATCTGATCGCTATCTCAGCGTCAGGGTTGCACGGGCGGACATGCTCACTCCACCGCCGCGAGTACGCACCCGATGCAATATCAAAAGTTCTCTGAAACGCAGATCGAGACGCTGGTCGACGCGATCAACACCGATGGCTACGCCGTTCTACGTGGTTGGGCGAGCGACGTTGAACTGGCTGAGTTACAAGCGATGGTCAGCCAGGCTGTCACTGCCGCTGGAAATCAATACATTGCTTTAACTGGCAGCCAGGCCGTAGCCGGTTCGCTTTTACATGAGTGGGGCAGCTCCCCCGACTTCCTCGATTTATGCCAGCGTGTCGTGACAAAAGGGACAGGGCAGCAACCCCGTGAGCCAGATCTGCATCAGGTATTGCGTTGCCTGATTGGCGAGCGCGGCCAGCGTGAGTCGTTGATCTTCCACTACGATTCGTTCGTGCTGACGGCGATCATGCCTGTTTGTATGCCAGACCAGAGCGACCCGGGTGATTTGATCATGCTCCCCAATCACCGGCCCATTCGGCAAAATTATGCCCTGAACCTGTTGGACAAGCTGCTGATCGACAATCGGTGGTCGCAACGACGCCTGGCCCGGCGTCACGCCAAAGACGCCAAGGCGTTCGTGCGGATACGGATGCGACCGGGCGATATGTATCTGTTCTGGGGCTACCGCTCGCTGCACACCAATCTACCTGCCGATCCCACTGTCATTCGATCAACTGCCGTTTTCCACTACCAGAATGTGCATGGCCGTAGCTCGCTGGCGAGCCGAATCCGGCGGTCACTGGCAGAGTTCAGGCCTAAGCAGACAGGTCAGATCGAAGAGCCACAAACACAACGGGAGTCTCTTGTTGAAAGACCTTGATGTCAGGCGCAGCCGCCCACCCTCGGAAACCTGATATCAGGACACCGAGGATCTGGGTGTGGTGATGATCGGTTTACGTGAGTCCAAGTAGCCTTTCCATGATGATTGTGCGCTCGGCTCCATGAAACTCGTCTCGGATTTTGTTGAAGCCTAGCGACGAATAAAATCCTTCTGCGGTGATGGAAGAGGGGACTCGCAATCGTTCGATCCGCCCATTGACCGCCACTTCCAGCAGCATCGTCATCAGTTGTCGCCCTATGCCTGTCCCCTGATGGGGTGGGTCGACGAACACACTGCGAACCACGTCCCGATCCAGGCTGGCTGTTGCCACCACCTGACCACGGATCGTCGCCACATAGACCTGCCGCTGGATCAGCAAATCGATAATCGCCTTCGGTGAAAAGCCTTCTTCAACCTGGAGGATGATTTCTGGTGAGTAGTCGAGGGCGTTGGACTCTCGCAAGGCGTTGATAATGACCTTGCTTATGGCCGTGGAGTCCTCGGCAGTTGCGATTCGAATCAGGCAATCCATCTGGGCACTCCTTGCGTGTGGTCGTTCGATCCTAAAGAACTGTGGGTGAACTGGCCATGGGCAGATCTTTGATCCGATGGTCAAAGCGCATCTCAAAGATCTGGCGTTCACGGGGCGGCACTGGCTGTTTCGACGAATGATTCATCTTTCATCCAGTTAATACCACCCCTAAGCGCTTGTTCGATCAGTTAGACATACCTTCACTATCGATAGCGAATAGAGCAGGGGGGCTTGAAATAGCATGCAGATCTCGCATTTAGTTTCTATTAATTATGCGCTTGATGAATCGCAAACTCGATTATATGATGCAAATCATCTTACGGTCGGGTGGTTTGTGCTAGCCCTCGTCCCGTGAAATCAGGCGGGACAACTGATCGTTCGGCAACGGCGAATGCGGTATGCCCTGCAAAAGTGACTTGTCACTTCCCCCATTTCGCTCAAGCAAGGACATGGCAATGCTGGCATCGCTACTCGCGGGTTCACTGACGCGGCGCAGGATTCATTACAGTTGGGTCGTCGCATCCGTGACCTTTTTGACGATGCTGGTAATGGCCGGAGCGGTAGGCGCGCCGGGTGTGTTTATCGTCCCATTGCAGAACGAGTTTGGCTGGCAGACGGCCGATATTTCTTCAGCCCTGGCGATTCGTTTTGCATTGTTCGGGTTGATGGGGCCGTTCGCCGGTGCTTTCATGAACCACTTCGGCATGCGCAAAGTCATGGTGACGGCCATTGTCGTGGTGATGATCGGATTTGGTGCCTCGTTGCTGTTCATGACCGAGTTCTGGCAGTTGGTCTTGTGCTGGGGCATTCTGGTCGGCGCTGGTACCGGGCTGACCGCGATGGTGCTGGGCGCGACAGTCGCCACCCGCTGGTTCTCGTCTCGACGCGGTTTGATCATCGGCTTGTTGGCAGCGAGTTCAGCCACCGGCCAGCTGGTGTTCCTGCCGCTGCTGGCGCGTCTCACCGAAAACTTCGGTTGGCGCACAGCACTCACTTTTATCTGCGTGATGCTGGCCGTGGCCGTTGTCGCGGTACTTGCGCTGATGCGTGATCACCCCGCAGATCTTGGTCTGCCGCTTTACGGCGAAACCGAACCGCAAGCCGTCAGCGCTAAAACCGGCACGCTGCGCCAGATGTTGCTGATGCCGCTGACCGTTCTGCGCGATGTTTCCGGGTCGATGACCTTCTGGATTCTCTTCGCGACATTTTTCATCTGCGGCGCAACCACGTCGGGTTTGATCCAGACGCACTTCGTCACGATGTGTGGCGACTTCGGTCTGGTCGCCACCAGCGCTGCCGGGCTGCTGGCATTGATGGGGATTTTTGACTTCATCGGCACGGTGGGTTCGGGATGGCTGTCTGATCGCTACGACAATCGCTGGTTGCTATTCATGTACTACGGCTTGCGCGGCGTCGCACTGATCATCTTGCCGTTCACCGATTTTGCCGTCTTCGGGCTGTCGATCTTCGCCATCCTGTATGGGCTGGACTGGATTGCCACGGTGCCGCCAACGATCAAGCTGACCGCTGCCACTTTTGGCGTACAACGCGCCAATATCGTGTTTGGCTGGATCTTCGCCGCCCATCAACTGGGTGCTGCGTTCGCGGCCTACGGGGCGGGGATGATCCGCACCGTGCTGGCAACCTATACGCCGTCGTTTTTCATCGCCGGCATGCTGTGTTTCATTGCGGCGCTGGTAGCACTGGCGATAGCGCGGCCTGCGTCGATTACCGGCAGTGCCCGCTGACTGCGCCGACGCCGGTCATTCACGAACGCTGGATGGGGTTGTAGACTGGCCGCCTGCAAGATTCCCGCTAGCCCCCAAGCAAGAGATCCCCATGGCAAACCACGACCTCACTTTTGTTGCTGACCCCGATCCCGAATCCATTTCCTCCGACGTGGCCGGTATCGGCGGTCTGCTGGTCTCCACCCAGATCCCCACCCGCGCCGACGGCAGCCTGGAGCTGGGCGGCATCGTCGAGCAGAGCGAATGCACACTGCAAGCGCTGAAGGTTGCACTGGAAGGCGCCGGCAGTTCCCTGGACCGGGTTCTGCATTTGACTATCTACCTCACCGACATGGCCGACCGCCCGGCTTTCAATGAGGTTTATCAGCGCTTCTTCAGCAAGCCCTGGCCGGTTCGCGCGGCTGTTGGCGTTGCCGCGCTGGCGGTTGAAGGCATGCGTGTGGAAGTGACAGCGATGGCCGCCAAAGCCTGAGTCGTCAGCCTGATAGCTGCGACCCGGACGCAAGACCCGGACGCGAAGGGTTGCAGCTTAGCCGATCAGTACAAAGCGGCTATCAAAGGCAATATTGCGGACTTCGATGAGTGCCTGATATTCCGGGCTGTGGTACCAGGTCAGAGCCGCCTCGCGATCGTCAAACTCAATGACCAGGCCGCGTTCAAAATTCCCCGCGCCGTGCAGGACGGTCACCGGGCTGCGGGCGACAAATTTGCCGCCGAAGCTTTCTACGACCGGTCCTGCAGCTTGTGCGTATCTGGTTTTTGCAGCGTCATCTTTATCGGTGATTTCGACGATTACATAGGCACTCATAGCGACTCCGATGTTATTGATGGGACTGCGCCGATTCTACTCATCTCTTTCCAGCAGCGCCCAGCTTCAGCCAGTCAAAGCCCGTCAAATCCGGGCCAGCGCCTGAGCCAGGTCGGCGCGCAGGTCTTCGATATCTTCAACGCCCACTGACAACCGCACCAGCCCATCGCCGATGCCGAGCTGTGCGCGGGTTTCTGCCGGAATGCTCGCGTGGGTCATGATCGCCGGGTGTTCGATCAGGCTTTCCACGCCACCTAGACTTTCGGCCAGGGCGAAGATCCGAACATTTTCGAGAAAGCGCGTCGCGCCGGCCAGATCGGTGTTCAGGTCAACGGAGATCATGCCGCCGAATCCGCGCATCTGTTGTCGCGCCAGTTCGTGCTGAGGGTGCGAAGCGAGGCCCGGATAATAGACATGTGCCACCTGCGGCTGTTGCTCCAACCATTGCGCCAGCGTCAGCGCGTTGCTGCAATGGCGCTCCATGCGCAGGGCCAGGGTCTTCACACCGCGCAGGGTCAGAAAGGCGTCGAACGGCCCGGCGATGGCGCCCACCGAGTTCTGCAGGAAACCCAGGCGCTCGGCCAGTTCCGGGTTCTGGCCCACCACCGCGATGCCGCCGATCACGTCGGAATGGCCGTTGAGGTATTTGGTGGTCGAATGCACCACGATATCGAAACCCAGCTCCAGCGGGCGCTGGATCCACGGGCTGGCAAAGGTGTTGTCGGCGACGCAGATAATTCCGCGTCCACGACAGATGCGCGCCACGGCGGCGAGGTCGGTAAGACTCAGCAGCGGGTTGCTCGGCGTCTCGACCCAGACCATTCGCGTGTCGTCCTGCAAGGCGGCTTCGAATGCCGCCAGATCAGTCAGATCGACGTAGCTGAAGCGATGCCCGGCGCTGCGTTGGCGCACTTTGTCGAACAGACGGAAAGTCCCGCCGTACAGGTCATTGCCTGAGACGATATGTGCCCCGGCGTCGAGCAATTCGAGCACGGTGGAAATCGCCGCCAGTCCGGAGGCGAAGGCGTAGGCCTGGGCTCCGCTTTCCAGATCCGCCACGCAGCGCTCCAATGCCCAGCGCGTCGGGTTGTGTGAGCGGCCGTAATCAAGGCCTTTATGCACGCCGGGACTTTGTTGCAGATAAGTGGAATTGGCATAAATCGGCGGCATCAATGCCCCGGTGGAAGGATCCGGCGCCTGACCTGCATGGATCACCCTTGTGGCGAAGGCCTGTGGCGGGGTGGTTTCATCGTGTTGGCTCATAGTGATCTCCGTAAATGATTGAGCAGGTCGACACGGGTAATCAGGCCGTGAAAGCCTGCGCTGTCAGCAATGATTGCAACCAGTCCGCGGTCGAGTTTGCCTTGCAGCTCAACCAGGCTGGCGCCGGGAGGCAACACTTCCAGCGTGACGGTCATGGCGCTGGCCACGGTCAGGCGCAGATGCGAAGGGTCTTCATGGACGCCCAGCAAAATGTCGGACTCGTCGATGACGCCCACCAGACGCTGGCCATCCACCAACACCGGAAGCTGCGACACATCCGCCAGACGCATGCGCTGGAAAGCGGTCAGCAGGGTGTCGTCCGGGCCCACGCTGATCACCCGTCCATCCTCGAAACGCCGAGCGATCAGGTCGCGCAGATCGCCGTAACGCGTGCGTTGCAGCAAGCCCTGATCGGTCATCCATTGATCGTTGTACACCTTCGACAAGTAACGGGTGCCCGTGTCGCAGACGAAGCTAACCACGCGTTTGGGTTCGGTTTGCTCGCGACAGTAGCGTAGCGCCGCCGCCAGCAAAGTGCCGGTGGAAGAGCCACCGAGAATGCCTTCGGCGCGCAACAGTTGCCGGGCGTGATCGAAGCTTTCCTCATCGCTGATTGAATAGGCCTGGCGCACGCTGGAAAGGTCGGCAATTGAAGGGATGAAGTCTTCGCCAATGCCTTCCACGGCCCAGGAACCCGGGGTGGGCAGCGGCAGGCCACGGCTGTAGTCGGCCATGACCGAACCAACCGGATCGGCCAGCACCATGGCAAGGTCAGGCTGCACACGGCGGAAGAAACGGGTCAGCCCGGTCAGCGTTCCTGCCGAGCCGACGCCGACGACGATGGCATCCAGATCATGCTCGGTCTGCGCCCAGATCTCCGGCGCGGTGCTGCACTCATGAGCCAGCGGGTTGGCCGGATTGTTGAATTGATCGGCGAAGAACGCATCGGGAATCTCCTGCGCCAGCCGCGCGGCGACGTCCTGATAATATTCGGCATGGCCCTTGCCGACATCGGAGCGGGTGATATGCACCTCGGCGCCCATCGCCTTGAGGTGCAGGACTTTCTCGGTGGACATTTTGTCCGGGACCACCAGCACCACGCGGTAGCCTTTGGCGCGACCGACCAGGGCAAGTCCCAGGCCGGTGTTGCCAGCCGTCGCTTCGACAATGGTGCCGCCGGGTCGCAGGCGGCCATCGCGTTCGGCGGCATCGATCATCGCCAGGCCGATGCGATCCTTGATCGAACCGCCGGGATTCTGCGATTCAAGTTTGAGGAACAGCGTACACAGGCCGGTATCGAAATGGGTAACGCGCACCAGTGGGGTATTGCCGATCAATCCGAGCACGGCAGGGCGGGAGTCATTAGGCATGTCGTCATCTCGCTGCGGGAATCTGCATTGAGATCAGGGTAGCTTGCCGTCCTTACACCTGCCGTCCAAATCGCCTGTCAGGTCATGCAGCAGCGGTTTCCGGCAATTTGGCGATGACTTTGATTTCAAACTGGAAGCCATACAGCCAGGTCACACCAACGCCGGTCAGCGTCGGGTGCGGCGCGTGGCCCCAGAACTCCGGAATCACCTTCCAGATGGTTTCAAACTTCGACTCTGGATCGACAATGAACACGGTCACGTCGATGACATCGTCAAAGGTGCAACCGGCAGCGCCGAGAATGGCATTGAGATTGTTGAACGCAAGTCGCACCTGGCTTTCCAGATCAGCTTCGGGCGAGCCGTCCTCGTTACTGCCGACTTGTCCCGAGACGAACAAAAAGCCATTGGACTTGATTGCCGGCGAATAACGATTGCGCTCATAAAGCGCCTGGCGGCCGGGTGGAAAAACCACATCACGGGTTGTCATAGCTAGCTCCTTCATAGGGTTAAAGAACGAGTCAAAGCCGACCCGCTAAGTGATGAAAGGACTTTAGGGGCTTGTTCCCGCCTGATAAACAGGCAACTCTAGCCAGCACTGTTTGTAAAATCCAAACAATCGAGGCAGCAATGAAGGCAGCCATCCAGCACGCAGAGGATAAAAATGGACCGCTTCGATGCGATGCAGGCCTTCGTCCGAGTGGTGGAGGCGGGCAGCTTCACCAAAGCAGCTGAAACGCTGCACATGAGCAAGACCAGCGTGACGCAACTGGTCCAGCAGTTGGAGGCGAGGCTGCGTGTCAAACTGCTCAATCGCACGACGCGCAAAGTCAACGTGACGGCTGACGGCGCGGTCTTTTACGAACGCGCTGTCAGACTATTGGCTGACCTGGACGACGCCGAAACCAGCCTGTCCGGCGCCTCGGCCTTACCGCGAGGCAGGTTGCGCGTCGACGTGCCCAGCCCGCTGGCGAGCATGATTCTGGTACCGGCGTTGCCAGCCTTTCATGCGCGCTATCCGGATATCCAGATCGACATGGGCGTGAGCGACCGGATCGTTGATATGGTCGGCGAGAATGTTGACTGCGTGGTGCGTGGCGGCGAGTTGACCGACCAGTCTTTGATGGCTCGTCGGGTCGGCAATCTCCAGCTGGGTGTCTATGCGGCACCCAGTTATCTGGCGCGTGTCGGTACGCCTGTGCATCCTCGCGAGCTGGAAGATTCGCAGCATCGTATCGTCGGTTTTCTGTGGGCACGCACCGGCAAGGCGCTGCCCTATGCCATGCGCTTGAACGATGAAAACGTGCATGTCCAGGGTCGCTACGTTCTGGCCGTCGACGATGGCAATGCCTATCTCGCCGCAGGCCTGGCCGGCCTCGGGGTGCTTTGGTTGCCTGACTACATGGCCCAGGCCAGCGTCGCGCGGGGCGATTTGGTGCCGCTGTTTGCAGACTGGCGGCTGGACTCGATGCCGATGTACGTGGCATTTCCGCCGAACCGGCATATCAGCGTGAAACTGCGCGTGTTCATCGATTGGGTGGTCGAGTTGATGGAACAACATGCACCTGTCAGTGCGCCAGCCTCGCGATAAGCGCCTTGCGCCTACGCAATCAATTATTCAGCGAACCAACAACAGGTGACGTTGCTCAGGCAATGCCGTTAGAAACTGCGGGTCAGGCCGAATGATTGAGTGATAAAGTCGGGTCGTTCAAGCTCAACAAGGTTAGGCGCCGAACACCGCCATCCACAGGGACGTCCATGAGTCACGTTGACACCCAAACTCTTCACGCCGAAAACGAACGGTTAAAAGCCGATCTGTCCGGCGCGCGACGACAATACCGACAGCTGCTGGATTCGATCGAAACCGGCTTTTGCATCATCGAAATGAAATTTGATGCCGATGGGCGTCCGTGCGATTACCGATTCATCGAGACCAATCGCGTTTTCGAGCAGCATACCGGCCTGGCCGATGCCAAAGGCAGATGGATTCGGGACATGGTGCCCGATCAAGACCAACACTGGTACGACGTCTACGGAAAAGTGGCTGACACCGGTGAGCCTATACGCTTCGAACACTATGGAGAGGCACTGCGTCGATGGTTTGAGGTTCATGCCACGGCCATCAGCACCGAACAAAAGCTCGTTGCAGTGTTGTTCACGGATATCACCGCGCGTCGCAATGCGGAGTTGGCGCTGCGCCAGAGTGAAGAGTACTGGCGCGGTATTTTTGAACGGCTCGACGACGGCTTCATTCTCGGTGAGCTGATTCGCGGGGCAGATGGCACGGTCAGCGACTGGCGATACCTGGACGTTAATCCAGCCTGGGCCGAGCTGGTCGGCGTGACCAACGCAGAAGTGAAGGGCCGAACAGTCCGCGAGTTGTTTCCAGACATCGAAAATTTCTGGATCGACGAGGTGGCAGAGGCGGTCGATCAGCATAAAACCGCAGCCTTCAATCATCAGGTTGCGGGCATAAGTCGCTGGTTTGAAGGTCGAGTTCACCCGCTGGAGGGTGACAGATTCACGATCATTTTCCAGGAAGTGACCGAGGCCCATCGTGCGCTGACCAGGCGCCAGGCACTGCTCGAACTGAGTGACGCGTTACGCGACATGCCAGAACCCGAACACATGGCGTGTAGCGTTGCTGCGACCTTGGGCAGCGTCCTGGAATGCGACGCTGCCTGTTATTTGTCGATGAATCCTGACGGGCAGCTTGTCCTCAGTGGTCGAAGCTGGCCCGAGGCTGCAGAAACCACACTGGACGGACTCTGGAGCGGGAATGACTCGGACTGGTTTTCCAGTCAATTGGCACTGGGCGAGTCACTGTCGATCGCGGATGTCGCGAACGATCCCCGTTCCCGCGAGGCGCAGGGCCTGTTGCGGGCCGGCATAAGGTCGCTGCTCAGCGTGCCATTGGTGGAAAACGGCAAAACCGTGGCCGCTCTGTGTGCTATCCGCAATGAACCGTACGCCTGGACAGCAGGAGAAATGCGCTTTACCGCAGATGCAGCAGGCCGCACGCGCAGTGCCATCGCCCGGCGCAGGGCTGAAAACGATCTGCGGCGGATCAACGCCTCCCTGGAGCAGCTTGTCCAGGACCGAACCCAGGAGTTGATGCGTTCTGAGGAGCAGCTCCGGCAATCCCAGAAAATGGAGGCAGTAGGACAGTTGACCGGCGGCATCGCCCACGATTTCAACAACCTGCTGACCGGGATTTCCGGCAGCCTGGAGATGATGCAGACCCGCATAGGGCAAGGGCGCATCAATGAACTCGAAAAGTATGTGAACTCGGCACACGGATCATCCCAGCGGGCGGCTGCCTTGACCCACCGGCTTCTGGCGTTTTCGCGACGACAGACCCTTGATCCCAAGCCTACTGATATCAACCGTCTGGTCGCCAGCATGCAGGATCTGATCGTCCGCACCGTGGGTCCGGCGGTGGAAACCCGCATGCTGCTCGGCGAGGCATTGTGGACCAGTAACGTTGACGGCAATCAGCTGGAAAATGCCTTGTTGAATCTCTGTATCAATGCCCGTGATGCGATGCCGCAGGCGGCAAGCTGGTGGTCGAAACTGCCAACTGCACCCTGGACATCTGTGCCGCCGAAGCCTTCGATCTCGCGCCAGGAAACTACGTGTCATTAAGCGTTATCGATACAGGCGTTGGCATGAGTCCGGCCGTGGTGGCGAAGGCGTTTGAACCGTTTTTCACCACCAAGCCGCTGGGTATGGGAACCGGCCTGGGCCTGTCGATGATCTACGGCTTTATCCGGCAATCCGGCGGTCAGGCGAAAATCTATTCGGAAGTCGGGAAAGGCTCTGCCGTGCGTCTGTATTTGCCCCAGGAAACGACCCGACACGTCGAGCAGATCCCGTTGCAACCCCTGCAAATGCCCAGGGCGTCAGAGGGGCAAACTGTATTGGTGGTCGATGACGAACCGACAGTGCGTCATTTGGTGGCAGAAATCCTCGAAGAATTGGGCTACACAGCTCTGGAAGCCGCCGATGGCGCGTCGGGGCTACGAATTCTTGAGTCCAGCGCCCGCATTGATCTGCTGGTCACCGACGTTGGTCTGCCTGGCGGCATGAACGGTCGCCAGATGGCGGATTATTCCCGCTCCAGTCGACCGGATCTGAAGGTGTTATTCATCACCGGCTATGCAGAAAACGCCGTCATAGGCAGCGGCAATCTGGACGCCAATATGCATGTCATGACCAAGCCTTTCTCGGTTGAAGGCCTGGCCGTGCGGATCAAGAGCCTGATCGAGAGCTGACGGCGCCTTTGGTTTCGCCCAGAATTCTCGCCGCATCGCGCGCGGGGGGAAGGCCAAATATCCGCGCATAATCACGGCCGAACTGGGTAGCGCTTTCGTAACCGACTTCGAAGGCTGCACTGGTGACGCTTCTGGCGCTGGCGACCATCAGCATCCGGGCCTGGAGCAACCGAACCCGTTTCTGATACTGCAAAGGGCTCAACGTCGTGACTGCCTTGAAGTGCCGGTGAAAGGCCGACACGCTCATTGCCGCACGCTGCGCCAGGGTTTCCACTCGGATCGTTTCGGCAAAATTGCGCCTTATCCATTGAATCGCCAGGCTGACGCGAGCCATGGCCGTGTCGGGCGCAGCAATTTCCCGCAGCATCCAGCCGTGAGGCCCTTGCAGAACCCGGTAGAGAATCTCGCGCTCGTAAACCGGGGCGAGGGCGGCGACGTCCTCGGGCCGGTCCATCAACCGCAGCATGCGCAGCCAGGCGTCCATCAATTCCGGGGTGACGGCCGCAACGGAAAATCCGGCTTCGTTTTCGTACCGGCCAACAGGTTTGGGCAGGTCCGCCAGCAAGGTCGCCAGCACCGTTGGGTCAAGGGTCAGGCTGACCGCCAGGTAAGGTTCGCCGGAAACTGCCGGATGCACCGCGCCCACTGCGGGCAACTCGATGGACATGACGAAATATGTCGCCGGGTCGTAGCGCAGCGTGCGGTCGCCGACCGTCATGGATTTGCTGCCTTGCAGGATCAGGTTGATCATCGGATCGTAGACCGCAGCCAGCATGTGTTCAGGGATCTTGCCTTGAACCATGGCCACGCGGGGGATGCCCGTTTCAGTACGGCGGTTTTCGGCCCTGGAAGCCAGAGCGCGAAGCTCAATGAGTTGATTATTCATAGCCGCCATGCTGACCGCAGAACCACGACCCACGCAAGCGAAAAGCAGAAACAGGCAGGATTCGGGCAGGAACGGCTGCGCTGGCGTTGAAGGTCATCGGTACTGTGGTGACTCATCTCATCGACAGTGGAGCAGCACATGGGCGTTATCGTCATCACCGGCGGCAGCCGTGGCATCGGGGCCAGCACCGCCGAGCTCTGCGCCCGGCGTGGCATGGGCGTCATCCTGACTTACAACAGCAATCCTGAGGCTGCGCAAGCTGTTGTAAGCCGAATTGAGTCGGCAGGCGGCAAGGCCGTTGCGCTCAAGCTCGACGTCGCTGATGTCAGCAGCTTTGAGCGTTTTCACCAGGCCGTGGTGCAGACATTGCAGACAACCTGGGGCGTGGACAGGCTCGATGGCCTGGTCAACAACGCGGGCTACGGCCTGTTCAATCCGCTGCAATCGGTCACCGAGGCGCAGTTCGACGGCCTGTTCAACGTGCATCTCAAAGGCCCGTTTTTCCTGACTCAAACCTTGCTGCCGTTGCTGGGCGAGGGCGCGAGCATCGTTAATCTGACCAGTGCCACGACCCGGGTGGCGACAGCGGGCGTCGCCCCCTACGCAGCTTTCAAAGGCGGGCTGGACGTCCTCACGCGGTACATGGCGAAGGAATTCGGTGAGCGGCACATCCGTGCCAATGCAGTGTCGCCAGGGGCAATCCGCACTGAATTGGGCGGCGGTCTGAATGACGAATTCGAGGCGCTCCTGGCATCACAGACCGCGCTTGGCCGAGTCGGTGAGCCGCAAGATGTGGCGCGGGTTATCGCCATGCTGCTTTCCGAAGAAGGCAGCTGGATCAATGCTCAGACTATCGAAGTCGCGGGCGGCTACATCATCTGAATCGCGAGGCGACGACATGCTGGATCACATCTTTCTTTCTGTAAGTGACATCGAGCGCTCAGTGCGTTTCTACGAAGCGGCGCTCACCCCGCTCGGGATTACTGCTCGACATGATTTCGACGGCAAAGACGGCCCGCCGGGGCACCCCGACCTCAAAGGGTTCGGCGCCAATGGGCGGATGTTCTTCTGGTTGCGCGCGGGCACCGTGGAAGGGCGAGCGGTTCACGTGGGTTTCGTGGCGAGCAGCAAGGCTGAGGTTGATGCGGCCTATGCCGCTGCGATTGGCAATGGCGCGGTAGACAACGGCGCTCCGGGTGCACGTCTGCACTACGATCCGAACTATTACGCGGCAAACGTGCTGGACCCTGACGGTTACAGCCTTGAGTTCGTTTACAAGAATTGGCAGCACGCGCAATGAGCACCTTACTGATCTACGGCGCGACAGGCTATACCGGCCGCATGGCAGCAGAACGGGCGAAAGCGCTGGGTCTGGATTTCGAAATCGGCGGGCGCAATCATCAGCAACTGGCAGCTCTGGCTGAGCAGCTGGACGTTGCGTTTCGGGTATTCGCTGCTGATGCAGAAGCAGACCAATCGCTGTTTGGCATCAATGTCCTGCTGAATTTCGCCGGGCCGTTTGCGCACACGGCAGAGCCGCTGATGCGAGCGTGCGTCAAGGCCGGCGTCGATTATCTGGACATCACGGCCGAGATCAATGTCTATCGGCTGGCGGAGCAATTGAGTGTCGAAGCAGCTGAAGCGGGTGTGATGTTGTTACCCGGTGTTGGTTGGGACGTAGTGCCGACTGACTGTCTGGCGGTGCATGTCGCGCAGCGTGTGCAGGCGCCTCAAGCGCTGAGCATTGCGCTGCAGGTTCCGGGCTCAATGTCGCGAGGTTCGGCAATGAGCGTCGGCGAGATCATCGGGGCAGGCCTGTTGGCACGCGTTGAAGGTCAGCTCGTCGCAACGCCGGCTGCACAGCCGCGCCAGTTCGATTTTGGCGAGGGCCCGGTGCTGTGCTTGCCGCTGTCGTTCGGCGATCTGGTTACCGGCTGGCATTCGACGGGTATTCCCAACATCGCCATGTTCGTGCACATCGCGGGCGATGCGTTTCCTCAAGGGGATCTGTCGTTGCTGCCTGATGGCCCGACCGAGCATGAGCGTGATGCCCATCGGGCCAGAGCGGTGGCAGAGGTCACGGCAGCCGACGGCTCGGTCGCGCGATCAATGATCGAAACCGTCAATGGTTATTCCTATACGCCGCTGGCTGCCGTCGCAGCCGCGCGTCGTGTTCTGGCAGGCGAACGCCGCACTGGCTTCGAAACCCCCGCACGACTGTTCGGCGGCGGATTTGCCGAGACCATTGCGGGGACGACGATCAGCGATTTTTAGCAACGAGGCGGGTCCGCTTCACAGAATATCCCTGTAGATACCGTCTTGATCCTCATCACACACCCCGTAATTGGACCGGCTTTAGCCGGGAGGAAGCCGATACATTCGCAGCAGTTGCGTCGTCAGACATTCCGCCCTCCCGGCTAAAGCCGGTCCTATGTATGGATCACGCCTAACCCGGCGACTCCGGCTGCGAGGTAGCCATTGCTGTCGTTGCCGGCGACGACGATGTAGTTGCCCTCCGCAAGCCGACATCGCTGCGCTGGGCCGCTACGGTCAGCCGGAAGAAATCGCCGGAGTGGTAGCGTTTCTGGCGGGGCCGGATGCGGCTTATATCACCGGCGCCACCGTGAATGTCGATGGTGGTCAGAACAGCTGATCATCGCCAAGGCGAACATCGCCGCGATCAGTTCTTCAACCTTCGAGCCACTGCGAATGCAGCTTGGGAAATTGCTCCTGCAACCAATCCAGGAACACTTCAACTTGCGGCGCCAGATGCTTGCGGCTGGGGTAGAGCACCGTGATCGGCCGAGGTTGGGGGCGGTAGGGTTTGAGTATCTCCACCAGTGCGCCGCTGGCCAGGTATTGGTCCACGGCGATGCCGGGAGCCTGAAGAATGCCAAAACCGGCGACGCCGCATTGCACGTAGGCATTGGATTCGGTGACGGCGATGCCCGCGTGGCTGATATAGGTTCGGTCCTGGCCATTGACCGAGAAATGCCAGGGCAGTGTTCGGTTGTTCTGGCCGGACAGGAAGTTGACCCCCTGATGATTGTCCAGATCCTCCAGTGTAGTGGGCTCGCTGTGTTCATGCAGATACTTGGGCGCAGCGCAGGTCACCATGATTGCCATGCCGATGGGCCGTGCTATCAAGGTTGAGTCCGGCAGCAACCCGATGCGCAGGGCGCAATCGATCCCTTCACCCACCAGATCCACCGTACGATCAGTCACGCCGAGCACCAGGTCGATCTCGGGGAACAGCCGGGTGAACGCGCGCAGACTGTCCATCAGTTCGACCTGGGCGAAAGCGGTTGGAATATCGATGCGCAATCGCCCGCCAAGGGTCGAGCCGGAGCGGTCGAACATTGAGGTAACGTCGGAGACAGTGCCGAGGATTTCTTTCACCCGATCGTAGAAACGCTCGCCTTCCGCTGTCAGCTTTACCTGTCGTGTGGTGCGCTGAAACAGGCGAACCCCCAGCGATGTTTCCAGTTCCTGAATAGCGCGAGTCACCTGCGGACGGCCAATCTGCAACGATTCTGCGGCCTTGGTGAAACTGCCCAGTTCAGCCAGCCTGGCAAACAGTCGCATCGATTGCAGCAGCTCCATTTTCTTCCCCGTAAGTGTTTTCAGGTGCGCTCGATCCTACATCAATCGCAACGATTGTTGCCGGATAAAACAACAATCATGTCAATTTCTGCGCATTTATTGCATCGCGGAGAGGGGCAACAATGGCTTCAGAACACGGCAGATCGCCCTGACAGACTTGGAGACGCGCAATGAAAGCCTGGCTACTGAAAGATTTTGGACTCGATAACCTGGAAATGGGCGAGGTGCCGACCCCGCAGCCTCAAGTTGGCGAATTGCTGGTGAAGGTGGGGGCGGTGTCCCTCAACTATCGCGACAAGGCTATCGTCGATGGCATCTACGAACCGCATACGGTGCCCAAGCCGCTGATCCCGGTCAGCGACGCCGCAGGTACCGTGGTTGCGGTTGGCGATGGCGTGACACGTTTCAAGATCGGCGATCGGGTTAATTCCCATCTGTACTCGCGCTGGCTGGACGGTGAACCTGGGCCGCATGAACCGGACTATTGCTTCGGTTCGCCGCTGCCGGGTGGATTGGCTGAGTTCATGATCATTCATGAGGACAGCGCCGTGGCTGCGCCGCAGAACATGTCCGACGAAGAAGCGGCAACCTTGCCAATCGCAGCACTCACGGCCTGGTATTCGCTGGTGGATTATGGGCAGATCCAGCCTGGGCAGACCGTGCTTGTCCAGGGCACGGGCGGGGTATCGATTTTCGCCGTACAGATTGCAACTGCGCTCGGCGCCCGGGTCATCGCAACGTCCAGCAGCGATGCGAATCTGCAAACCGTGCAAGCGCTGGGTGCCGTGGCTGGAATTAACTACCGGACCACGCCGGACTGGGAAGCGCAGGTGCTCAGGCTGACCGATGGAAAAGGTGTCGATCTGCTGCTCGATGTCGCCGGTGGCAGTGGCATCAATCAGTCGATTGCCGCGACCAAGGCTGCTGGCCGTATCGCGCAGATCGGCTTCCTGACCGGGCAAACCGTGCAGTTGAACCTGATGCCGCTGATCTTCCGCCAGACGACCATTCGTGGCATCGCAGTGGCGCCGCGCTCATCGTTCGACCGCATGAATGTGTTCCTCAATGAGCACAAGATTCGTCCGGTGATCGACAAGGTTTACCCTTTCGAGCAGGCCCGTGAAGCGTACGAACATCTGGCCAAAGGCGCATTCGGCAAGGTTGTGATCAAAGTCGGCTGAAATCACTGATGCGAATACAGTTTCAGCGCCTTGGTGAACCCCAGGGCTCTGAATATCGCGCTGCCTTCGCCCAGATCACCGTCGCTGGCGACCAGGTACACCTCGTTGGTCTCGGGCTTGATCGCGAGACTGGTTGAACGCAGGAAGTGACCGTTTTCGCGGCCGGGGATCAGGATCTGGCCGATCGGCAGACCGTTTGGATTCAGCACCAGCACCCGGCCCTGGCTGTACATCGCCACGTACAGATTGCCATCCTGATCCACGCGCATTGAATCCGGGGAAGGGCCGTTGAAGCGATAAATCACCGCCTCGCCAAACGGGGCGATGGTCGTCGCGTCCTTCAATTCGATGCGGTGCAGCAAGCCTGTGGCGAACTCCGTGACCCACAGGGTCTTGCCGTCGGGTGACAAGGCTATGCCGTTGGCAATCGCCAGTTTGGGCAGGATGGGTACGATGCTTTTGCCGTCGGCGGGCACGTAATAAACGCCGCCGGTGGGTTCGGTGGAAGTACCCTTGAAGTCGGTGAAGTAAAAACCGCCGGTGCTGTCGAACACCAGATCATCCACCAGAAAGTTTTGGTTGCCGGCAATCATCACTTGCTGCGCCGAGCCATCGGGCTTGTAGGCGGTCAAGTTACCGGTGTTCTTGAAATTGCCCAGCCCCGCGACGTACAGGCGACCGTCCTTGTGGATCGCCAGCCCCGCTGAACCCAAAGCATTTTTCGGCACCACGACACTGAGCTTGCGCTGGGTGTCGACCTTGAGCACCTGGCCGCCGAAGACTTCCACAAACAGCAAATTGCCTTCGCGATCGAATGACGGTCCTTCCAGCTGCAGGCCTTTGTCCGAGACCTTCAGCCATTGCTGGGCGATGACAGTTGGCAGATCTTTTTCAGCCGCAGCAATAGCCTGCAATTGCTGGCCTTCGGCAGGGTAGCTGAGCGTCGGAATCGACTCTGCGGCTTGCACGTTGATGACGCCCGCAGTTAGCAGGAAAAACATGGAAGCCAGAACGTGCTTATGCATTGAAGATCACCCGATTATTGTTATTTTGATTGCGCTGCATCACGCGCCCAGCGCGGCGACGAGGGCCGGAACGGTCAGCACAGCGGTGTAATAACCCATGAACTGCACGCCGATGTTGAAGCCCAGAAAGCGTGATAAAAATCCGCCCAGCAACCCGACAGTGATGATCACCAGCAGGCCCAGCAAACCACCTTCCCAGATGCCGATCACCAGAATCAGGCCGACAAATGTCGCGATGACGGCTTCGTGGCTGATTTTGCGCGACACGTAAGAGGCCGCCCGATGCGCGTAATTCATGGTGAACGGGTAGGCGATCAGAATGGCGATAACCACCGCCAGCATGCCGTAGCCGAGAAACTCCCAAGTGCTGAGCAGTGAGTGCAGGTTGTTCACTTGCCCGGTCGCTGCATCCACACTGAAACGCGGCGGCGCATTGAACAGCGGCGCGGCCGGGCCAGCTGCGACCGGGCTGAGGGGCAGGCCGAAAGCAATCAGCGGGATCAAGGCTTCGGCAATGTAGGTCGATTCGGTGACCCCGTTTCGCGCCGTAATCACCGTAGTCAGTCGATGGTAGACATGCTTGACCCGCGATCCGACCATTTCGCCCATGATCACGGTCATCGCCACCGGGCTGAAGACAAAAGTGGCACTGGAAATAACAGCCGTCACCGCAGTCCACATGCTTTGCTTGCGGTCCAGGACCTTGAGCGGGTTAGGGAAGAAGCCGCCCCAGCTTTTGACGTCCGGTGACAAGGAGAACGTGCGCACATCCTGCCGACGCATTTTTTCCCGTTCGGCGGGTGCCGCCATCGAGAACAGGGCCGCAATCAAAGGGCCGATGGCGATGCCGAGGAAGTAGCTGACGCTGAGTTTGACGCCGTACTGCCCAGTCATGGTTTGCAGGCCGATGATCACCATGACAAAGGGAATCAGGGTCAACACCGCCGCCAGACGACCCTTG
Source organism: Pseudomonas sp. DSP3-2-3 (assembly GCF_049898225.1). Lineage (NCBI taxonomy): Bacteria > Pseudomonadati > Pseudomonadota > Gammaproteobacteria > Pseudomonadales > Pseudomonadaceae > Pseudomonas > Pseudomonas sp. DSP3-2-3. Next base: position 79,069 of record NZ_JAFCXH010000004.1, on the reverse strand, counting down.
GAGAACCAGGCAATGGCTATTGCCGCTGCGAGGAAAACCCAAGGTGCGGCGCGCTTGATCATGTCACCGAACGGCGAGAGCATCACCGCGAACAGCACGGCCATGGGAACGGCGATCAACGCGGCGATCACCGCGCCGGAAATCATCTTGCGCAGGGCAATGTGCGGAACACCCAGGTTGCGCAGGAAGTTGGCCTCGCGCATGAGCGGCGTGGCCATGGTGTCGCCGGGAATTCCCAGCAGCGCGGTCGGTACGGCGTGGGTCATGTGCTTGGCGACGGCGCCGGCAAGAAAGAACGTCAGGATGCCAGGCGCAGGAACGCCCAGCAGCACGACCAGCAAGGTCAATGGCGCGAGGGTCGTGGTTTCGTCGCTGCCGGAGATAAGTCCGATCCCGGCAAAGATCACTGCACCCAGAATGCCCATGCCCAGCGCGATGAGGAGTTGGTCCAGCAGAGGTGCCATCATGACCGGCCACCTTTGATGCCCACGGCGTTCTCGATATCCAGCGCAGGCAGTTCCGGGCCATTGGCCGAGGCGACTTGTGCCCGCTCATAGTCCGCGAACAGCTCATACAGATCCATCTCGCGAAGCTCGGCAATCGTGGCTGGCGGCAGGTCGGAAAGCTTACCCAGATCGCCGAATTCGTTCTGCAGTTCGAGCAAGACCTGGGCGCGCCAGGCGGGATCTGCCTGATGCTCCATGACATGGCGCTTGGGTTTGAACAGTGCGGCACTGATGGCGCCGCCTGCCAGGCAGCCGACGATGCCGATCAACATGGCATATGCCCGGGCCATTTGTGCCGAAGCAACCCAGCCGACCAGCAGGTGCCTGGCGATGAAAAACGCACCCAGGCTGACGATTGCACCGATGGCGATGGCGTAGATCAGGTGACGACCGTCTACCGTGTCGCCCCAAACTTCATACAGTTCGGATTTCAAAGAATTCTCCCACTGCCCTCGCGGGCTTTTATTGTTATGAAGGTGAAGAGATGCAGCTTAAGCCAGTGCTGATGTTCGACGTTTCGCGAGCAGGGCACGGGATACCCGGGACGCAGTTTCGCGGCCGAGCTGGGCATTGATGAACTCACCCGTCTCGATCAACGCCTCAAGGTCGACCCCATGGCTCAGCCCCAGGCCGTCCAGCAGGTAGATCACGTCTTCAGTGGCTACATTGCCCGTCGCTCCGGGCGAATAAGGGCAGCCGCCCAAACCCGCGACCGAACTGTCGAACACCCGCACACCGGCCTCCAGTGCCGCGTAAATGTTGGCGATGGCCATGCCATACGTGTCATGAAAGTGACCGGCCAGCGCGCTGATGGGAACGACCTCGCTACAAGCTTTCAGCAGCGCTTTGGTTGCCGCAGGCGTGCCCGCGCCGATGGTGTCGCCCAGGCTGATTTCATAACAACCCATTTCGTAGAGCGAAGCGCTGACAGCGGCCACGGCCTCGGGTTTGACCGCGCCTGTGAACGGGCAGCCCATGACGCAGGAAACATAGCCGCGCACCCGCACGCCGGCCTCCCGGGCGCGCAGCATAACCTGCTGAAAACGCACGAGGCTTTCGGCAATCGAACAGTTGATATTCTTCTGCGAGAAAGCTTCCGATGCGGCGGCAAATACTGCCACTTCACGACAACCTGCGGCCAGCGCGGCTTCGAGTCCCTGCACATTCGGCACCAGCGCTGTCCACGTGACGCCGGAACGCACGGACAAGGCGTTGAGCACCTCGTCCGAGCCCGCCATCTGCGGCACCCAGCGTGGCGAAACAAAAGCACCTGCCTCAATGGTTCGCAATCCCGCATCTGCCAGGCGCTCCAGCAATTGCACGCGGATCTGCGGCGCAAGTACCAAAGGCTCGTTCTGCAAGCCATCGCGGGCGCCAACTTCAACCAGCTGCACAGCCTGTTCGCCAGCGCGGCTCATCACTGCGCCCGCTTTTGTTTGAGCAGTTCAGCCGCGTGGTCGGAGCGCACATCCGACGCGTCGACCATCTGCTTGACCAGCCAGCTGACCTCATCGCCTTTGGCACCGGCGGAAAGGGCGATGTTGCGGGCGTGCAGCGCCATGTGCCCGCGTTGTATCCCTTCGGTAGAGAGCGCGCGCAAAGCGCCCAGATTCTGCGCCAGGCCGACCGCGACGGCGATTTCAGCCAGTTCCTGGGCGGTTTTTACGCCCAAAATGCGCAGGGACAGTTGCGCCAGCGGATGAGTCTTGGTGGCGCCGCCGACCAGTCCAACCGGCATGGGCATTTCCAGGGTGCCCACCAGATTGCCCTGGCCGTCTTTTTCCCAGGTGGTCAGCGAACCGTAATGTCCGTTGCGACAGGCATACGCATGGGCCCCGGCTTCAACCGCGCGCCAGTCATTGCCCGTGGCGACGATCAGCGGGTCGATGCCGTTCATGATGCCCTTGTTGTGGGTGGCCGCCCGGTAGGGATCAATCACCGCGAAGTTGTACGCATCAAGAATGCCTTCGATGACATCCTCGCCCTTGAAGGCGGCGGTGGTCAGCAGTTGCGGCGCGATACGAATCTGGGCACGGGCCAGGCGCAGGTCAGCGAGGTTGGACAGAATCCGCAACCTGACTTTGCCGCCGGTGATTTCTTCCATCAGCGGCGCCACCGCTTCGGCCATGGTGTTCACGGTATTGGCGCCCATGGCATCGCGCACGTCGACGATCAGGTGCGCCACCAGCATCGGCCCACGGGGGCTTTGCGCGAAGGAGTGGACTTCGATATCACGGCAGCCGCCACCCAGCTTGTTGAGTAGCTGATCCTTGCGGTTCGCCAGTTCGATGATTTCATCCTTGCGACGCATCAGGCTCAAACGGGCGTTGTACGGGTCGCAGACTTCAACGATCTGCACCTGGGCACGCATCAGCGGCAGCGAGCTTGAAGTCTGGAAACCGCCGGCCTCGCGGGCCAGCTTCGCCATGAACGAAGCCGCCGCAACCACCGACGGCTCCTCGACCACCAACGGCACGATGACGTCGCGGCCATTGATCTGGAAGTTGCTCGCCACCGCATAAGGCAGCTCGAACTTGCCGATCACGTTTTCGATCATGCCGTCGGCAATTTCCAGCGGCAGCGCGCCGGAGTCACGGAGGAGGGCGACGTCGTCATCAGGCAGATCAAGAAGTTCGCGCAGGTGGTCAAGGCGTTCGGCAGGGGACATGCCTCGGAACATGGGAAGGCGTGAGTCAATGCTCATGAGAGGGTCCTGTACAGATTATTGTTTTTGAGTGGTTGCCACCCTAGACCGGTCTGTACCGGCAAAGAAGGTACAGTTTGGCCGGACAGTACCTAAGCTGTACCCTCAGTGAATATTTTTCAGGACTGACCCATGGCGCGGATGACGCTGGCTCAACAGTTGACGGAATCATTGGCGGAGCAAATCGCCAACGGCACCTATCGCGTCGGCGACCGTTTGCCGTCGCTGCGCGAATGCATGCGGCTGTTGGGCCATTCAAAAAATACGGTAATCAACGCTTACGAATCCCTTGCATCCCAAGGGCTGATTGAAGCGCGTCACGGGCAGGGCTTTTTCGTCAAACAGGGGGCTCCCAGCAGCACTGAACCGGAAGAGCCGTTGCCTTACGCACGGGCGATGGACACGATCTGGCTCATGCGCCAGCAGTTCGTCCGCGAGCCAGGCCATTCGCCTTTAGGCGAGGGGTTTCCGCCGGTCGAGTGGCTGATGGATTTGCGCCTGGACAAATTCACCCGGCAGATCATGCGCACGGGCGTGACGACGCTGTTTCGCTACGGCAACCGGCTGGGCAATGCCGGGCTGCGGCAACATCTGGTGCAGAAGCTGGCAACCTATTCGATTGCTGCCAGCCCCCGGCAAATCGTCACCACCCACGGGGCCAATCACGCTCTGGACCTGATCATCCGCCGTTTCGTGACGGCCGGGGACCCGGTACTTGTGGAAGATCCCGGCTATTACCCGCTGTTCGGCAAGCTGCAATTGCAAGGTGCGCGGATGCTCGCGGTGCCGCGCCTGCCCGATGGGCCTGACATTGAGGTGCTGGAGCACTATCTGCGTGCGCATAAACCGAAGCTGTTTTTTATCCAGTCGGTGGGCCACAACCCGACAGGTTCTGACTTGTCACCCAGCAAAGCCCACCGGTTGGTGCAGCTGGCTGAGGAGCATAATTTCATTCTGGTGGACGACGACGCGCTGGCCGATTTCAAGCCGGCTTCGGTGATCAAGGTGTCGGCGCTCGACCAGCTGAAACACTCGCTGTATGTCGGCAGTTTCTCCAAGTCGGTGTCGGCGGCGCTCAGGGTTGGCTTCATCGCGGGCAGCAAAGAAGTGATCGATGAGCTGGGCGATTTGAAGATGTTGTTGCACACCAGTTCTTCGGAGTTCTGCGAGCGTACGGTCGATGTGATTCTGACGGAGGGGCATTTCCTGCGGCATTTGATCCGCCTCCAGGAACGCCTGAAAACAGCAACCGCAGAAGGCTTGCAGATGCTGGACGAGATCGGCGCCGAAGTGTTCTATCGCCCGGAACAGAGTCTGTATCTATGGGCCAGGTTTGCGCACATCGACGATGCCCGGGAGTTGACGCGAAAACTGCTGCCCAAGGGATTCATGATCGCCCCCGGGCATATTTTTTCGCCGGAGCAGTCGCGGATCAATCCCTGGACCCGGCTCAATGTCGCTTACCTGAACGATCCGCTGCTTAAAGTGGTGTTAAAGCCTTGAATGGCGGCCCGTTGATAAACTCGTTTTTTATCGATGCTTGCTTGAACGTCGGGCATTGATTGGAGTACATTCGTCGTAGCTGTACATATATCCAGTATTCAAAAACTCCAACATCCCATTGAGCAACAGACGGCAACCCTATGAAAGTGGCTGGCAGCTACTCCCAGATTCGACGTGACCTGCAAGGGATCAGCTCAGATCTGAAATGGTCTTCGGTAGAGCTATCCCGTATTGCCGGGCGGCTTGAGGCTGCCGGAAACTCGGCAGATGCTCAGGCAATACACAGGATGATGCAGATTTTTCAAGAGGGCGAAGTCCGACTGAACCACATCGCTTGCACGATCTCTGATGAGAACCTCGTCACTCAGGCGGCTGTTTAACGGCCGGATCAATGATGCCCACCTATCCCGGAACACCCGATGGCCGTTACTTTGTGGTCAAAGGCCAGCTGTGGCGTTGCAGCAATCCGTCGCTGGCGGAAGAACTGCGTCAGCAACTGGTCAGCGAGCTGATGTCTGCGCACCGGACCTCAATCGGCATAAAGTCCAGAACAGCCCTTATCTCGAATGGTACGAAGCCTTGTCATCCCTGCCGCCCCCGTAAAAGCGTTGAACCACGCGACAGCTCATGCGTCTGAACTGCACATTCAAGCAGTCTTCAAGACGACAGGTGCCGCATGATCGAGATCAATAGCTACACCACAGTGAAGCGCCGGGAACGAGTTCCGCACGAGATCTTCGCCCACTATTGGCGTGACGTTCACGGCCCGCTTTGCTCGCGGCTTGCCGGCCTCGGTTTGTACATCCAGCACCATTTCAATCGCAATCAGGATGCACACCTCTGGCCACTGGCAGAGGGCGTTCAGGAAATTGCCGACTACGAACTCGACGGTGGCGTCGAGATTGGTTTTCTTTCGGCGAGCGAGCAGGAGCGCTTCAAGACGGCGAGTCCGATCCTGTTCTCCGACGAGCAGAACATGTTCGAGGAAACGCTTGCCTACGATCTGCCGCAAGGCTCGCGCACGCTGGTGAATCGTTTGCACGACGAGACTTACAATGGCCCGGACCGGTTTGACCGCATCCATGTGCATTTCAGCCCCCGCGCAAGTCTGGATCAACTGCATGCTTACTTGAGCAATGATCTCGCGCCAGCCCTTGCAACGGCTGATGAGGTAGTGAAACTGGTCCTGCATCCTTGCTCAGCCTTTGAAAACGACGGCGCTCATCCGCCGGCACCTGATGTCGCGCATACGGCAACACCGGTTCGCAGCCAATTGGCGATACTGGAAATCGCATTCAAAAACCCGTTGACGCGGCGCCGTTTTTTCGAGAGCCCGACTTTCCTGAATACGCTGTCCGCGCAGGCCGAAAACATCAGTCAGTTGAAGGCTTTTGCCGTGTCCGGGCTTTATACCTACGTTCGGGATGGCAAGCTGACCACGGCGGGATTGCGCGGCAGCAGGGCGGCGGAACTGATCGATTATCTGGGCGCTGCCAACCAGCTGTCGCCTGAGGTAGAGAAGCTGCTGTTGACGGGCGCGAGCTGATACAGGTCTGGCTCGCGACGGGTCATGGGCAGCGTCGAGCTCCTGCGCGGCTGGCATCGCTGACGATGATTGCCAGCTTGCGCAGGTTGGCTTGTTGCGCCATGACAAGATCCTCGACCGCAGCGCCGGAAGGTTGCTGCAACACGGTCTGGCAGATCAGTTCATTACTGTTCTGCCCGCCGGATTGCCCTGCGCGCATCCGCCATCTGGCATCAAGCAATGCGTATTGACCTGGAACCAGATCGAAGCGTTGCACTTCTACGCGCAAGGTCATTTTCTCCCTGCCCCCCGGCTGACTGTTCAGCTCATTGATCAGCGCGCTTTGCACTTCATCGGCGAGGCTCGCCCCCCACCATTCGGTTTCCAGAAGGATCAGTTCATTGGTGCCCTGGCGAATGACGATCTGCGAACGATCAACTTGCGGCGGCACCATGACCCGCTCGATCCGCAGGCTGTCGCCGGCCTGCGTTGGACGCGGGGCGCCGGAGTGCAACGGCGTCAACGTGTGGTAATGCACCGGGTCGCTGCGGCAGGCCGCCAGCAACAGAACAATCATCAGCAAAGGTGCGTTGAAAGTCGCCCGCATGAGGGGTTCACTCCTTTGAGTGGTCGGTTCATGGACTGCGCTTCTCAGACTGGGAGTCGAATTGGGAGTCTTTGGGTCGACCACGAATCAGCGACTCGGGATGTCGGCCCAGATAGTCGGACAGATCCCGCAACGAGCGAGACATGCGTCCGAGTTCGTCTATGGCGTCACTGAGCTGTTCACGTTGTGGCGAGTCGTCGGCCAGCGTGGCGCTGGCCGATTTCAGGGTTTTGCGCACATCGTCCAGAGTGGTGCGAACGCCCGGCAGTGTCTGACTGTTGAATTGTTTGAGGCCGTTACGCAGCTCGTTCAGGCTGCCATCCAGATTGGTGGCGATACGATCAAGCGGCAGATTGGCGATTTTTTCGATGACTGCCTGCAGTTGCTCCTGCAAGAGTTCGAGGCTGCTGGGCAAGGTCGGCAGCATGATCGGGCGGACATTGGGGTCGAAGGTGACTTTTTCGGCTTTCGGATAGAAATCCAGGGAGATGTACAGTTGCCCGGTCAACAGGTTTCCCGAGCGGGCCTGGGCGCGCAGCCCGTGTTCAACGAAACTGCCGATGATGCGAATACCGCCCTCCAGGTCGCTGGGGTCATGCTTGAGCAGGGCGAGCATCTTGACGTGTGCCTGGCCCATGCTTTCCGGATAAATCACGATGCCGACAATGATCGGGAAGTTACGGGTCTTGAGGTCGAAATCCAGGTTGATCGACACCACCCTGCCGATTTCCAGACCCTGAAATTCCACCGGCGCACCGACTTTCAAACCTCTGAGCGCCTGGTCAAAGCGCAATGCCAGGTATTGCGCTCTACCCGGCGGCGGGGCGAGGGCGGTCTGGGCGTCAGTGAACAGATCGAAGCGGCTGCCTTCGGACGCGACGGCACTGGCAACGCCATATTCGGGAGCGCCGAACGCGATGCCGCCGATGAGCACCGCTGACAGCGATTCGGTTTTCACCGAAAACCCGTTGGCACTCACGCCGACATCGATGCCACTGGCGTTCCAGAAGCGGGTATTGCTCGTGACATAGGCGTCATTCGGCGCGTTGATAAATACCTCAACGTCGACACCCTTGCCGTCTTTATCCAGGGCATAGCCGACGACCTGACCCACGGGGATTTTCCGATAGTAAAGGGGCGAACCGATATCCAGTGACGCCAGATCCTTGGTCACCAGAGTGAAGCGTTTTCCCGGTTCGCCGTAGGTAATCGGCGGTGGTGCTTCGAGTCCGATGAAGGTCTTGACGGTGCGTTGCGATTCGCCGGAATCCGCGCCGATGAAAGCGCCCGAGAGCAGCGTGTCGATTCCGGATACGCCACCGGCGCCGATACGCGGGCGCACCACCCAGAATTTGGCATCCTCCCGGGTGAACGACGCGGCTCGTTTGGCGAGTTTGACGGTCGCCATGACGCTTTTCTGGTCTTCGCTCAGCTCGACTTCCGACACATGGCCGATCACCACATTGCGGTATTTGACCTGGGTCTTTTCAGCGGTGAGGCCTTCACCGGTCTTGAAGGTGATCGTGATTTCGGGACCGGCCTGCATGCGGTTATGAATCACCAGGGAAATACCGACCAGCAACGCAATGATCGGCACGATCCACACCAGTGACACGCTCCAGCGGCTGGAGGTCTTGATAGCGCCTGGTGCGGGCGGGCCTTGCGAGGTTTCAAGGGCCATGGTGGGCGTCCTTGTTCAGTGAGATCTGCCAGATCAGGCGTGGGTCGAAGCTCATGGCCGACAGCATGGTGAACACCACGACCATGCCGAAAAAAAGAATCCCGACCCGGGGTTCGATAGTGCCCAGTGCCTCGAAGCGGACCAACGCTGCCACGAGTGCCACCACCAGCACATCCAGCATTGACCAATAGCCCACCAGTTCGACAAAGCGAAATAATGTCGAACGCTGCCGGCAAGCCCAGGTGCTGCCCCGTTGCGAGGTAATCAGCAGCAGCGTCAATGCGCCGAATTTGATCGCAGGCACGCCAATGCTGGCGATGAAGATGATCGCGGCGATGTCCCAGGCACCGGCTTCCCAGAATTCCAGTACACCCGTGATGATCGTGCTGTCTGCGCCGCTGCCGAGCATGCTGGTGTTCATCACCGGCAGCAGATTGGCTGGCACATAGAGAATCAATGCGGCCAGTAAATACGCCCAGGTACGCGCCAATGAATCAGGTTTGATCGCGTGCAAGGGCGACCCACAGCGGTCGCAATGCTGCGGGTGGTCGGTGGTGTCGCACGCTTGGCCGCAGCTGTGGCAAAGACACAGGTTCAGATCCGCTGCCCGCGGCGGCGTGTTCACGGTTGATTCCATAATGCCCGGACATCACGTCCGGCGATCTTGATCATCAGAATGCTCAGTGCGGCCAGGGCGGCCAGCCCGATACCGGGCACTACGTCCAGCAGTCCGGCGAGTTTGAACACCGCGACCATGGCACTCAGCAGGCAGACTTCGAGCATGCTCCAGGGGCGCAAAGATTCCAGCCAGCGCATGCAAAAGCTGAAGGCCGGCGCGCGCCGTCTGGCCATGGCAAACGCCAGTACCCAGATCAGCAGGATGACCTGCAAAACAGGCGCGACAATGATGGAAATGCCAGCCACCAGCGCAATAAACAGAATGGGGCCGTTACTGAGGGCGGCGACGGAATCCCATAACGTCGCCGAGTTTTTCAACCCTTGCATGCTGATGCTCATCACGGGATAGAAGTTGGCGAACACCAGCAAGACGGCGGCAGTTACACATAACGCCATTCTCTGTTGCAGCGTAACGGCGGTGTAACGCTGGATGACGGCGCCACAGCAAACGCAACAGGCTTTCTGCTGCTTGATCAGCGGGGCGGTGTCGTAGACGGCGTCGCAATACTCGCAAATGATGAGTGAGTTGGTTTGTGTCATGGACGCTTCTTCAATGAGTGAGAAGTATCGAAACTCAGTTGAATATAGAAGCGACGCAGTAATAGGCAAGGACCAATCCGTGATTGGTTTAATGCCAAACAAAGTAAGCAAACAGGTTTTTACTTCGAAAAACTATATGGCAAGTTGCGCAGGTCGATCTCTACCCTGCCTGAGCCAAGGTAGAGATTGATACCAACTCCCAAACTTAAAGCGCAGCCTCCAACTTGCGACCCAATACACGGTGGTATTCGGCTTTGGCGGTCTGCTCGGTAAACTCACCCGACCATTTGGAAACTACCCCCGTCGCCACGCTATTGCCGATCGTGTTACAGGTAGCAATTGCCATCGACATGAACCGGTAAACTCCGAACAACAGCGCCAGGCCTTCCACGGGAAGTATGCCGATAGCGGTCACCGTCGCCGCAAACACCACAAAGCTGCCGCCTGACACCGTCGCTGCACCTTTGGACGTCACCAGCATGATGGCGACCGTGCCCAATTGTTGCTCCCAGGTCATCGGCACGCCGTAGGCATTGGCAATGAATAGCACGCCCAGCGACATGTAGATTGAGGTTCCGTCGAGGTTGAACGCGTAGCCGGTGGGCAGTACCAGGCCGACGCTCTGCTTGGAGCAACCAAACTTTTCGAGCTTCTGGAGCAGTCTTGGCAGAGCGCTTTCTGACGAAGCAGTACCCAGCACGATGAAAATTTCATCCTTGATGTACGTCAGGAAACGCCACAGGCTGAACCCGGACAACCGGCAGACTACGCCGAGGACAACAAAAATAAAGAAGGCAATCGCGACGTAGAACATCAGGACCAGATTGGCCAGTGACATCAGTACCGCCGTACCGTTGCTGCCGACGGCGTAGGCCACCGAACCGAACGCGCCAAGTGGGGCGAACTTCATGATCAGATTGATGAACTCGAAGAAGCACTCCGAGATACGACTCAGCCCCTCTTCAATGACAGCGCGGCGCTCAGGCTTGAGGGCCAGCAGGGCGAAGCCGAACAATACGGAAATCACCAACACTTGCAGCAGTTGGCCGCCGGAAAAAGCGCCGACAAAGTTGTCCGGGAAGATGCCGTAGATGAAATCCATGGTCGACATCGGGCCGTGCCCTTTGGCGACCGCCGCACTGGCCGCTGCCGCTGTGGCGCTGCTTGGATGCGTGTCATGCATGCCCGAACCGATGTTCAACAGGTTGCCCCACAGCAGGCCGAGGGCCAGGGCAATGGTTGACACTACTTCAAAGTAAATCAGCGCCCGTAAACCGACCTTGCCGACGCGCTTGATATCACCGGCCGACGCAATGCCGTGCACGACGGTAAAAAATACCAACGGTGCGACCGCAGTCTTGATCAGCTTGAGAAAGATATCACCAAGGATTTTGAACTTGGCAGCCAGTTCCGGGGCCAGGAAGCCGAGGGCGATACCCAGCAGCATGGCGGCGATGACCTGAAAAGTCAGATCCCGGTAAAACAGTTTTTTTGCAGTCGTGGACATGTCTTCGATCTCGTTGTTTTTATTGGCAGAGAAAGGCGGGCCGGTTCATGCCAAGCCCTGTGAAGATCAGCGTTTGACGGAACCTTCTCTCGCCAGAGCGATATCGACCATCTGCGGCGCGAGGCCCAGGTAGTTGGCGGGATCGGTAAGGTGTTTGAGTTCTTCGATATCCAGTTGCGCAGTGGCTTCACCTTGGGCCAGCAACGCATCGAGCAGGCTGGTGCCCTGGTCGTTGGCCATGCGGCAGGCGGCATACACCACGTCATGCGCCACTTGACGGCCGAGTGCCGGCGCCAGGCCCATCTCGCTCGGGACTGATGAAAGGTATGAACCAGACGCGCTATTCAGTCGTTGCAAAGGACTTGATTGAGGGGATCGCCAGCGGTCGTTACCCGGTCGGTACGCTGTTGCCTACCGAGTTCGAACTGTGTGAACTCTACGAAGTGAGCCGACACACGGTGCGCGCGGCTATCACCCAGTTACAGAATCAAGGGTTGGTTTCCCGACGCAAACGTGTGGGCACGCGAGTCGAGGCCGCGTCGCCCAAGGGCGGTTACTCGCAGTCGCTGGCGTCGGTTTCCGATCTCGTGCATCTGGCGGAAACCCAGGTTCGCAGCATTCAGAAGGTCCATCACTTTGTGGCCGATATTGCCCTGGCGCGCCGTCTGGGACTGATTCCGGGCGAGCACTACTTCTGCGTATCGAGTATTCGGGTCGACGAAAAAAATCTGCGGGCGCCGCTGTGCTGGACTGACGTTTACGCTCAGGACGTCTATTCGGCGGTTATCGAATTGGCCGAGCAGCATCCGGATGAGCTGATTGCCGCGTTGATTGAGCAACACTTCGGCCGGCATATCGATGTGGTGGACCAACAAGTGCGTGCAGTGTTGCTGACTGCCGATATTTCAAAGAGCCTCAACGCCGAGGCTGGCTCGCCAGGTCTGAACATCATTCGTCAATACCGTGACGAAGAGGGCGCAGTGATGGTCGTGTCGGAAACCACCCACCCCGAAGACCGTTTCACGCTGGTGACGCAGATGAGAAGGGAAAAAAGCTCTACGGTTTGAGCGGTAGATTTCCGTTCCCAGGCGCCTCGCCGTTAATGGCGTTTACCGGGTATTCAAAAATCGGCCGGTAACACCTCGCATTCGTTTCACCCCTTTCACCCCCGCGTCTATTGCTCTGCGAATGCCGCCGTCTACGGCAGCTTAGGTTGTAACTAAACGACTCATGATGTTAAATGGCCACCAACTAAATATTGGCGCCAAAATTCCAGCTATTTTTTCAAGATAGGTCCACAAGCGCCGATACTCTCAAAAACCACACTATCCAGGAGGGCATCTAGTTCATGAAACTCACCGTCAAACACAAGTTGCTGTGCTTAGCCATTATCCCCGCATTGTTGTTCGCACTGATCATCAGCGGCCTTGCGTCGTGGATGTTGCAGAGCAGTGCCGATCAGGAAATGCGTGAAACCCGCGACAGTCTGGTCAAGCGCAACCGCGAAATCCTGAAGAACTACGTGGACATCGCTCTGACCACTATCAAGCCCTTGCACGATGCGTCGGCGAATGGCGATATGGCTGCCCGGGACAAAGCGCTGGAAATCCTGAAACCGGTAAAGTTCGGAGATGAGGGGTATTTCTTCGGTTACGACGGCAAAGGCGTGCGTGTCTTCCGTGGCGACAGCACAGCAGGTGTAGGCAAGAGTTTCTGGGACACCAAGGATCCCGACGGTTCCTACCACTACCAGACCTTCGTGGAAGTGGCTAAAAATGGCAAACACTTCGTCGATTACGCCGCGCCCAAACCTGGCCAGGAGACTGTCCAGGTGCCCAAGCTTGGCTACACGGTGTACCTGGAAAAATGGGACATGGTGCTCGGCAGCGCCATCAATATGGATGACATCGACGCCGCCATGCTCGTCGAGCAGGCTGCGGTTACCGAGCGCACCCGTGATTTGCTGGGCAGCATCTTCCTCGTGACCTTGGTGTTGTTGCTGGTCACTGCCGCTGCGGGCATCTGGACCGCCAACGGTGTGGTACGTCCGCTGCGCATTCTCAAGACCAACCTGGATGACATCGCGGCCGGTGACGGCGACCTCACTCACCGTCTGGCGATCACCAGCAACGATGAACTGGGCGATCTGGCGACGTCGTTCAACCGTTTTGTCGACAAGATCCACGCCATGGTACGGCAGGTGGCGCAGATGACCACCGAACTGGATGGCCTTGTGGTTCAAGCAACGCAGCAGACCTTGCGCTCCGAGCAAGCGATGCAGCGCCAGCGCAACGAGACCGATCAGGTTGCAACTGCGATCAACGAAATGTCGTCCGCCGCTCAGGAAGTCGCGACGAGCGCCCAACGTGCTGCCGAGGCTGCGGCTGAAACCGATCAGCAAGGGCATGCGGCGCGCAAAGTGGTTGGCAACAACATTATTGGCATGAGCGCGCTGGTATCCGACATCCGCATGAGCGGCACCAGTCTCGACAGCCTGCAGCAAGACGTGCGCTCGATTGTTTCGGTGCTTGACGTGATTCGCTCGATCGCCGATCAGACCAACCTGCTGGCACTCAACGCCGCAATCGAAGCGGCACGAGCCGGTGAAGCCGGTCGCGGCTTTGCGGTAGTCGCCGATGAAGTGCGCGCGCTGGCCAGTCGTACCCAGCAGAGCACCCAGGAAATCCAGGGCATGATTACCCGCCTTGAAGCTGGCACCACGGCTTCAGTCGCCGCCATGCAGCGCTCAACCGAAGCAGGCGAGGGTGCCAATCAACAGACCAATGCAGTCGGTGCGTCACTGGATTCGATCTCGGGTTTGATCGGCACGATCAACGCGATGAACGCGCAGATTGCCAGCGCAGCGGAGGAGCAGACTTCGGTCGCTGAAGAGATCAACCGCAGCGTGCATCAGATCGCCGGCGCCGTTGAGAGCCTTGCCGACGAAACCGAGCAGAGCGCACGCACCATGCGCGAAGTGTCATCGCTGGGCACTAACCTCGCCAGCCTGGTTCGCCAATTCAAGATCTGATGAAACGTTTAAGCCCGTCGCTTGCCTGGCAACAGGCGGCGATAGCTGTTTTAGTGATGACTGATTAGTTAGCTTGATCATGATTAGGCAGCAATCTAGTTGCCGCCCATGCGGCAAATTATAAGAAAAATCAGAAAGACCGAAGCACACCCGTGTTTAGATCCAGGAGTGAGTAGTAATGTCTGATAACGATACCTCCCCCGGCCGTCGCGATTTCTTGCGTAAGTCGTTGACGCTGATCCCCGTTGTAACCCTGGCCAGTGCTGGCCTTCCCGGTTCCGCTTTCGCCCAGACTCCCGCGAGTGACGCTCAGTCCGGCGCGTCGCCGGCAGTCAAAACCAGTGATTACAAACCCACGTTCTTCACCCCCGAAGAATGGGCTTTCCTCTTTGCCGCCTGCGACCGTTTGATCCCGTCCGACCAGGTCGGTCCCGGCGCTGTCGAACTGGGCGTGCCGGAATTTCTCGACCGCCACATGCAGACGCCTTATGCCAACGGTGGCATCTGGTACATGCAGGGTCCGTTTATCCAGGCCGCACCGGAATTCGGTTACCAGGGCCGTCTGACACTGCGCGAAACGCTGCGGGTCGGCATCAAGGCCTTTGACGCCAGTTGCAAGAAAACCTTTTCCGGCAAGACCTTCGCCCAGCTGACGACTGCCGAGCAGGAAGAACTGCTCAAGAGTGCCGAGAGCGGCAAGCTGGTGCTGGAGGACATTTCTTCGAAGTTGTTCTTCACCAACTTGCTTAACGAAGTGCGTAACGGCTACTTCGCCGACCCTTCACACGGCGGCAACAAAAACATGGGTGCGTGGAAGATGATCGGTTATCCCGGCATGCGCGCCGATTACATGGATTGGGTGACGGTGCGTGACAAGCCGTACCCGCTGCCCCCGGTCGATCTGGCCGGGCGGAGGGGTTGAGCATGGCGAACGTTAAACCAAAAGTAGACGCAGTGATTGTCGGCATGGGCTGGACCGGGGCGATCATGGCCAAGGAACTTACCGATGCGGGCCTGACCGTTGTGGTGCTGGAGCGTGGCGCTGATCGTGACACACAGCCTGATTTTGCCTACCCGAAAGTCGTCGATGAGCTCGAAGGCTCGGTGCATCGCCGCTACCTGCAAAGCCTGTCCCAGGAAACCGTCACCGCGCGGCATAACCTGACGTCCACCGCCGTGCCGTATCGACAGATGGGTTCGTTCAAACCCGGCACGGGTGTGGGCGGTGCGGGCAGTCACTGGTCTGGCTGCCACTTCCGCGCGTTGCCGGAAGACTTCAAGCTGCGCAGCAATGTCGAGCAGCGTTATGGCGCGAAATTCATTCCCAGCGACATGACCATCCAGGATTTCCCGGTCACCTACGAAGACCTTGAACCGCATTTCGATCACTTCGAATACGTCTGCGGTACTTCCGGCAAGGCCGGTGTGATTCAAGGCGCGAAACAGCTGGGCGGCAACCCGTTCGAAGGCTCGCGCTCGCGTGAATTCCCGCTGGGTCCGAACCCTAATTATCTCGGCGCGGAAATGTTCTACGGCGCGGCCCGGGAAATGGGCTGGGACCCGTATCCGATCCCGGCGTCCAACGCATCGGCGCCTTACGTCAATCCGTATGGCTGCCAGATGGGTCCGTGCAATGCCTGCGGATTCTGCAGCGATTACGGTTGCCTGAACTACTCCAAGGCCAGCCCAAACATCAGCATTCTGCCCGTGCTGCGCCAGCGCAAGAACTTCGACTTGCGCACCAATGCGCAGGTTTTGAAAGTCAATCTCGACAGCGATGGCAAGAAGGCGACCGGCGTTACCTACCTGGATGCTCAGGGCCACGAAGTCGAGCAGCAGGCCGATCTGGTCCTGCTCTGCGCGTTTTCCCTGTTCAACGTGCATTTGATGCTGCTCTCGGGTATCGGCAAACCCTACGACCCGCAGACTGGCGAAGGCACCATCGGCCGCAACTACTCGTACCAGAACCTCAATCGCGTGGTGCTGTTTTTCGGCAAGGAAGTGCAGGCCAACCAGTTCATCGGTATCGGTGGCGCGGGCACGACCATGGACAATCTCAACGGCAACCAGCTGGACAATGCCAAGGCCGGTTTTGTCGGCGGCGGCATCATCTGGGCCCGTCAACCGGGTGCCGGTCCGGTGCGCGGGATCAACGTACCGCCGGGCACGCCAGCCTGGGGCACGCAGTGGAAACAGGCGGCGAGCGATGCGTTCCGTCACTCGTTCTACTTCGAAGTGCAGGGCGCGTGCATGTCGTACCGTCAGCATTACTTGAGCCTTGATCCGACCTACAAGGACGGCTTCGGGCGACCATTGCTGCGGATGAACTTCGACTGGCACGACAATGAAATCAAGGCCTCGCAATTCCTGGTAGGCAAGGCGCTGGAAATGTCGAAAATCCTCAACCCGACCGCCGTTGCCGGCGACGCGAAAAAACCGGGCGAGCACTACAACATCACCAAGTACCAGAGCACCCATACCTGTGGCGGCGCGATCATGGGCAGCGACCCGAAGACCTCGGCGTTGAACCGGTATCTGCAATCCTGGGACGTGCATAACGTGTTCGCCATTGGTGCCAACGCGTTTCCGCAAAACAACGGCTATAACCCGACCGGAATGGTGGGTGCGCTGGCGTACTGGTCTGCCAAGGCCATTCGCGAGCAGTACCTGAAAAACCCCGGCCCGCTGGTTCAGGCATAAGGAGCGAAACCCATGAAAAAGTTTCTCCTGAGCCTGGTTGGACTGGGCGTAGTGGTGCTGGTCGTGTTGTTGGCCTTCGCCTTCTGGCCGACGCACACCCGTGCGCTGCAGGCCGCGCCCGAAGCGCAGCAGGCGGCGCTGATCGAGAAAGGCCGTTACCTGGCTGATGCGGGCGACTGCACGGCTTGTCACACCGCGAAAGGTGGTCAGCCGTTCGCCGGTGGCCTGCCGATTGCCTCACCGATCGGCACGCTGTACAGCAGCAATATCACGCCTGACAAAACCTCCGGCATTGGCGCGTACTCGCTGGTTGACTTTGACCGGGCGATTCGTCACGGCATCGCGGCCAATGGCAGCAGCTTGTATCCGGCGATGCCTTATCCGGCCTACGCGAAGATCAGCGATGACGACCTGCGGGCGCTGTACGCGTACTTCATGCATGGCGTCGCGCCGGTCAACGCCGAAAACCGCGCCAACGATGTGGCGTGGCCGTTGTCGATGCGCTGGCCGCTGGCGATCTGGCGCAAGGTGTTCGCGCCGGAGCCTGATGCAGTGGCTTTCAAGGCCGACGGCTACAAGGACTCCCAGGTGGCACGCGGTGCCTATCTGGTTCAAGGCCTTGGGCATTGCGGCAGTTGCCATACGCCGCGTGCGGTGACCTTGCAGGAAAAAGCGCTGGATGAGTCCAGTCCGGTTTATCTGTCAGGCGGACCGGTGATTGATGGCTGGCTGGCGGTCAACCTGCGCGGCAATCCGGCGGACGGCCTGGGCAACTGGAGCGCCGACGATATCGTCGCGACCCTGCGCAGCGCACGCAGCACGACCCATGCGGTATTGGGCGGCGCAATGGGCGATGTGGTGGTTCACAGCACCCAGCGCCTCAATGATGGCGATCTGCAGGCGGTGGCCGCCTACCTGAAAACGTTGCCCGCCAGCGAGCGTCAGGTCTCAAGCTTCAAGGCCGATCCAGCCACAGCCAAAGCGTTGGCTGCCGGGGAAGAGGGCAGTCGTGGCGCCGAGTTGTACGTCGATAACTGCTCCGCCTGCCACCGCACCAACGGTCAGGGTTACGAGCGGGTGTTCCCGAAAATCGCCGGTAACTCGTCGGTGCTGTCGGAAGATCCGGTGTCGATGATCCGTCTGGTGCTGGCAGGCAGCAAGTTGCCCGCTACCGCGACGGCACCTTCCGAACTGGGCATGCCCGGTTTCGCCTGGCGTATGTCGGACCAGGAGGTGGCACAACTGCTGACCTTCATCCGCAGCAGCTGGGGTAATCAGGCGCCAGCGGTGACTGCAGCGCAAGTCAAGCAACTGCGGGACACGCTGCCGAAGGAATCGCCAGCAGTGTCGCGAACGGACATCGCCAAGCCATAAGGTTGTAGCGGTAACCGAACGGCTGGGCTGACGTGCAATGCGTCGGCCCGGCCTCTGACCGGTTTTGCTAACCATCTCTACCCGTTGGAGATTCTATGTTCGTGAGCAACCCCCAGACATGAAGTTTGGGGTGTACTCCGTTTGGTTTTTCATTAGGGCGAACGTGACCCGACGCGCGTTTGGCGGTGTCTGCCAGATCGCGGCACGGAAAAGCGAAATCAAAAGCCGAAGCCGAAGCCTCGGTTTCGTTGGAGATTCTATGTCTGGGGTCAACCGCCAGGCGCCGCAGATGTATTGTCTGAACCGGCGCCTTCCCGGCTAAAGCCGGTCCCACTGGATCGCGCTGATTGTGTGGGACCGGATTTATCCGGGAAGACGGCATTCCAGTAGACGCAAATACAGCGGCTGTACGTCCTATCGTGAATGTTGCGTAGATCCGTTGGAGCGAGGCTTGCCCGCGAATCGTCGGTACATCCACCCATCATTTCGAACCCGAGACAAAACCTTCGCGACCAGATTCGTTTCTACGGACTATCGTCTCTGCTGCACGTCATCTTTCAATCCGAATTCATCGGTGTATATTGAATTCAAAATACAAAAAACGACGCAGGAGATTGAAATGAGTGATTCCACCGATCAAGCCCTATTAGTCCCTTTTGTTGGTCCGACGTTGCTCGGTAATCCCTTGCTGAACAAGGGCACGGCGTTTACCCAGCACGAGCGCGACACGTTGCATTTGCAAGGCTTGCTGCCACAGCAGATCGAAACCATCGAGCAACAAGTCCAGCGCGCCTATCACCAGTTTCAGGGTTGTGCGACCGATCTGGACAAGCATGTCCTGCTGCGCTCGATTCAGGATTTCAATGAAACCCTGTTCTTCCGCCTGGTCGACGAGCATCTCGATGAAATGCTGCCGATTATCTACACGCCGACGGTGGGCAAGGCTTGCCAGGAATTCTCGCGGATTTATCGCAGCCATCGCGGCTTGTTCATCAGTATTGCCGACGGCGACCGCATCGACGAGATCCTCAACAATGTCACCAAGGACCATGTAAAAGTCATCGTCGTCAGTGATTGCGAGCGCATTCTGGGGCTTGGCGATCAGGGCGTTGGCGGCATGGGCATTCCTATCGGCAAGCTGTCGTTGTATACCGCTTGCGGCGGGATCAGTCCGGCCTACACCTTGCCGGTAGTACTGGATGTTGGCACCAATAATCCGGGCTTGCTGGCTGATCCGTTGTATTTCGGGCGTCGGGAACAGCGTATTCGCGGCGCGGAATATGATGCTTTCCTTCAGGCTTTTGTCGAGGGTGTTCAACGTCGCTGGCCCGAGGCGATTCTACAATTCGAAGACTTTGCCCTGATCAACGCCATGCCGCTGTTGGCGCGTTATCGCGATCAGTTGTGCTGCTTCAACGACGATATCCAGGGCACCGCCGCTGTCACCGTCGGAACCTTACTTGCAGCCTGTAAGGTCAAGGGTCAGCGTCTGTCGGACCAGACCGTTGCGTTTGTAGGCGCCGGCTCGGCCGGATGCGGGATTGCCGAGCAGATCATTGCGGCGATGCAGCTGGAAGGTTTGAGCGAAGCCCAGGCGCGCAGTCAGGTATTTCTGCTCAACAGCAAAGGCTTGCTGACTGATCGCCAGCCGGATCTCTATGATTTCCAGCAGCGCCTGGCGCATTCCAGCGAGTCTCTGGCGCAATGGGATTTCGACGCAGACTGGCCGTCGCTGCAGGACGTGGTAAGCAATGCGAAACCCACGGTGTTGATTGGCGTGTCAGGCAAAGCCGGTTTGTTCACCCAGCCGATCATCCAGACCATGCATGCGCATTGTGCACAACCGATCATCATGCCGTTGTCCAACCCGACTTCGCAGATCGAAGCCCACCCCAAAGACATTCTGCAATGGACCGACGGGAAGGCGCTGATCGCTACCGGCAGCCCGTTTCTGCCCATCGAGTTGTTTGGCAAAACCTTTCCTATCGCGCAGTGCAACAACTCCTACATCTTCCCCGGCATCGGCCTGGGCGCGATTGCCAGCAAGGCAACGCGCATCACTGACGGCATGCTCATGGCCTCGGCCCAGGCATTGGCCGACAGTGCCGGGGAAGGGCAGATGTTGCCGCCGTTGCGCGATGTCCAGGCAGTAAGCAAGCGTATCGCCCTGGCGGTCGGCCTGGCTGCGCAGCGTGATCTGGTCGCCGAGCCAGCGTCTGAACAAGCGCTACGCGATGCCATCGACGAGCACTTCTGGTATCCGGTTTATCGCAACTACGAGCGTCGCCCGGAATAAACGCTGGCACACAAAAAACCCACCAGACTGGCGGGTTTTTTTACGGCTTTATATAGCTAAACCAGCGTCAGGGAAATCGCCGGCAACCCGAGGATTTTACCGCTGACTTCGCCGGCACTTTCAGCGAAAAATATCCCGGTGTAAGACCCGGTGGTTATCACGAACTCCCTGGGCACGGTCAACCCTTGGCGGGTGTGATGATTGACCAGCCACGGCAGTAAACGGCGCGGATCACCCGCTGGATTGGCGACCGCCGAAGGCACGATGCTGGCGCCGTTCAGTGTCAGCTCAAGGGTTGGATTGACGAAATCGAAGCTGTCTTCGTAAGGCACGAATTCGCCGACGATCAACGCGCCGTGATTGAGCAGGTCGGCCAGTTGCGTCAGCGGTTCGATTTTCGGCCAGGCGGCAAAGCGGCTGGAAACCAGTTCGATGGTTGCGGCCATTTCGCCGATGCCCGCCATGACCTCTTCATCGCTGTAGGCCTCGTCGCGCGGGGTGAATGCGCGATTAAAGCGAAAGGCGACTTCCAGTTCCACGCCCGGTGGCGGGTAAGCCGAGCGATCAAACTGGCTGGCCGAGGCGAACAGACAGTTCTGTGGCAACGGCGATCCCTGAATGGGGCCGGTATGGGATTTCGAGCCGATCTTCCAGCCTCCGGGCGCAACGCCACGCAAGCGCAGGATTTCCTGCTGGATCTGGTATGCAGCGTCCTTGTCCGCTGGCTGCAAATCAGCGTCCAATTCGCCCAACGGGCTGCGCTCGCGGTGTGCATCGACAAGCAATTGCGCCAGGCGCGAAGGTGAGGTTGCTGAGTTCAAGAGGTCGCTCCATTTGCGTCCAGACCCCGCCCGCGGGCGGAGGCTGGCTACCGGTTATTTACTGATGACAGTCGAGGCTTGCGCATCGGGCGTTAGCGGAACAGCTGCTTTGACATACTCAAACTTGTTCTGCGGCTTCATGCGAAAGGACAGAATCACCCCAATCGCCAGCAGCACGATGCTGACCAGGAAGGGTAGCTGCCAGTTGCCGAATTTGTCGATCAGCAATCCCGCCGCCACAGGGCTGACAATCGCGGCCATGGCCGAGCCGGTGTTCATCATGCCGCTGGCCGTACCGCAATGATCCGGCGCAATGTCCATCGGGATGGCCCACATTGGCCCAATCGTCATCTCGGAGAAGAAAAAGCCGATAGCCAGGCAGGCCAGGGACACATGTATGTCCTTGGTGAACATCAAGGGGATCAGAGAAATCAGCGTCAGCGTCAGGCAGATGGCAACCATCCGGCTGCGTGCTTTGTTCAGGTCTTTGGTGCGCGCGTAGATGCGATCACTGACGATGCCGCCCAGCGTATCGCCTACCACGCCGCCGAAGAACACCGTTGAGGAAAAGATCGCGGTGTTTTTCAGGTCCAGGCCCATGTTCATGAAGTACATCGGCACCCAGCTGAGCAGCAACCACAACGTCCAGCCATAGCAGAAATACACGATAGTCACGGGTGCCATGCGCTTGAACAGTCGTCCCCAGGCGAGTGGAATGGTGCTTTTCACTTTAGGGGCCGGCAACACTGCCAGCTCTTGTTGGGAAATGCGCGGATGGTCCTTGGGCAGTTCAGTGAAGACCACGGCCCAGAGTATTACCCAGACAAAGCTGATCCCGGCGCACACATAAAACGATTCCCGCCAGCCATACGTGGCCATGACTGCGATCATCGCCGCCGGTGCCACGGCATTGCCAAGACGGGCGAACGCATGGGTGATGCCTTGGGCAAAGCCGCGTTTTTCCTTGGGTACCCAGCGCGACATTGCTGCAGTGGCAGCGGGGAAGGTCGCACCTTCACCGAGGCCCAACAGCACGCGGGCCACGATCAGCGAGATAAAACCACCGGCCAGTCCGGTCAAGACCGTTGCACCTGCCCAGATCAACCCGCAGAAAATCAGCGTGCGTTTGGCGCCGAACCGGTCACTGACCCAGCCGCCGATGATTTGAAAAACGAGGTAGGGATAGGCAAACGCGGAGAAGACAATGCCAATCTCCGTTTTGGTGAGGTTGAATTCCTTGCCGAACCCGACCGCCGCCGTACTGACGTTGACGCGGTCCAGGTAGGTAATGAAGTACATGGCGCACAGCATGAACAGCACCACCGTGGTGGGGCGCAGACGTAAAAACTTCATGATCTATCTCCAGTTTCTTATTGTTATCGCTGACTAACGCGATGATTCGGGATAGTTGAGTCACATCGAGGAGCTGCGATATTCGGGTGATCGCAGCTCCTTTCACATCATTCGCGCCTGAACGGTACGGATTGCCCTCCCAGATAATCCATTGCCGCCAATACACCACTCGATTGCAGCTTGATGCCGGCCAATTGCAGGCCCATTTCACAGCCGGTCAGGGTGGCCATCAGCATCAGATCGTTGCAGTCACCCAAATGGCCGATCCGGAACATGCGGCCTTTCATCTTGCCCAGGCCCGTTCCCAGCGACATGTCGAAGCGCTCGTAAATAATCTTGCGCACGGCATCGGCGTCGATGCCTTCTGGGGTCATCACCCCGGTCAGCACCGGGCTGTATACCGCTGGATCGGCGCACTGGATTTCCAGGCCCCAGGCATTCACCGCAGTGCGGCAGGCGTGGGCCAGGCGGTTGTGGCGGATGAACACATTTTCCAGGCCTTCACCCAGGATCATGTCCAAGGCTTCGGACAGGCCATACAACAAGTTGGTATTGGGGGTGTACGGCCAATAGCCGGTTTTGTTCATTTCGATAATTTCGTCCCAGGCCCAGAAACTTCGCGGCAAGCCTGCGGTTTTGCTGGCTTCCAGGGCTTTGGGCGAAACCGCATTGAAGCTGATGCCCGGCGGCAGCATCAGGCCTTTTTGAGAACCGGACACAGTGACATCGACACCCCATTCATCATGGCGGTAGTCAGCTGAACCGAGGCCGGAAATGGTGTCCACCAGCAGCAGCGCCGGGTGACCGGCGGCGTCAATGGCCTTGCGCACCGAAGCGATGTCCGAGGTAACGCCGGTGCTGGTTTCGTTATGCACGACGCAGACTGCTTTGATGGCGTGACTGCTGTCTGCGCGCAGGTGCGTCTCGATCATTTGCGCATCGACACCGCCGCGCCAGCCCTCGATACCCGGATGCCCGATGAATTGCGGTTTGAGGCCCAGGCTCAGGGCCATTTTTTGCCAGAGCGTTGCGAAATGGCCGGTTTCGAACATCAACACCTGATCGCCTGTGCTCAGCGTGTTGCACAGCGCCGCTTCCCAGGCGCCGGTGCCCGACGCGGGGTAAATCACCACCGGTTGCCGGGTCTTGAAAATCTGTTTGATACCGTCCAGCACTTTGAGCCCCAGTTCGCCGAACTCCGGGCCACGGTGGTCGATGGTGGGATAGCTCATGGCGCGCAGAATGCGATCCGGAACCGGGCTCGGACCCGGAATTTGCAGAAAGTGACGGCCGGCGGGATGGTAATCAAGCTTCAGCATGAGTGACTCCTTCTTGTTTTTGTATTTTGAATTCAAAATACGTTAGCACGCCTTCTTGCTGTGTCAAACGTCATATTTGGGCTAATATTCGGCATTAGTGGGGCTGATATCGAATAAGGCGTCGCACTCAAGCGATGCAGATGAGGATTTTGCATGCAAAATATTGAGGGTCTGGTCGAGCTTGGCAGTCCCAGGCCGATGGTCAAGGTCGAGCGCCAGCGCTTGCACGACACCGTCGTGGAACACCTGCGCAGCTTCATCACCGAGGGCGTGCTGCCACCTGGAAGGAAACTCAACGAGCGCGAACTGTGCGAAACCCTTGGCATTTCCCGGACGCCGCTGCGTGAGGCGCTCAAGGTGTTGGCGGTCGAAGGCCTTATCGAGATCAATCCGAACCGTGGCGCGAGTGTTGCGCGCATGTCGGAACTGGAAATTCGCGAGACGTTCGAGCTGATGAGCGGCATCGAAGCCTTCGCCGGTGAACTGGCCTGTGAACGCATCACGCTTCAGGAGCTTGATGAGATCAAGGCGCTGCACTATGCGATGGTGGTCAGCAAGAACCAGAATGACCTGCCGGGTTACTACCAGCGGAACCGGGCGATTCACGATCTGATCAACCTTGCGGCGCGCAATTCGGCGCTGCGTCAGGTGTATCTGTCCTTGAACCGACGCATCCACGCGTTGCGCTTCCTGTCCAACCAACAGGCACCGAAGTGGGAAAGGGCGTTGCACGATCACGAAGAAATGATCGAGGCCTTGCAGGCGCGCGACGGCAAGCGCTTGAGCAGCATCTTGCGCCACCATCTTCTGGAAAAACGCGACGCCATTATGCTGATGGTGCGCGACGATTCCGAGCATCCGGATTCCATTCGCCGCTGACGTTGGGCGGATTTCATCTGGTCTGCGGGATAAATCATTTCAAATCGACAGGCAGTCATGGACTATAGGCGTCTTTTTCTCGCCCCCTCCCGTCAGGGGGCGAGCGCAGGCCGCTCGAGGAGCCCATGAATGAGCATCAAGATTGAGGCGCTGATCGCCCGCAAGATCGGTTTCGCCTCCCACCAGAATGCTGTGCCGCTGGTACGTGAGCTGAGCCTCTGGAACCAGACTGAACAACCTTTTCAGGATCTGGTGCTGACCCTTGGCACCGACCCCGCTTTTGTCGAAACCCGCACCTGGAATATTGATCGCTTGAATCCCGGCGATCGTCTGAGCATCAACGAACGCGATATCAAGCTCAACGCCGGTTATCTGGCAGGCCTCACTGAAAGCCTTGGCGCTGCAGTCGTGCTGCGCCTGAGCCACGGCGACGAGTTGCTGGTGGAACAACGCTTTGCAACCGAACTGCTGGCGCGCACGGAGTGGGGCGGTCTCAGCGCCATGCCTGAGTTGCTGGCCGCGTTCTGCATGCCCAATGATCCGGCGGTCGACCGTGTGCTCAAAGCTGCTTCGCAGGTGTTGCGAGGCGCCGGGAAGAAAGACGGCATCGACGGCTATGAAAGCAAGTCACGCACGCGGACCTGGGAACTGGCTTCGGCGATCTGGTCTGGCGTCTGCAGTTTCAAGCTCAGCTACGCGCTGCCGCCCGCCAGTTTCGAGCAGCAAGGCCAGCGAATCCGGCCGCCGGGCATGATCCTGGAAAACGGCGTGGCGACCTGTCTGGATACCGCGCTGCTGTTTGCCGCCGCGCTGGAGCAGGCCGGGTTGAATGCCTTGCTGATCATGACCAAAGGCCACGCTTTCGCGGGTGTCTGGCTACAGCCCCAGGAGTTCTCGCAGTTGTTGACCGACGAAGCGTCGGCGGTGCGCAAGCGCCTGGACTTGAAGGAAATGGTGGTGTTCGAAACCACCTTGGCGACTCAGGCACCCGTGCCCGGTTTCAGTCAGGCGATCGCTGCCGCTGAGCGGCAACTGGACGATGAACAGTTCATCATGGCCATCGACGTGCATCGCGCGCGGATGCAGAAGATTCGCCCGCTAGCCCTGGCCCCCGACCCGAGTTCGCCCGCCGAGACGGATGAAACGCCAGCGGCTGTTGAAGGCCTGGAAGAAGCGCCGCTATTGCCCGGTTTCGATGTGGAAATCAACGACAGCAGCGATGGACCGGCAGGCAAGTTGACGCTCTGGCAGCGCAAACTGCTCGACCTCACCACCCGCAATCGCTTGCTGCACCTGCCGGACAGCGCCAAAGGCGTGCGTTTGTTGTGTCCTGATCCGGCGGCTCTGGAAGATCTGCTGTCCAGCGGCCAGCGCATTCGCGTCCTGCCCGTGCCGGACCTGAACAGCAGTGGCCGCGACACTGCCCTGTATGAACAGCAGAATCTTGCAAGTCTGGTCGATGAGGTCGCGCGTCAGGCGCTGGTCCGTGGCGAAGTGCTCGCCAGTCTGGAAAAACCCAAACTCGAAGCGACCCTGATTGATCTGTTTCGCAAGGCGCGCAGCGATCTGGAGGAGGGCGGGGCGAACACGCTGTTTCTGGCGATTGGTTTTCTTAAGTGGAAAAAAAGTGCCGACGACCCGAAAACCTACTCTGCGCCGCTGATTCTGCTGCCCGTCAAACTTGAACGTAAAAGCGCCTTGTCGGGGGTAACCCTGAGTCTGCTGGATGAAGAGCCACGCTTCAACCTGACGTTGCTGGAGCTGTTGCGTCACGATTTTGAGCTGGTCATTCCGGGGCTGGACGGCGATTTGCCCGGCGACGAAAGCGGTATCGACGTGGTGGGCATCTGGAATAAGGTGCGCCGCGCCGTACGCGATGTGCCAGGATTCGAAGTCACTACCGAACTGGTGCTCGGCACCTTCTCGTTTGCCAAGTACCTGATGTGGAAAGACCTCAACGCGAACGCCGCACAGCTGCTGCAAAGCCCGCTGGTGCGGCATTTGCTGGAGCGCGACGCAGGCGGCGAAGGTTTTGCTGGTTCCGAGGATTTCCCGCGCCCCGAGCAGCTCGACGCGACGGTCACACCGGCCCAGCTGTTCACTCCGTTAGCGGCAGACTCGTCGCAGTTATCGGCGGTGGTGGCTTCTGCCGGAAAACACAGCTTTGTGCTCGACGGGCCGCCCGGCACCGGCAAGTCGCAGACCATTGCCAACATGATCGCCCACAACCTGGCCCTCGGTCGCCGCGTGCTGTTCGTGGCGGAAAAGCGTGCAGCACTCGACGTGGTGTATCGCCGTCTGGCAGAGAAAGGCCTGGGCGAGTTTTGCCTGGAGCTGCATTCAAGCAAAGCGTCGAAGGTCGAGGTGCTCAAGCAACTGGACCGCGCCTGGGACGTACGCGACGCCTTGAGCGCCGAGGAGTGGCAGCGTGAGGCCGGCAGATTGCAGACGCTGCGGGCGCGACTCAATCAAATGGTCGAGGTGTTGCATCGGCGTAGACCGAACGGCCTGTCTCTGCATCAGGCCATCGGTCGTGTCGTGCGCGACCATGGTCCCGCGACGCCGCGCCTGGCGTGGCCGGCAGGCGTTGAACACACTGCGGACCAGTACGCTGGTTTGCTGGATCTCGCCCGACGCCTTGGGCTCAACGGTTCCGCTGCTCGGGACCTGTCGGGCAGTTTTGGCGCCTTGGCGCAGACCCAATGGTCCAACGCCTGGCAAGCGCAGATCGTCAGCGCCGCCCGTGAATTGCCTCAGGCGCTTGATGCGCTGGTAAGCGCTGCTGAAAGGATGCTGGCGGTGACGCACTTGTCGCTGCCGGTGACGGAAGTGGCGCACCTTCAACGGCTGAATGATCTGGCCGGTCTGCTCGTTGAGTGCCATGGCCTGAACCTTTCCTTCGCCTTTGCCCCGGATGCCATTGCGCGAATCGAAGCTGCCCGGCATGCCTGCCAGCTGCTCGCCGATTATCGCGAACTGGAGGAGAGTCTGTCGCTGAACTACGCCGAGGAAGCCTGTCGCCGGGTTCCGGTCGAGGCCATGCGCAGGGACTGGCATGAAGCCGAGGGCAAGTTCTGGTTCTTCGCCAGCCTCGCCAAGAAGAAGATCGCCACGCAGCTGGCGTCGGTCGGTGGTGCTGCGGGTTTGCCGGACGTCCCAGGTGATCTGCTGATCTTTGAACGTTTGCAGGCGCAATTGCTGGAGCTGGACAATCTTGCTCCCCAATTGCAATCGATTCCCGGCTGGAACGAACTTGCCAGCGACGGCGCACGCACCCTCAAAGCCGTGGTGCTGGCCGAAAATTTGCGTGCCCGGCTCAGGTCGCTGGTTGAATCACCGGAACAGTTGATCGCGTTGCGCAGTGCCGTGGCACGGTTGGTGATAGAAGCCAACGACATGCTCGGCACGGGCGGTCAGATCGCTGCGGCGCTGGCGACATTGCAGCAAGCCTTGGCCCGCTACGATGACGCCGCCCGGCTAATTGCCGAGCTGACCATGACCGATAGCGAAATGCTTCCGAGCGTTGCCGAACTTCGTACGACGTGCGCTGCTATCTCGCAACAGGAAGGGCAACTCAAGGCCTGGTGCGACTGGTGCCGGGTCCGCGAGCAAGCGCGCGAAGCTGGTCTGGCACCTTTGGCTCAGGCGCTGGAACAGGGCCGCTTGCTGCCATCGGCCGTTGAGGAGACATTTGTTACGGCGTATTCCCACTGGTTCGCCACGGTGGGCATCGACAGCGAACCGTTGCTGAGAACCTTCGTTGCTGCCGAGCATATGAGCGACATCGCCACGTTCAACCGTCTGGACGACGAGTTGGCGAAACTCACCGTACGTTACATTCGCGCAAAGCTGTGCGGTCTGATTCCGTCGAAGAACGACATTGCCAAAAACAGCGGCTTCGCCATTCTCAAGCATGAGCTGCAAAAATCCCGTCGACATAAGCCGGTTCGTCAGCTGGCCATCGAGATGGGCGACGCGCTGAACCGTCTGGCACCGTGCATGCTCATGAGTCCGCTGTCGATTGCCCAGTTCCTGCCGGCCGATCAGCCGCCGTTCGATCTGGTGATCTTTGACGAGGCGTCGCAGATTGCGCCCTGGGACGCTATCGGTTCCATCGCACGGGGCAAACAGGTGATCATTGCCGGTGACCCGCGTCAGATGCCGCCAACCAACTTTTTCAACCGGAGTGCAAATGCCGAGGACGACGATACCGCCGAAGACATGGAAAGCATTCTCGACGAATGCCTGGGTGCTGGCGTGCCAAGTCACAGCCTCAGCTGGCACTACCGCAGCCGCCATGAAAGCCTGATCGCGTTTTCCAATCACCGGTATTACGACGGCAGCCTGATCACCTTTCCGGCGGCTGAAACCCGGGCCAGCGCCGTCGAGTGGCGGCGTGTCGAAGGCGTTTATGCCAAGGGCAAGGGGCGCTGCAACCAGGTGGAAGCCGAAGCAATCGTCCAGGAAACGGTCAAGCGTCTCACTGATCCGGCGTTCATTGCTGCGGGATATTCAATCGGTATCATCACGCTGAACTCCGATCAGCAGAAGCTCATCAATGACCTGATGGACGCTGCCCGTCAGCAATACCCGCAGATCGAACCCTTCTTTCAGGACAGCCAGACTGAGCCGGTTGTGGTGAAGAATCTGGAAACCGTACAGGGCGACGAGCGCGATCTGATCATGCTCGGCGTTGGCTACGGGCCTACCGAGCCGGGTGCGCCGGTGATGTCGATGAACTTCGGGCCGCTGAACAAGGACGGCGGTTGGCGGCGGCTGAACGTCGCCATTACCCGTTCGCGTCGCGAGATGCTGGTGTTCTCGTCGTTCGATCCGTCGATGATCGATCTCAACCGCACCAATGCCCGCGCGGTGCGTGATCTCAAACACTTCATCGAATTTGCCCAGCGCGGTCCGAGTGCATTGGCCGAGGCAGTTCAGGGTTCGTTGGGCGGTTACGATTCGCCGTTTGAGGAGGCTGTGGCGCAAGGGCTGCGACGGATGGGCTGGCAAGTGGTGCCGCAGATCGGCGTGTCACGTTTCCGGATTGATCTGGGGGTTGTTCATCCCGATCGTCCGGGCGATTACCTGGCGGGTGTCGAATGCGACGGCGCGACGTATCACAGCGCTGCAACCGCTCGTGATCGCGATAAGGTGCGCGGGGCTATCCTGCGCGGCCTGGGCTGGAATCTGCTGCGCTTGTGGTCCACCGAATGGTGGGTCGATAAGGAAGGTGCCTTGCAGCGGTTGCATGCCGAGTTGAACGATTTGCTGGAGCAATCGAGGGAGGTGCCGGACGCGCTGCCCGTTGATTTTGTCGATCCACTGGAGGTCAACGTTGAAGCCGCTGGAACGCCATGATTTCCGTAGGACCGGCTTCAGCCGGGAGGCAATCTCCCGGCTAAAGCCGGTCCTAGGGATCGGGTGAATCAGAAGTCGATGGTGCCCGAGAATTTCACCAGACGTGGCTCGCCCTGGGTCAGATAACCGCCGTTGGCGGAGGCCCAGTAGTTCTTGTCGGTGATGTTTTCCACGTTCACGCGCAAGGTCAGGTCTTTCTGTTCAACCCGCATCTTGTAACGTGCGCCAGCGTCGAAGCGGTTCCAGGTGGGCAGGCTGAGGTTGTTGGCCTGGTCTGCGTACTGCCCTCCAGTGCGCAGCATGCGAGCGTTGAGCGCTGCGCCTTCCAGGCCAGGGATATCCCAGTCTGCGCTGGCGTTGAGCTGGAAGGTCGGCACGCCAATCGCGTGGTTGCCGTCGTTGAGGCCACCGGAGGTGTTTTTCAGTTCGGAGGTCATGCGGGTGCCACCGGCCATCAAACGCAGGCCTTCAATCGGCTCGCCGAATACGCTCAACTCAATACCTTTGTTGACCTGCTCACCGTCACGCACATACAAGCGGCTGGCGGCATCCACAAAGCCGTCGGTAGGCCGCTCGATGCGGAACACACCCAGATTGGCGCCGAAGGTCTGCATGTCCAGCTTGATGCCGGCTTCCAGTTGCTTGGTGCGACCCGGCGGGAAGGCTTCACCGAGGTTGGTGATACCGGTACCCGAGGCAACGGGCCCTTTGGCCAGACCTTCAATGCGGTTGGCGTACAGCGAAATGATTTCGGTGGGCTTGTAGACAATGCCGTACACCGGCGTGGTGATCGCCTCGTCGTAGATCGAGCTGCGGCTACCGTCGTTGGCGGCATTTGCTTGGCCGTTCACGGTGCTGCCGTCGTAGAAATAGTTTTCCACGCGCAGTTGCTGGCGACGCACGCCATAGGTGAGCAACAGGCTGTCATCGAACAGGCCCAGGGTATCGGAAATCGCCAGGCTGCGATTGCGGGTTTTACCCGTGACGCCAGGATCGCCCATGTCGCCGCCGGTCAAGTAGCCGTCGGTAGGTTTGGCCAGCTTGTTGGCGTTGTAGATATTGGTATTGCCCACCGTAGGACGATAAAAGATGTAGGCGTTTTCCTGCTCGGTCCAGATGGTCGAAGCGCCAATCGCGATCTGATGGCTGATCGGGCCAGTCTGGAAACGGCCATTCAGGCCGGTGCTGAAGCTGGTGTTGTCTTCATTGTGCGGAATTTCCGATCCGCTGATGGTGGCGG
This sequence comes from Pseudomonas sp. DSP3-2-3, assembly GCF_049898225.1. Taxonomy (NCBI): domain Bacteria; kingdom Pseudomonadati; phylum Pseudomonadota; class Gammaproteobacteria; order Pseudomonadales; family Pseudomonadaceae; genus Pseudomonas; species Pseudomonas sp. DSP3-2-3. The sequence continues at coordinate 47,444 of NZ_JAFCXH010000004.1, read as the reverse complement.
TACCGGAGTTGCCCACCAGTGTCGGCGTGCCATAAACCCCGGTTTCGCGGGTGTGCTTGACGCCACCGGCCAGGTAGGCCGTCCAGCTGTCGTTCAGGTCCCAATCACCGCGCATCATGCCGAAGGTGTCTTCGGTTTCGGTGTAGGTCCAGCTCTGGCCGTAGTTATGGCTGGCGTCGGGAGCGGTCGGAATGCTGGTCGCGGTACCCAGTTGCACGGTGTTGCGCAGATGGTTGACGCGCTGTTTCTGATAACCGAAATCTGAAGACACGCGGAATTTGTCGCCGCGATAGTCCAGGCCGGCGACGAACAACTTGGTGCGCTGATCCTGGTCGTCGACAGCGGTTTCGCCCTCGCGCTGGCTGAGGTTGACGCGCGCGCCGAAGCGATTGTCATCGCCGAAGCGCTGGCCGATGTCCAGGTGCTCGCCGATACGACCATCGGAGCTGATGTCTTGGGTATAGCGACGCGTCGGTGTGTCGCCAGCACGTTTGGGTTGCAAGTTGACGCCGCCGCCCAGGCCACTGCCGGTAGGGCTCACACCGTTGATGAAGGCATTCGGGCCTTTGAACACTTCAACGCGTTCGATGGCGTCGGTGGACAGAATCTGGCGTGGTAGTACGCCGTACAGCCCGTTGTAGGAAATATCATCGCCATTGAGCGGCAGGCCGCGAATGACGAACACCTGCGCCTGGTTGCCGAAACCATAGGATTGGCGCACCGACGGATCGTTGAGCAGCACGTCACCGACGTCCTCGGCTTGCTGGTCTTCGATCAGCTTCGAGGTATAGCTGGTCATGACAAATGGCACATTCATGTTGTCCTGGTTGCCCAGCACACCCATTTGCCCGCCTCGTGCTACCTGCCCGCCAGCGAAAGTTTCAGGCAGCGTGTTCGAATTGGCCTTGACCGCTTCGGCGTTGACATCAGTGGCACCCAGTTCAACCGGGGCGGCGGCGTGGGCCATGAAGCTGACGGAACAGCACAGTGCGAGCAGGGTTGGGCGCGACGGAAAGGCGAAGACCATGGGACGAGTACCTGAAGTGCAGGGGAATGGTGAAAAGCCTCCTTGGCAATACGACTGATTCTTAGGCGCAAATACTATCAGTCGTGATTGCAAATTGTTATCAGTCAATAACGAAATTTTCACATTCGTGCGGAAATCAGGTTGTAGGAGCCAACTTGCTGGCGAGGCATTGGCCCTAACCAGGATCAGTGGGACCGGATTCATCCGGGAAGGTGGCATTCCTGACGAGGAAAGTGCAGTGGATGTACCGACCTCTTCCCGGATAAATCCGGTCCCACGCAGACTGTGTGAAAACTACTGCGCTCGGCAATACTGCGTTAAAAACAGGCGGAAAATGCTTATTTAGAACACCTGGAGTCGATCGCGACCCCGGCCGTTTTTCGCCTGTTTTTGCCTTGTCTTGCCTTCGCTCGTGACGTTTTCACACAGCCTGCACGGAACTGTTGCTGCGCGACGAGGAATCTCCTGTTTACTTGGCGAACGCGTACTCGCCGCCTCGACTGATCGCCTTTTTATAGGCCGGTCGCGCCTGAAGCCTTTCTACCCAGGCTGCCAGCTGGGGGTAGGGGCCGATTTTGCCCTGCGCTTTAGCGAACTCGCCGATAAAGCTCATCTGGATGTCGGCGCCGCTGAGTTCTTCACCGACCAGATACGGCGTCAGGCCCAGGGCGTTGTTCAGATAGCCGAGGTAGTTATCCAGCTCTGACTCGATACGCGGGAGCAGCGGCGCACCCGCATCGCCCAGGCGACCGACGTAGAGGTTAAGCATGAGCGGCAATATCGCCGAGCCCTCGGCAAAGTGCAGCCACTGGACATACTCGTCGTAGGTGGCGGTCGCAGGGTCCGGCTGCAATCTGCCATTGCCGTGTCGTCGGATCAGATAATCGACAATGGCACCTGACTCGATCAGCACATGAGGGCCGTCTTCGACCACCGGGGATTTACCCAGCGGGTTGATGGCCTTGAGTTCCGGTGGGGCGAGATTGGTTTTCGGATCACGCTGGTAGCGTTTGATCTCGTAGGGCAGGCCCAGCTCTTCGAGCAGCCAGAGGATGCGTTGCGAACGGGAGTTGTTGAGGTGGTGGACGGTAATCATGAGCGCTCCGACGAGGGGTTAGAAGTGTCTTAAGCAGACTGCGTGAGTGGCGATGAGTGCCCGGTATTTTTTGCCTGGTTCGCGTGAACGCCCACAGCGGTGGGTGGCGTTGACAGGATCAATGGGTAAAGATGGGGCTTCAATTCGCAATGATCTGAAGGAACCAGCATGCTTATTCGACGTTCACCCATCGCCGTCGCGCTCGCGTTTTCATTCTTGTCCTGTACTGCATTCGCTAATGACCTGGCACCGGCTCAACTGCTGAAAAAAGCCGAGGCTGAACAGAAATCCTATCTGGCCACCGTCAAACAGCTGGTGGACATTGATACCGGAACCGGCCAGGCACCCGGCCTGAAAACCGTCAGCGCGGTGTTGGTCGAGCGGCTTAAGGCGTTGGGCGCTGAAGTCATCACGACACCTGCGAACCCGTCCGCTGGCGACAACATCGTCGGCACTATCAAGGGCACTGGCAGCAAGAGTTTTCTGCTGATGGTCCACTACGACACGGTGTTCGGGCCAGGCACCGCCGCGAAACGTCCGTTCAAGGTCGACGGCGAGCGCGCCTACGGCCCCGGTGTTGCTGACGCCAAAGGCGGCGTGGCGATGATCCTGCATTCGTTGCGGCTGCTGCAGGATGAGAAGTTCAAGGACTTCGGCACCCTCACGGTACTGTTCAACCCTGATGAAGAAACCGGCTCCGCAGGCTCGAAGAAAATAATCGCCGAACTGGCCCGTCAGCACGACTATGTATTCTCGTATGAGCCGCCAGACAGAGACGCGGTGACTGTCGCCACCAACGGCATCAACGGTTTGATTCTCGACGTGAAGGGCAAGTCATCCCACGCCGGCTCCGCGCCTGAGGCGGGGCACAATGCGGCCATGGAGCTGGCGCACCAGATGTTGCAGCTCAAGGATCTCGGCGATCCGGCCAAAGGAACCACGGTCAACTGGACGCTGATCAAGGGCGGCGAGAAGCGTAACATCATCCCGTCCAGTGCCTCGGCCGAGGCTGACATGCGTTACTCCGACTTGAGTGAAACCGACCGGGTACTCGCCGATGCCCAACGCATCGTGGCAAAAAAACTCATTGATGGCACTGAAGTGACGTTGCGCCTGGAAAAAGGCCGCCCACCCTTGGCGAAAAATCCGGGCTCCGAACAGCTGGCAAAAACCGCACAGGCGCTTTATGGCGAAATCGGTCACAACATTGAGCCTATCGCCATGCGTTTCGGCACCGATGCGGGCTACGCCTACGTACCGGACAGCGCAAAACCGGAAGTGCTGGAAACCATGGGAGTCGTCGGTGCCGGCTTGCATGCCGATGACGAATACATCGAGCTGTCGAGCATAGCTCCCAGGCTCTACCTGACCGTGGCGCTGATCACGCAGTTGTCTCAGGAAGATGCCGCGCCGTAATCAAGTCATTCGATCGCGGGCGGCGAAAAATCAGTAGCCGTCTTAGCGATTTTCTCGCGTATGCCACAACCGCAGCAGATAGATCGTCGAGCCCTGAATTTCGTAACGTAGCTCATAGCCCCCGATCAACAATCGCCGGACATCCCGGGACGCAAATTCTTCAAGGCGTTCACCCAGCCGTGGATTGTTGAGAAGCATCGTTGGAGTAGACGTCAGTTGTTGAACAGTACGGGCGGCGGCCGCGCGATTGACCAAGGCAAGAAATTCGTAGAGGCGGGCAAGATCGGAGAGTGCTTTGCTGGTCCACTTCAATTCCATTACTTGGGTACCGGCAGGGGCTTGTCTGTCTCCAGGCTATCGGCCCACGCCTGAACCGATTGATGATCAATAACACGTCCGGCATCAACATCGGCTAGCGCTTCCAGTGTCAAACGGCTGCGCTCTTCTTCTTGATCAACCCAGGCCGACAGGGCCTGTTTTACGATCCAGCCTTTGGAGCGATCGAGGCGTAAAGCCAGCTCATCGACTTTTTCCGCCAAAAGCAATGGAACGTGCGCGGTGACCACGCGGGTTTCTGTACTCTGGCCCAAGGCAAGCCTCCACAGTGTGATTCAAAGTGATTGGAGTTCAATCATAGTTGATGTGCCGGCTTGGTCAAGGGGTTCGGTCAGCAGGATTTGGTGCCATGAAACAGACCCTGAAGGCGGCCAGGGCAGAAGTCGTCAGTGTAATAATTCCGTTACATATCGGGAGTAATTTGGCGCTTTCTCGCGGCTGGAAGAATAGTAGTGATCCGCCTGTTTTCTTCCTCGCTGAGCCTGTTACGGTTGCTCCTGGTGATGCTGTGTGCGGCCACGCTGGTGTTTCTGTGGGGGTTGTTCTTCCAGCAGAAAGCCACCTCCCGTGACGAAGCGCTGGCAGCCAAGGCGGCCGAACATCTGAACCTCGCTACGATCGCCGCAGAAAACCTGCGTCAGTTGGTCGACCGGGCACAGGCCATTGGCAAGGTTGCGCGAAGTGACATTGAAGACCGGGACCAACGCAGTTGGGGTCTGGTGCGCATGCTTGCCGAAGACCCGGTGCTTAAACGCATGAGTCTGTATGGCCGCGATGGTCGCCTGCTTTCCGGCACTCATGTTGATGAACCACAGCAACTGCCAGCGGATTGGCTGACGCAATTGCAGCGCCACATCGAGCGCAACGGCCTCAAGCCCTTTCTGCCAGGCTTGCCAGACGCACAAAACGAATCCGCGCCGCCGAACTGGCGCCTGCCTTTCCTGTTGCCGCTGGCCGATCCTTCGATGCGCGAGCTCGACAGCATCCTTCTGGTGCAGCTGGATATCGGTTATCTGGCGGCACTCTTCGAGCATATTGATCTGGGCCGTAGCGGCATGATGCGTTTGCTCGATAACGAGGGTCACGAGCGGTTGCGGCTTACCAGCAGCGGCGTCGTGGTCGCCGGCGCGGCACTCAGCCCGGAATTGTCGAGCAGCGGCATTGAGTCCGGGGAAATCACCCAGTATTCCTCCACCGCGCAATTCCAGAGCCTGTACCGCCGGACGTCACAGCGCGGCTTCAGCGTAATCGTCAGTCAACAGCGCGACGAAATCCTCGCCCCATCGCAGCTCACTTATGAGCGGCAGCTGTGGCTGAATCTCTGCATGACGCTGTTCATTCTCGGCAGCCTGATCTGGACCCTGCGCGTTTTACACAGGCGCCAGGAAGCATTCGCGGAACTGGAACAGGCCCAGCAGATCAATCAGGACCTGATAAGTCGGCTGGAAGAAGAGCACCGACGCAGCAGTCATGCGGCGGCCACAGACCACTTGAGCGGTCTGCACAACCGGCGCCAGTTCATGGAGGTTGCGACGCAGGTTCTGACCCGGCAGCGCGGCAAGCGGCAGTTGCTGGCCATTTTGTTCATCGATATGGATCGCTTCAAATCGATCAACGATTCCCTGGGGCATCGGACCGGTGATTTGCTGTTGCAGGCGATTGCCGGGCGTATCAGCCGCCTGCTGGAGCCGACGGACGCAGCGGCGCGCTTTGGTGGCGACGAGTTTGTCGTGCTGCTGGCCGGAGAGCGCAGCGAGGAGCAGATCGACGCCTGGGCGCGAATGCTGGTGGACAAACTTTCCGCGATTTACTCCCTTGAAGAACATGAGCTCAGCACCAGTCCGAGTGTTGGCGTCAGCATTTGCCCGCGCGACGGTCAGGACGTCGAGGGCATGATCCGTTGCGCTGATGCGGCGATGTATTCGGCGAAAAGGGCCGGGCGCGGACAATATCGGTTTTTCGACCCGTCACTCAACGTCGCAGACATCAAGGAATTCACTCTGGAACAGGCCTTTGCCGGAGCGCTGAGCGAGCGACAGTTTCTGCTGCACTACCAGCCGCAGATCCGCCTGGACTCGATGCTCGTGGAAAGCTACGAAGCATTGGTGCGCTGGCAGCACCCTGATTTTGGATTGCTCTATCCGGATCAATTTATCTCCTTGGCTGAGCGCAGCGGCTTCATCATTGCGCTCGGCTGGGAAGTGCTGCGCCTGGCGTGCGAGGACCTGGCGCGCTGGCAGGTACAGGGCAATCGCACCCGACTGGCAATCAATATCTCCGCGATACAGTTGCGCCAGGCCGACTTCAGCCAAAGGCTGCTCGGCGAACTCGAACGTTACGACATCGAGCCGCAGCAACTGGAACTGGAAATCACCGAGACCTCGGTGCTGGATCATGAAGGGCAGGGCATTGAGCACCTTGGATGCCTGCGCGCGGCAGGTCTGGCCATCAGCCTGGACGACTTTGGCCAGGGTTACGCAGGTTTCGCCCACCTGCAATCGCTGCCGCTGACCAAATTGAAGATCGATCGCGCGGTGATTGCGCCGTTGTCCAACAGCCCCGATGACAATCCCATCGTCGCCTCCACCATCATTCTGGCCAAACGCCTGGGGCTGGAAGTGGTCGCCGAAGGCGTGGAAACCCGCGAACAGGTCATTTGCCTGAAGCTGGCCGGCTGCGACATGGTTCAGGGTTATCACTTCAGTCGACCGCTGTCTGCGGCCCAGCTTCATGAATATCCCCCTTTTACCAACGCGATGGAAAAAGCATGCGCGCAGTAATATTGCTGACTGTTTTGTTGATGACGATGCTGTCAGGAAGCCTGGCTCATGCCGAGTGCAGTCAACAGACGCTGCGCTTCGCCATCATCCCGAAGACCAACAAAACCGTGGAAGTCCTGCTGCTGGAATATCAGCCGTTGCTGACGCGCCTGAGTACTGCGCTGGGCATGCCGGTGGAAATAGTCCCGGCCTCTTCCTATGAAAGCGTGATCGATGCAATTGTCTCCGGTGGCGTCGACATTGCCTGGCTGGGACCGGCGTCCTATATCCTGGCCCGCCAGCGCGATCCGCGCATCGAACCGTTCGCCAGCCTGACCATTAGCCCCGGCTATTTCACCCCGGCCGGGCATCACTATCAGTCACTCTTGCTGAGTCGTCGCCAGGACGCCAGCAGCCTTGAGGCATTGCGCGGTACTCAGGTCGCCCTGAGCGACCCGGCGAGCACCTCCGGCAGTGTCGTGCCCAATGCCGAGTTTTCGGCGCAAGCGGGGCTGCCGCTGGCCCGGTTTTTCAGCTCGGTGGTGTATTCCGGCTCCCACGACAAGTCGCTGGATGCGCTGCTGGACGGCAGAGTGGACGCGGCCTTTGTGGCCAGCGTGCGGGTTGACGCGTACCTGAACAGTGGGCGAATCACGCGTGACACCTTCAACGTGCTGTGGCGCTCGACCCCGATCTACTACGATCCCTATGTGTTCGGCGGCAGCCTGTGTCCGTTGCTGAAAGAGCGCATTCGCGCCGCGATGTTGAACGATCAACAAGGCCTTGCCTCATTTCTGAAGGCTCAGGACGCTTCCGGGATCGTCCCGGCCAGCCATGCGGAATACGAGCCACTGCTGCGGGTGATGCAGCAAAAAGCGGCTGCGCCATGACATCAGTCGTTTATGGCTACCCACGTTGCAGCGACAGCCGGCCATGTTTGTTTAGGAACCGCCGATGGTTTCACGATAATCTTTGCCAGAATTTCACTTGACCCGTTGACCGATGACCAGATCAGCATTCTCTACCGATATTGACGCCATTGGCTCTATTGAGGCCGTTCCGGTCATTCTGAGTATGGTCAAACACGTGACCGGGATGCGTTTTGCGGCGGTCGCCAGAGTCACTGAACAAAACTGGGTGGCGTGTGCCGTTGATGATTCAATCAATTTCGGGTTGAAACCCGGTGGTGAGCTGGTGGTGGAATCGACGATCTGCCACGAAATTCGGCAACACCGAAAACCGGTGATCTTCGGCCACGCCAGTCAGCATCCCGTTTTCTCGTCCCACCACACGCCTAAGACGTATGGGCTGGAGAGTTACATTTCCATCCCGATCATCAAGGCCAATGGTGACTTCTTCGGTACCTTATGTGCAATCGATTCGGTACCCGCGAATCTTGAAGAGCCGGCCATCGTCAAGACCCTTACGTTGTTCGCTCAACTGATTGCGATGAGTCTCGATACCCAGAGCAGCCTGGAAACAACCCGGGCGCAGCTCGTCGACGCCAAGCAACATGGAATGTTGCGCGACCAGTTTATTGCTGTTCTGGGGCATGACTTGCGCACGCCGCTGAGTGCAATCCGGATGAGCGCTGACCTGCTGGAAACCAAGACAACGGAAAAGCGCTCACTCAATCTCATTTCAGCTATCCGCAACAGCTCGGTACGCATGGGCGTCCTGATCGAGAACGTCCTGGATTTGGCTCGCGGACGGCTGGGCGGCGGAATTCCTGTCAAGCGTCAACTGGTCGACGACCTTGGGCGCACGCTCAGGTTGACGGTGGATGAAGTACAGGCCTCACACCCGTCTGCAATTCTGAATCACTCTCTGGATATCCCGGCCGGGATCTACTGCGACGCGCTGCGCATCACCCAGCTGTTATCAAACCTTCTGGGCAACGCGGTGACTCACGGGGCATCCGGGACACCTGTCGAAGTTCGGGCCTATGCCGAAGCTGATGAGATCGTCCTGTCCGTGGTCAATCAAGGAGCCCCGATCCCATCGCAACTGATGCCGTTGCTGTTCGAACCGTTCACTCGGTCGGAGGCAGGACAGCGCGGGGAAGGGCTGGGCCTGGGGCTTTACATCGCATCGCAGATCGCCAGCGCCCACGGCGGCAGCCTTACCGTTACGTCAACTTTAGAGACCGGGACAACTTTTATTGCCCGGTTCCCGGCCAGGGTCAGATGGGTGATCTGACCTCGTGAAATGGCCCGGACGTTCTTTGTGGGGAGTCAAACGGCCGTTGCCGGGGTCTAAACCGCTGCCACGCAAATTCGCCGCAGAGTGAATAACCATATGGTCAAGCAACGAGTCATCCGCTTTCGCTATATCCAGGTTGTAGTCGACTGTGCACATCCAGGTAATCCTGGAGCATGAGCGCTCATCGATATATCGAACAGCGGCCGAATCTCGAACACTCAACGAGTGAGCCCTCGCATGCGTATTGCCGATTTCATCGTAGAAAACATCGAGCCCATTCTCCAGGCGTGGGAAGACTTTGCCAAAACCGTGTCGCCAGCCTCGGACACCATGGATTCGGCGGCGCTGCGTGACCATGCCGAGCAGATGTTGCAAACGATTGCGGCTGACCTGCGAACGTCACAAACGGTCAAAGAACAGATAGCCAAGTCTCACGGCGAGGCACCTTCGACAGAGCTTGAAACTCCGGCGGAAACCCATGCGATCATCCGCCAGTCTTCGGGTTTCACCATCGGCCAGATGGTTTCTGAATACCGGGCACTGCGCACCAGTGTGCTGATGTTGTGGATGCCGCATAGCAGTGCGGGAAACGAAGCCGAGATGATGGACATCATTCGTTTCAACGAGGCAATCGATCAGGCACTTGCTGAATCGGTGGTCAGCTATTCAGGCGCTGTCGATGTGGCTCGCAACATATTTCTGGGCATCCTGGGCCATGATCTGAGAAGTCCGCTGGGGGCGATCCTGCTGAGCTCCGAGGTTCTGTTGCGGGCAGGCGACTTACCGGCCAAACCCACAAAGATTGCCTCCCGGATCTACACGAGTGTCAAACGCGCGAGCAAGATCGTCGGCGACCTTCTCGATTTTACGCGGACACAGTTAGGATCGGGCATTCCGATTCAGCCGTCGAGTTGCGACCTGGCAATAGCCTGTGAAGGGATGGTAGAAGAGGCGAGAGCTTACCACCCGGAGTGCGACATCGATTTTGAATGTCCTGAGGCGGTCATTGGGGATTTTGACAATCCCAGAATGGAACAGGTCGTTGCGAACCTGATTGGCAATGCGGTGCAACACGGAGATGAATCGCAGCCGATATCCGTGGTGCTGCGTTCGGACGGCGAGATGGCTGAGCTTTCGGTAACCAACCAGGGTGCGCCCATCACGGCGGACGCTATTGGCAGCATCTTCAATCCGATGATCAGACATCACCAGAACGGCAATCATCAATACGGTTCCGGGGCAGGCCTGGGCCTTGGGCTGCACATCGCATCGGCTATCGTTACGGCCCATCACGGCAGCATCGAAGTTTTTTCAAAAGCAGGGGTGGGCACTACGTTTACGGTGCGCATACCCCTGGATTACCTGTCCAGCCAAGCCTGATCGAAACGTTCAGCTATTTCCCAGTGAATTCACATTCATCGAGCGAACCGCCCCTTGCTCCGCCGTTTCCCGATCCACCGGCAAGGAGAAGCGGAACGTCGCGCCGCGTCCGGGAACGTCGATCAGCTGGATATCGCGACCGTGCAATTGCAGGATGCGATGCACGATGCGCAACCCCAGGCCGCCATCGCGACGTGACCCGCCGATGTTGAACGGCCGCAGGAACAGGCCTTCGCGCAGTTCGGTGGCTATGCCGGGGCCGGTGTCGCTGATGGTGACTTCGATAAAGGCGCCTTGCGGGCGCAGGCTGAGTTCGATTTCCCCACCTTCGGGCGTATGGCGTAATGCGTTGTCAAACAGATTGGTCAGCACTCGCTCGATCAGGCCGAGGTCAGCGCAGGCGGCCGACACGTTGGGGGCGAAGGAAGCCTTGAGTTCGACACGCCGCGCCTCGGCCGTCAGTTCGAATTTCTGAAAGATATCCTGCACCAGATCGGTCAGCGGGAAACGCTCCAGCACCGGTTGCACGAAACCGTGCTCCAGCCGCACCAGTTCCAGAAGCGATTGCGCCAGCCCGCCGACCTTGCGGCTCTGATCCAGCGCGATGCCCAGATAACGGCGGCGGTCGGCGGGGGACAAGGTTGCGTCCTTGAGCGACAGGGTTTCCAGATAGCCATGCAGCGAAGCCAGCGGGGTACGCAGGTCGTGGGAGATATTCGCGACCAGTTCGCGGCGTTCCTGATCCTGGCGGGTCAAAGAATTCCATTGGGCACTGAGGCGCGTCTGCATCTGGCGGAACGCGGCGTCGAGCATGGCAATTTCATCGTGGCCGGTGGCCTGTTCAGAAGGTGCTGTTGTCGGCGGTGCGACCGGAGCACCGTCGATATCGAACTGGCTGACGGTTTCGGTGAGACGCCGCAACGGTCGGGTGATCAGGGCGAAAGCCGTGAGGCCCGCGATCAGGCACAGCAGCGCGACCAGCCCGATGGACAGCAATGCGGTGTTGAGCGCCGCGCTGGTGGCGCCGCGCTCGGCCAGGCGATCGTGCTCTTCGCTGAGCAGCACCACGTAGAGATAGCCTGCCGGCTTGCCATCCACCGTCAGCGGCGCGGCGCTGAACACCTTCCGCGCCTGGTCGCTGCGCGGATCGTCACCGAGTATTGGCAGGGCATCGCCTTGAAGCAAACGATGCACGGGGGCCAGATCAATCCTGTCCCGACGTATCCGGCCCTCGGGTGAAGCGCTGCCGACGATCCGTCCATCGGTGTCGAGCAGATAGACTTCGACACTGGGGTTGACCAGCATCAGCTGATTGAACAGGTTGCGGACCGCGCCCGGCATCATGCCTTTGCTGTCCATCAGCACCGTATCGCGAGCAATGTGTTGCGCCAGATCGCGCGACAGCCCTTGGACCACTTCCAGCTCATGCATCCGGTTGGCGCGTACCTGCATCCACGCTGACGTGCCGCAGCACACCAGCAGTAGCACGGCGAACACCAACGACAGGCGTTTGGTCAGGGTCAGCCTCATGGCTGTTCCTCCGAGGCGGCAAATTTGTAGCCTCGGCCCCATACCGTCAGGATGCGCGCCGGCTGTGCCGGATCAGCTTCGATTTTCGAACGCAGGCGATTGATATGGGTGTTGACCGTGTGTTCGTAGCCTTCGTGGCTGTAACCCCACACCGCGTTGAGCAGGTCCATGCGCGAGAACACCTTGCCGGGCTGGCGGGCGAAGAAATACAACAGGTCGAACTCCCGAGGCGTGAGCTCTAGCCGACGACCTTCCAGGGACACATCACGGGTGATCGGGTCGATATTGAGCCCACCGGTGATCAGGCTCCCGGCGTCCATCTTCAGGTTGCGCGCCATGGCGTCCACGCGCCTGAGCAGCGCTTTGACCCGCGCCACCAGTTCGAGCATGGAAAAGGGTTTGGCCAGGTAATCGTCGGCGCCCAGCTCCAGCCCGAGAATGCGATGCAGCTCGCTGGACCGCGCACTGGTGATGATGATCGGCGTGTAACGGGCCATGGCGCGGGCGCGGCGGCAGATTTCCAGGCCATCGACGCCGGGCAGCATCAGGTCGAGGATCAGCGCGTCCCAATTGCCCTGCTGCAGCAGGCGCATGCCTTCATCGCCATCGGCGCAGTGCACGACGTCAAACTGCTCATCGCGCAGATGCAGGCAGATGAGGTCGGCGATATGCACGTCGTCCTCGACCACGAGAACCCGTTTGGTCTGTTCCATTCAGTTAAATCCTTCAGCGCGATGGCCCATTGTGCGGGTTTTCCACGGCCCGAGTTATCACGAATTGTTTAACTTCACGTGAGGATTTGGCGATCACTGCGCGCCTAGGCTGTGTTCCATGCCATCCACCTGGATGTTTTGGAGAAGATCATGTTTTCACGGCGGCAGTTTCTGATAGTGAGCGGCGGGGCAGGCTTTGCCGCATTGGCGCTCGGCATGTCGAGCCGATTCCCGATGCTGGTCGATGACGCCAGCGCAGCGCAGGTGTTCGAGGTCACGCACAGCGAAGCGCAATGGCGCGCGTTGCTCAGCGCCGAGCAGTATCAGGTGCTGCGCGAACAGGACACCGAGCGGCCTTACAGCAGCCCGCTGAACGACGAACACCGTGACGGTGTTTTTGTCTGCGCCGGTTGCGATCTGCCGTTGTTTTCCTCGGCGAGCAAATTCGACAGCCGCACCGGTTGGCCGAGTTTCTGGCAATCGCTGGACAAGGCTGTGGTGGTTCAGACTGATCGGTCTTTCGGCGTATCACGCGATGAAGTGCATTGCTCGCGCTGCGGCGGCCATCTGGGCCACGTGTTCAGCGACGGGCCCAAACCCACCGGCTTGCGCTATTGCATGAACGGTGTGGCGATGAACTTCAAACCCCAGGCGGCATGACCGCTGATTGCTTACTTTCAATTATTTGATGCAGGTCGAACTTATGTGGCTCCTGATCCTTGCTTATCTCGGCGGCGTGCTGACCATTGTCAGCCCATGCATTTTGCCGGTACTGCCGTTTGTCTTCGCCCGCACCGGGCAGCCATTCATGAAAAGCGGCCTGCCGCTGCTGGCCGGGATGGCGCTGACCTTCGCCCTCGTTGCCACGCTGGCGGCGGTTGGCGGCGGATGGGTGGTGCAGGTCAATCAATACGGGCGCTGGCTGGCGTTGCTGTTCGTCGCCTTATTCGGCCTGACGCTGGTGTTGCCGAAACTCGCCGAGCGCCTGACCCGGCCGTTGGTGGCCGCCGGTGGTCGATTGTCCGAAGCTGCGGGCAACGATCCCCGGCCGCGTCCCGGTGCGTCGTTTCTGATCGGTGTCGCCACCGGTTTACTGTGGGCACCGTGCGCCGGGCCAATTCTGGGCCTGGTGCTGACCGGCGCAGCACTGCAAGGCGCAAGTATCGGCACGACCTTGTTATTGCTGGCTTACGCTGCAGGCGCCTGCACCTCGCTCGCCGTTGCGCTGCTGCTGGGCGGTAAGGTTTTCGCGGCGATGAAGCGTTCTATCGGTGCTGGCGAGTGGGTACGACGAGGGTTGGGCGTCGCCATGCTGGCTGGCGTGGCAGCGATTGCACTGGGACTGGATACAGGAATTCTGGCCAAGGTATCGACGGCATCCACCGGCGGCATCGAACAGGCGCTGGTTGGTCGTCTGGCGGATAAATCGCCGAGTCGCAACGGGGCAATGATGGCGCAGAACACAGGCAGCGGGAGCATGATGAAAGCCGCCAATCAGGCGTCGGATAGCTTGCCGATCGAGGGCAATCTGCCGTCACTGGGCGGCGCGGTGCAGTGGCTCAATTCGCCGCCGCTGACTGCCGAGGCGTTGAAGGGCAAAGTGGTGCTGGTGGATTTCTGGACTTACTCCTGCATCAACTGTCTGCGCACGTTGCCGTATGTAAAAGCCTGGGCCGAGAAATACCGCGATCAGGATTTGGTGGTGATTGGCGTGCACGCGCCGGAATTTGCCTTTGAACGCGATATCAAGAATGTCACCAAGGCCATGAAAGACCTGGGTATCACTTATCCGGTGGCCGTCGACAACGACTACAAGATCTGGCGTGCTTTCAATAACCAATACTGGCCGGCCCACTATTTTGCCGACGCCCAGGGCCGCATTCGCTATCACCACTTTGGCGAGGGCGATTACGCTGAATCGGAACGGGTCATCCAGCAATTGCTGCGTGAAGCGGGTGCCACCAAGGTCGCCGACGGTCTGATCACTGCCAACGCCCAGGGTGTGCAGCAGGCGGCGGACATGAACGACGTGCAATCCCCGGAAACCTATGTCGGCTATCAGCGCGCGGAGCAGTTCGTCCCTGCAAAAGGCCTGCTGCCGGACACCGCGAAGACCTACAGCCCAGCGCCGCAGCTGGCGCTCAATGACTGGAGTCTGGAAGGTAAATGGAAGGTCGGCGCCGAGCAGGCCACTGCCGACGCCTCGGCGAGTCGCATTGTTTACCGTTTTCATGCGCGGGACTTGCACCTGGTGTTAGGGCCAGGCGCGGATGGCAAACCGGTGCGCTTCAAGGTGCTGATCGACGGCAAAGCGCCGGGTGACGCTCACGGCACGGATGTGGCCCCCGACGGCAGCGGCAGCGTGACCGAACAACGCCTGTACCAGCTGGTGCGCCAGCCCGGCAGCGTGCAGGACCGAACCTTCAGCATTGAGTTTCTCGATCCGGGCGCGTCGGCGTATGCCTTTACTTTCGGTTGATCATCATTCATTGGATTAAGGAGTCGCACTCATGAAAACCCCATTTACGTTGCGCCGGATTGTGTTGCAACTGGCCGCAGCCGGCTTTATCGGTCAATGTTCCGTAGCCGCCTTCGCCGCTGAAGACGCGGTACGTCTGGCCCCGCCAGCCGTTGACGAAACCTCCCAGGCCCACAGTGAAACGGCCGTGTTTGCCGGCGGCTGCTTTTGGGGCGTACAGGGCGTGTTCGAGCATGTCAAAGGCGTCAAACAGGCCGTTTCCGGTTACGCCGGTGGGGCCGCCGACACCGCCCAATACGAGCGGGTCAGCGACGGCGATACTGGCCATGCGGAATCCGTGGAAGTCACTTTCGATCCCGCTCAGGTCAGTTACGGCACCCTGCTGCAAATCTACTTTTCCGTGGCCCACAACCCGACCGAACTCAATCGTCAGGGCCCGGATCGCGGCACCCAGTATCGTTCGGCGCTGTTCACCAAAAGCAGCGAACAGCAACGTATTGCCCAGGCTTACATCGCTCAGCTGGACGCCGCGCATTCGTTCAACAAGCCCATAGTCACCAAGCTGGAAACTTTCAACGGCTTCTACCCGGCCGAAGACGAACATCAGGACTTCCTGACCCGCCATCCCATGCATCCGTACATCGTGATCAACGATTTACCCAAAGTGGCGCAGTTGAAGCAGTTGTATCCTGATCGTTATCAAGATGAACCAGTACTGGTAAAGGCGGGGATGTAGCGCAAGGTCAAGCGGTCATTCTCTTGAACGATTCAGCCGCTATGCTGGTCAGCTTGTACTCAATGTCCATCAAGAGGTGATTGCAATGGCCAAGACTTATAGCTACGCAGCGCAAAGTCCCAAAGAATCGCTCAAACCGTTCACCTTCGAACGTCGCGCGCCAGGCGCCGACGATGTGCAGATCGAAATCCTGTTCTGCGGTGTGTGCCATTCCGACTTGCACACCGCCCGTAATGAGTGGCAAAACACCCTGTATCCATCGGTTCCGGGTCATGAAATTGTCGGCCGCGTAACCGCAGTGGGCGCCAACGTCAGCAAGTTCAAAGTGGGCGATCTTGCAGGCGTTGGCTGCATGGTCGATAGCTGTCAGCATTGTGCTTCCTGCGCCGAAGGCGAAGAGCAGTATTGTGAAAGCGGTTTTACCGGTACCTACAACGGCCCGGTTTTTGGCGGCGAGAACACCTTTGGTGGCTACTCGGACAACATCGTGGTCAAAGAGAAATTCGTCCTGCGCATCGCTCATGACGACACTAATCTGGCGGCCGTGGCGCCGCTGCTCTGCGCTGGCATTACCACCTATTCTCCGCTGCACCACTGGAAAGTCGGACCAGGCCAGAAAGTCGGCGTTGTCGGTCTGGGTGGCTTAGGTCACATGGCTGTCAAGATCGCTCACGCCATGGGCGCGCACGTGGTGCTGTTCACCACCTCGCCGAACAAGCGTGAAGACGGCCTGCGCCTGGGCGCCGATGAAGTCGTGGTGTCGAAGAATCCTGATGAGATGGCGAAGTTTGCCAACAGCCTGGATTTCATTCTCAACACCGTGGCAGCGCCACATGACCTGGACGCCTTTCTCTCGCTGCTCAAGCGCGACGGCACCATGACGCTGGTCGGTGCTCCTGACAGTCCGCACCCATCACCCACCGTATTCAATCTGATCTTCAAACGTCGCAGCCTGGCCGGTTCATTGATCGGTGGCATCCAGGAAACCCAGGACATGCTGGATTTTTGCGCCAAACACGGGATCGTTTCGGATATCGAGATGATTGACATCCAGAACATCAACGAAGCCTACGAGCGCATGCTCAAAGGCGACGTGAAGTACCGATTCGTGATTGACATGAACAGCCTCAAGAAAGACGCCGAGGCAGCTTGATTTAACCGCTCCGGGCTCGACTCCCATTCGAGCCTGGAGCAGTGGAACTTCGCCCCCAGGGTTTATCTCTCGTCACCGTAAACAGGCCTGCATATCCGCGGACGATACGAACGCTGCCGATCGTTTTTTGCCTGCAGTTATTCACCATCATTAAACGATAACTAAACAATGTTCATCGGCTGGCGCGGCGGCCAGGGACGGATTGCCGCGCCTTCACTGTCGGGAAATGGAGTAAGCTGCGCAGGTCACTGTCTACAGATGTAAAGATTGAGCCGCAACCCGGTGTGGAGGAATGGATATGCATGGGTACGGAATGGTGGGGGATTTACTTCATCTAGCCCTTTATTTAGTGAGTATCGGTTTTTGGACTTTGCTTTGGATGGTCTGCATCTTCAACGCGAAAGGCCGACTAAAAAAGTTTTTGGGTACTCACGCATTATTGATTTGTATAGTGTTGTTTCCGGTATTTCCGGTAACTTTCGTTGGCGGAGCGTTGATAGCGTTCGGCCTCGAAAGCATTGTGTGGAGCATATTTATTGCAGGTGTCGGGCTACCGCTGGCGGGCCTGCGTCTGGTTCAACGGTATGTCCGGACCGCGCCGAATGGCCATCCATAACGTCAGTCTGACATTCAAGACGGTTTTGTCCGGTTTGTTGGCAGGGGTGGGCAGGGACGCGTTTGAATAATAATGAAGAGGGACATATGCGAATACTTGTTATCGAGGATCACAAGGATATTCTTGCCAATATAAGCGAATATTTCACGCTTAAAGGGTGTGAAGTAGTTGGCG
Organism: Pseudomonas sp. DSP3-2-3; assembly: GCF_049898225.1. Taxonomy (NCBI): domain Bacteria; kingdom Pseudomonadati; phylum Pseudomonadota; class Gammaproteobacteria; order Pseudomonadales; family Pseudomonadaceae; genus Pseudomonas; species Pseudomonas sp. DSP3-2-3. The sequence continues at coordinate 29,827 of NZ_JAFCXH010000004.1, read as the reverse complement.
CCCTGGACGGATTGACTGGGCTGCATCTGGCGGTAACGGGCAACTACGATGCGATCATACTGGACCTTATGCTGCCCGGCATGGATGGCAATCTGGTGTGTAAAAACCTGCGAGAAAATACCAGGCAACATGTTCCCATCTTGATGCTTACAGCGCGCGATGAATTAAGTGATCGCCTGGCAGGGTTCAAAGTGGGAGCGGATGACTACATTGTCAAACCGTTCGCTTTATCCGAACTTTTCGCTCGCGTCGAAGCGGTCGCCCGCCGCTCAGCGGGGTTAAGTAAGCGCACGCTTCAAGTTCATGACCTGACCTACGACCTGGACTCTCTCGAAGTCAGCCGTGGCGGAAAACTGCTTAAGCTAAACCCGACCAATCTGGTGTTTCTCGAATTGTTGATGCGCAAGAGCCCATTGGTGGTCAAGCGAAAGGAACTTGAAGAAGCGATTTGGGGTACCAATACTCCGGACACCGATAGCTTGCGCAGTAATATCTACTTGTTGCGCAAGGCTATCGATAAGTCTTTTGACATGCCTTTGCTGCATACCCATCACGGGGTAGGCTACAAGTTACAAGGCCCACAGTGAGCGCAAGGGAAGGTCGCTTCTCGACGAATGTGGCCGCTCGGTCCAGGTCAGCGATCTCGCCAGACCGGGTCTGCTGGTGGAGATAAAATGCGTCGCGACTCAGCGAAGAGTCCCTTGCGTAGCAGGTTAATTGATTACTAAATGTATCGTCCGATCAAGCGAATACAGCCAGACACTAGAGTTTGCCGCAGCTATCGCAATTGATGATTTCGCCTCATAACTCTATGCAGTTTGAAGCATATAGTTACGTATAAATAGCTGGGGTACCGTCGGGCCTTCGTTTGCTTATCGAGCTCAGGTACCTACGCATGAAACTAGTCGGAGCCGCGCTCGCTACTTTATTTTTTGCCGCTTGTGCCGAGGGCAATTCGGGTGGCGGCAAGCCTGACCCCAAACCATCGCCCGATGTTCTTGAGGTCACGCCGCAGTTGTATCAGTACACGACTGATCTGTTGTTTGGTGAAGTCTGGAAGCGTCAGGAGTTGGCGCCCCGGGATCGCAGCTTGATCACCCTCGCAGCGCTGGTGAGTGGCGGGCAAACCGCGCAGATGACCGGGCATCTCAAGCTCGGCCTGGACAATGGCCTCAAGCCCAGCGAAATCAGTGCACTGATTACTCACCTGGCGTTTTATGCGGGCTGGCCCAACGCGATGTCGGCAGTCGGCGTGGCAAAAAAAGTCTTCACTGAACGCGGCATACCGGCCGAACAGATCGTCCCGCCGCCGACTGAGCCGTTGACCCTGGATCCCGCCAGCGAGGTCAAGCGCAAGGCCGCTGTCGAGGCCGCGACCGGCGACGTCGCGCCCGCGCTCGGACGCTACACCAACGAAGTATTGTTCGCCGAGCTCTGGCGACAGACCGACCTGACGGCTCGCGACCGCAGCTTGATTACCGTCGCTTCGCTCATTACCCAAGGGCAGGCCGCCCAGTTGCCGTTCCACCTCAACCGCGCGATGGACAACGGCTTGACCGAAAGCCAGGCCGCCGAAGTGGTGACCCACCTGGCGTTTTACGTCGGTTGGCCAAAGGCGATGTCGGCAGTGCCGGTATTGAAAGCCGTGTTTGAGTCGCGGCGCAGCCAAGGCTGAAACCGACTCGCTGACCTTGATATTTCCGCTCATGGTGACCCTGATGACAGACCCCAAAACACTGCAGCAGACAGTGCCTGAAGTAGATGCCCCGCTTGCCGAGGCAAGGCCCACGCGTCGCAGTTTTCTCAAGTTCGGCGCGTCGGGTATCGCCGCCGCGACTATCTCAACCTGGATACCGGAAAGCGTCGTGGCCGCTCAGGTCGCACCTGTCGCCGTGATCGAAGACCCCGACACACCGGGTGTTGGCGAGCAGCGCATCCGCCTGATGGTCAACGGCCAGACGCATACCCTGAATGTGCCCACCAACGCCATCCTCCTCGATGTACTGCGCGACCGCTTGCAGCTGACCGGCACCAAGAAGGGCTGTGATCACGGGCAATGTGGCGCCTGCACCTTGCTGGTTGCCGGTGTGGCGATCAATTCATGCCTGTCCATTGCCGTGCAGCACGACGGCGAAAGCATCACCACCATAGAAGGCCTTGCCCAGGGTGACGAACTGCATCCGGTGCAGGAAGCCTTTTGGGATCATGACGCTTACCAGTGCGGTTATTGCACCCCTGGGCAGATCATGAGTGCCGTGGCGATTCTCAATGACCCGAATATGCCGACCGACGATGCCAGTGTGCGCGAGGCCATGAGTGGCAATATCTGCCGCTGCGGTGCGTACAAGAACATCCTGGCCGCGGTGCAGTCCGCGCGCTCGAAAATGCGAGGGACGGTCTGATGCGCACATTCGATTATGCACGGGCCGATTCGCCCGCCCAGGCCGTGACTATCAGCTCCGGCCAGGGTCAGCGCTTCTATCTGGCCGGGGGTACCACGTTGCTGGATCTGGTCAAGCTGGACGTCATGCAGCCGGATCAACTGGTGGACATCAATCGCCTCTCGCTCAAGCAGATCGAGGCTTTACCAGACGGTCGCCTGCGTATCGGCGCATTGGTCAGCAACACTGACCTGGCCCGCCATCCGCAGGTTCGCGAGCATTACCCGGTACTTTCCCAGGCGCTGCTTGCGGGTGCCTCCACGCAGTTGCGCAACAAGGCGACCACGGCGGGCAATGTCATGCAACGTGTGCGTTGCAACTATTACCGTGACGGCATTTCGCCGTGCAACAAACGCCAGCCAGGTTCCGGTTGCGCGGCCATCGGTGGCTTGAATCGAAGTGTTCATGCGGTGTTGGGCACCAGTAATCATTGCATCGCCACCCATCCTTCAGACATGTGCGTGGCCATGGCGGCAATCGGTGCGCAGGTGACGGTGCAAGGCGCAAGCGGTTCCCGGGATATCGCGTTCGGCGACTTCCATTTATTGCCCGGCGATACGCCCTGGAAAGAACACGCTTTGGCGCCTCATGAGCTGATCACCCACGTGACCCTGGACGCGCCGCTGTCGGGCAGTCGCTCGTCCTACCTCAAGTTGCGGGATCGCACTTCCTATCAGTTCGCTTTGGCCTCCAGCGCAGTGATTGTGGTCATGGACGGTCAGCGGATTACCAACGCCCGGGTTGCGCTCGGCGGCGTTGGCACCAAACCCTGGCGAGCGGTTGACGCGGAGCGCGCGTTGATCGGTCAGAAGGCGACGCTGGAAACCTTTGGCAAGGTCGCCGAGCTGGCCATGCAGGGTGCCCATCCTTACGAGCACAACGCGTTCAAGATCCCTCTTGGCCAGCAGGTCGTGGTGCGCAATCTTCGTGACCTTACGGCGAGGAGTTCGGTATGAGCGAGTCAGTGATCGGAAAACCCCAACGTCGCATTGATGGACGCTTGAAGGTCAGCGGCGTGGCACGCTATGCCGCCGACCATCCCATGCCCGGCATGCTCTATGCGTACGGCGTCTACAGCAGCATCGCCAAAGGTCGAATTCTGGCGATCAAGGACGAACAGGCGAAAAACATGCCTGGCGTCGTTACCATTTTGCATCACGGAAATTTCCCCAGACTGCATCGCACCCCGGAAACGCCCATGACCTTCGCGGCGATTCTGAGTGCCGCCAGACTGGATGAACGCCGCCTGCCGTTCGAAGATGACCGCGTCAGCTATCCCGGCCAGTTCGTGGCCTTGGTGGTGGCGGAAAGTTTCGAGCAGGCGAGGGCTGCTGCCTATCGGGTCAATGTGGATTATGAGAGCGCCGAACCGGTCAAGAGTCTGGCGGATGCGTTGCGCACTCAGGGCGCGCGGGAGGGTGGCCGAGGCCATGCTCGCGGCACCCCGGAGCCGGCCTTTCAAGCGGCGGCAATGCGCCTTGATGTGACCTATACCACGCCGGTTGAAACCCATAACCCGATGGAAATGCATGCGACTACGGCCTGGTGGCAGGACGGTCGCCTGTTTCTGTACGAAGCCAGCCAGGCGGTGACGAATCACCGCAACGTGCTGGCGAACAGTTTCGATTTGCCACCTGACCGTGTCGAGGTTCGCGCGCCCTTTATCGGCTCTGGCTTCGGCAGCAAGTTGTGGCCCTGGCCGCATTCCATCGCCGCCTGTGCGGCCGCGAAGGTCACTAATCGCCCGGTGCAATTGATGTTGCCCAGAGCGCAGATGTTCACCACGGTGGGCCATCGTCCGGAAACCTTGCAGCGCATGCGTTTGGCCACCGACGCGCAGGGCAAGCTGGTGTCCATCCGCCACGAATCCTACAGCAGCACTTCCACTACCGATGCCTACACCGAGGCATGTGGCGGTGTGACCAAGAGCCTGTATTCCTGCCCCAACGTACTGGTCTCGCACAAAAATAGCCCGGTGAACCGTGGCACACCGACCTCGATGCGGGCGCCTGGCGCTGCGCCGGGGTTGTTTGCTCTGGAGTCGGCTATCGACGAAATGGCGTTGGCCAACGGCATGGATCCGCTGGACTTTCGTCAGTTGAACCTGGCGACCAGAGATGAAAGTGTGGGCCTGCCGTGGTCCAGCAATCATCTGCCCGAGGCGATCAATGTCGCCGCTGAACGCATCGGCTGGCGGCAACGCAATCCGGCCATTGGCTCGATGCGCGAAGGGGACGAAATCATCGGTTACGGTATGGGCGCCTGCAACTGGGATGCTTATCAGGTGCCAACCGATGCGCGGGTGATTTTGCGCGCCGACGGGACTGCTTTGGCGCAATGCGCGGTGCAGGACATCGGCACCGGCACCTATACCATCGTCGCCCAGACCATCAGTCAATTGACCGGCCTGCCCATGGAGCGCATTGAAGTGCAGCTGGGCAGTTCGGCGTATCCGCCGGGGGCGATGTCCGGTGGCTCATGGGTCACCGCCAGTGTGATGCCGGCCATTGCCGGTGCTACGCGCCAGGCGCTGAACAAACTGCGCGAGTATGCGGTGCTGAGCGGCGGGCAGTTTCCCGGCGCCGATGCCACCACGCTGGATGTCCAGGATGGGTATCTGCTCAACGGCGAACAACGGGTGAGTTTTGCCGACGTGCTTGGCAAACAGCGCCTGGCCCGAGCGGAAGGCAACTTCCAGAGCGGTCCGGCCAAGGCTGGCGAGCATTCTTTCCGCTCCTTCGGTGTGCATTTTGTCGAGGTGCGCTGGGACCCGGGTATTTCCCGGCTGCGCGTGGCCCGGGTGGTCAGCGCCATTGATGTCGGCAAAGTGGTCAACCCCCTGGCCGCGCGCAATCAGGTCGAGGGCGCGATTGTCATGGGCATCGGTATGGCGTTGTTCGAAGCGACCGAACACGATCCGCGCAGCGGTTTGCCGGTCAACAACAACTTCGCCGAATACGCCGTGCCGGTGCATGCCGATCAGCCAGAAATGGATATCACCCTGCTGGATTACCCGGATCTCAACCTCAGCGAGTTCGGCGCCCGTGGCATTGGCGAAATCGGCGTCACCGGATTGGCGGCGGCGGTGGCCAATGCGGTCTATCACGCCACTGGCAAGCGCATCCGCAGCTTGCCGATCACCAAGGAAAAGCTGATGGCGGGGCTCTGAGCCTGCGCATCCATAAGGTTACAAGGCCATCTCGGTTTGCTCCGTTGAGGGGTGGCCTTTTTTAATGTTGAGCCCCCAGGGTTATCCAGCAGGCCCGGAATGGATTGAACAGGACAAACCGATCTGTTGGACATCAGGCCTTGTAGCGCAACGCGTCCACCAGCAAGGCAAATGCTGGCGAGGCCTGGCGTCGGCTCGGGTAGTAAAGATGGAACCCGGCAAACAATGGCGACCAGTCTTCCAGAACATGAATCAGGCTGCCCGCCTTGACGTACGGGGCGATCAAGTCGTTGGGAATATAACTGAGGCCGAAACCATCAAGTGCCGCATGCAGCAGTTGGTAAACGCCGTTGTAGGTGATCTGGCCGGTGACGCGGGCCTTGAGGCTTTCGCCGTCTTTGGCGAACTCCCAGGCATACAGACCGCCGTTGGTGGGTAAGCGCAGGTTATTGCATTGATGGTCGGTGAGGTCCCGGGGTGTCTGCGGCAATGTTCGGTTGGCAAAGTAAGCGGGAGAGCCGACCACCGACATGCGTAGGTCGGGGCCAATGCGGGTGGCGATCATGCCTTCGGCAACGTCTTCGCCCAATCGCACGCCCGCGTCAAAGCCGTGGGCGGCAATGTCGACGAAGCTGTAGTCGCAACAGACTTCTACCGAGATGTCCGGGTATTTAGGAAGGAATTCGTTGAGCACGGGCCGGATGATCATCTCAAGGACGTGATCTATGGCGTTGATACGGATACTGCCGGTGGGGGTGTCGCGCAGGTCGCTCAGGCCAACCAGTTCCATTTCGATTTCCTCGAAATGGGGTCCGACCCTCTTTATCAAGCGTTCGCCAGCTTCGGTGGGCGACACGCTGCGGGTTGTGCGGGTCAACAGGCGCAAGCCAAGGCGCGCTTCCAGGCTGCGAATGGTATGGCTCAGCGCTGATTGAGAAACCCCCAGTTTGGCAGCAGCTTTGGTAAAGCTCCGCTCCCGTGCAACAGCGAGAAAGGCGAGCAGATCAGTGGCGTTTTCCCGGAGCATTGATGAGCACCTTGCATAAGTGTTTGAAGATTCTAGCGTCTAATCAACCCAATACGCAGCTGTTAAATTTGCGGTCCATTGTTGGTCAGCCATTGACCGAGGATGCGACCTGCCGGCCAGGTCCGTTTCCATTGTTCAAGTGAGAACCCTCATGAAAAGCCTCGCCGTCACCGCGTTATCACTGTCATTGCTCGCTTTCGATTTACCTGCCGAGGAGAAATCCATGCTTGTCGTCAATACCAATGGCTCCCAGCCTTCGGCGAAAGGCCCCGCTGACTATTTCACCGGAACCGTGCGTGTTGACGCGCCGTTCAAGGGCACAGACGGCGCTCGGGTCAGCGGCGCGACTGTGACGTTCGAACCTGGCGCGCGTACTGCGTGGCACACTCATCCGCTGGGTCAGACCTTGATTGTCACGGCGGGCTCGGGCCTGGTGCAACAATTGGGACAGCCGGTGCGCTTGATCAAGCCGGGGGATACCGTCTGGATCCCGCCAAACGTCAAGCATTGGCATGGCGCAACCGCGACCACGGCGATGACCCACATCGCCGTCGCCGAGGTGCTGGATGGCAAAGTGGTTGAATGGATGGAGCAGGTCAGCGACGAGCAGTATGCCGAGGCGCGCTGATCTCAGTCATGGCGCCCGGCCAGACTATTGCCCGGGCGCCAGATCGCCGTACCAGTAAGAGGCGGTCACACCGCCGTCCATGAGGAAGTCACTGCCGGTGATGAATGTGCCTTCCGGTCCCATGAGCAGGGCGCCCACAGCGCCCACTTCATCCGGCGTACCGCCGCGACCCGCAGGGCTGAGATCGAGCATGCGGCGATAACCTGCGCCGCGCGGGCCACTCAATTCGTCCCTGGCTAGCGGTGTGAAAATGATGCCCGGGCTGATCGTATTGACCCGCGCGCCGCGTTTGCCCCAACGTACAGCCTCGGCCATGACCCGCAACGAGTTGGCGCGCTTGGAGATCTGGTAAGCGTTCAGCGGGTCGGTGATTTGCTCGGCTTGCAGCATCGGCAGGGCAAGCAACTCTTCAACCGGCGTAGTCGCCAGTGCCTTGTTTTGCTCAGCACTCAGGGCGGGCAAGCGATGGCCGGATTGTGACGCAATGACAATCCCGGAACCGCCCGCAGCAATGACATTGCCGAATTCTTCGAGCACCAGCGCAGTGCCGTACAGGTCGACAAGCAGGATAGTGGCGACCGGCGCCTGAGAGGGCGATACCCCAGCGGCGTGAATAACACCAGTGATATCGCCAATGGCCGTTGCGGTCTTCACCAGTGCCTGGACCGATTCCCGGGATGACACATCAACCACGGCCGTGGTGACGTCAAAGCCTGCATCCATCAGCACCTTTGCCGCCGCATCGGCGTTTTCCTGGCGCAGGTCCGCCAGCACAACGTGTTTGCCTGCGCTGACCCGGCGCGCGATGGCCTGGCCAATTGAGCCCGCGCCTATTACGACAGTTACCCTTGTAAGATTTTTCATCATCGCCTTCCTGAAGTTGGAGTAAGCAACCGGATTGATCGCTATGCACCGGCTGTGATTCGCACTTCGGTTTGGCGCACAAGTGCACATGTGTGTTTATTCCTTCTCTTTTCGAAGAGCGCGGTCTACCTTATATTGCTGTTTGTGGCTCAACAATACGGCCATTAATATATGGGTTAGTGAGGTAGATTCATAAATGCAGCATGCGGACTTGCCGGAACTCAAAGCCTTCATCGCCATTGCCGAACACGGCAGTTTCAGCGCTGCTGCCCGCGTACTGGGGCTTTCGCCTTCGGCGCTGAGCCATTCGATGCGCAACCTTGAGGCGCGGCTGGAGATGCGTCTGTTCAACAGGACCACTCGGTCAGTTGCACTGACGGAGGCGGGGGAGCAGCTGCTCAATGGCGTACGGCCGTTGATCAATGAACTGGCGAATGTCGTCAATGAAGTCATGTCGTCGAGAAGCACGCCGTCCGGCTCGATGCGCATCAGCGCTTCGGAATCGTCGATCCGCCAGCTGATTCGCCATGTGGTACCGGAATTCCTTGAGCAGTATCCGCAGATCCATATCGAGTTCGTCGTCGACAGCAAGCTGCAGGATATCGTTGGTGATGGCTTCGACGCGGGCATCCGGCTGTTTGATGACGTGCCGCAGGACATGATTGCCATACGTTTCGGGCCGGATATCCATTTCGTTGCCGTTGCGTCTCCAGCCTATCTCGAACGCTGTCCGGCGCCCCTGACGCCGCAGGACTTGAAAGCCCACCGTTGCATACGCTTTCGCTTCACCAGCGGTGGACTGTTCCGCTGGGACTTCAAGCATGAGGCGCAGAGCGCCAGCCTTGATCTGGAAGGACCGCTGACCCTGGACAACGTCAATCTGATGATCGAAGCAGCGCTTGCAGGCGTCGGTGTGGGGTGGGTGCCCGAGTGGCAGGTCAGCGAGCACCTGCAGGCCGGACGACTGGTCAACCTGTTGCCGCAGTGGAGCCCGAATTATTCGGGACTCTGCCTGTATTACCCCGCCAATCGTCATCCACCGATGGCGCTGCGCCTGTTCGCTCAGGCGGTTCGCGACTGGGCTAACGCGACTACTGAGCCTGGCGATCGCTAACCGGGCTGACTGCTTTCTTCGTTTCTGTTCTCGGGTTAACGTCGGCCGTACTTCCAGGCTACCCAACCCACAGTGGAATTTGTCTCGATGGATTTACGCGACCTTTACTATTTCGAAACCATCGCTGACTTGGGCAATCTCGGCCGCGCCGGTGACAAGCTGCATCGTACTCAGCCTGCGTTGTCGAAAAGCATCCAGCGCCTGGAGCAAACGCTCGGCACCGCGTTGTTTTTCCGCGAAGGCCGACGGATGCGCCTTACCCCCGCGGGTGAATTGCTTTTGATGCGCGCACGGCACTTGCGTCAAGGCGTGCAGGAAACCCGCCGGGAAATTCAGGATTTCGCCAAAGGCACCGTGGGTAATGTGCGGCTCGGCTGCGGGCCGACTGCCGCTGAATACCTGTTGCCCAGTCTGGTTTCGCTGTTGCTGGAGACCGCGCCGGACCTGACCCTGGAGCTGGTCACCGGACAGAACGATATGCTGCTCAATGCGTTGCGTACGGGACAACTGGACCTGTTGATCTGTCCGTTATCGGCGGTGGACGTTGCCCAGTTCGAAACCTTCGCGTTGTTGCAGGACGAAGTGGTGGTGGTTGCCAGCGTCGACCATGCGTTGTTCAGACAACCCATCAGCATGGCCGACCTGTGCAACTGGCGCTGGGTGCTGGCAGCGCCGCCGGTGGCAACCCGGCGTTGGCTGGATAACACATTTTTCAATCATCAACTGGATATGCCGCAGATCCAGATTCAAACCAATTCCATCAATATGATGCCGCGCCTGATCGCTCACACGCCGCTGTTGAGCTTCATTTCCAGGCACAACCTGGGTGTCGGCAAGATTGGCGCGACCTTGCGCGAAGTCCCGCTTGCGCAAACCACCATGAAACGCAGTTTCGGCCTGGTGATGCGCCGCGAGGCTTACGTTTCACCGCCTGCTGCGTACATCGTCGACTTGCTCAAGCGAGAAGGGACAGCGTTGTTCACTGATCACTCCGAGCAAGAATAACTATCCAAGTGTTACCCATTGCCCCAGCCGCGCCGGAGTATGGGTATTCCTATCAATAATATTCATAGTTGAATAAAAAAGCGGAAATAGATTTATACGAGGAATAGGTTAAACATGGGCGCCATGGCGGTAAGCGACGATGGGTGAAGTCGCTGCCGATGCCAATAATCAAAACAAGGCGTCCACTATGACCTACACCATTCTCGTGACCGCAGAACGCCTGGCCCCGGCAGGACTGGATGTCCTCAACCAGCAAGGTTGCCGCGTGCTGTTCGTCCGTCAAGGGCAGGAAGTCGCCGACATTGAGCACCTGATGGCGACCCATCCTGTGGACGCCGTGATCTCCCGCACGTTCGAGCTGAGTGAACAGGCGATTGCCTCGTGTCCGAGCCTGAAAGTCATCTGCAAACACGGCGTTGGTGTGAGCAACATCGATGTTGCGGGGGCCAGCGCCCGGGGCATCCCGGTGTATGTCACGCCGGGTGCCAATGCGCAGTCGGTGTGCGAAATGACCCTGGCCCTGATGTTCGCCGCAGCGCGCAAAGTCAGCTGGATGGACCGCGAAATCCGCGCCGGCCGCTGGTCCCGCGCTCAGGACGGCCTGGAATTGCAAGGCCGCACCCTGGGACTCGTGGGTTTTGGGCAGGTAGCGCGAAAGGTGGCCACGGTGTGTCAGGCGCTTGGTATGTCGGTGCGGGTCTACGATCCATTCCTTACAGATGACAGCGAGCTGATGGGCGCCGAGCGCATGGGCTCGTTGGCGGCTTTATTGCCGGTCAGCGATATCCTGAGCCTGCACGTGCCACTCACCGCGCAAACCCGGAACCTGATGGGTGCTGCTGAACTTGCGTTGCTTCCCGAACACGCCGTCCTGATCAACACCGCACGGGGCGAAGTCGTCAACGAAGCGGCGCTGGTTGAGGCCTTGCGCAGTGGTCGGCTGTACGCCGCTGGCCTGGACACCATGGCCATCGAGCCACTCCCTGCCGAAAGCCCGCTGCTGAACCTGGACAACGTGCTGCTGACGCCCCATGTCGGCGGTTCGACGCCAGCGGCCCTGGCGGCAATGGCTCGGGACGCGGCAACCAATGTGACGGATTTTTTGCGTGGCAAGCCTGTGCCGCGCACGTCCTGTGTCAACGCCGACATCCTTCCCCTCTGACCGGAGATACTCCATGACCGCTTCTGCTTTCAATGACTGGCCAACGGGCTATCGCATCAATCCGCGCAATGACGGCCCCGGCAGTGAACTGATTGAAGCGTTTCGCGCTATTCCGGTTGCTGTTGCCGGGGATTGTCTGGGACGCAACATTGGCGCCCGTGGCTTGCACATCTACCACGGTGACCTGGCGCTCAAGCTCTGTGGTCCGGCGTTTACCCTGCGTGTCCGGCCGGGTGACAACTTGATGGTGCACAAGGCGCTGATGATGGTGCAGCCCGGCGATGTGCTGGTTATCGACGGCGCTGGCGATCTCAGTCAGGCCGTGATTGGCGGCCTGGTGCGCACCACGGCACTACGCGTGAAACTCGGCGGGATCGTCATCGACGGAGCCGTCCGTGATCTTGAGGAATTGGCCGAAGGTATCCTGCCGGTGTTTGCGGCGGGGCATACCCATCGCGGCCCAAGCAAGGACGGCCCGGGTGAAATCAACGTGCCGATTGCCTGCGCGGGTTTGTGCGTGATGCCGGGCGACCTGATGCTCGGCGACGCGGATGGCGTCCTGGCGGTGCCGCAGGCCGACGTTGCCGCGCTGCTGCCGAAAACCCTCGCTCATCTGGAGCGGGAAGCGAACATCCGCGAAACCAACCGACTCGGCACGGCCAACCCTGAACGATTCGACGCCCTGCTGCGAGCCAAGGGCTTGCCGGTCTGAGCTTCATTGCACTGATACCTCGCACTCAACACGCTCTCGGTCATCGCTGCTGATGGCTGCCGGGTTGCACCCGTAAAACGTCACCCAGATAAAACCAAAAAAAAGAGGGAACCCATGCTGACGATCCTCAGCTACACGATGATCACCTGCTTCATGTACCTGGTCATGAGCCGCCGGCTCTCGCCCTTGGTGGCGCTGATGCTGGTGCCGGTGTTCTTCGCCTGCATCGGCGGTTTCGCCGCCGGGCTTGGCCCGATGATGATCGACGGGGTGAAGATGCTCGCACCCACCGGCATCATGCTCACCTTCGCGATTCTGTATTTTTCGATGATGACCGATGCCGGCCTGTTCAATCCGCTGGTCAAGCTGATCCTCAAAGTGGTCAAGGGCGATCCGCAGAAAATTGTTATCGGCAGCGCCATTCTCGGTATCTGTGTCGGCCTCGATGGCGACGGGGCGACGACCTATATCATCACCACGGCCGCGCTGCTGCCGTTGTACCGGCGCACCGGCATTCGCCTGCAAGTCATGGCGACCGTCTTGCTGCTGAGCAATGGCGTAATGAACATGTTGCCTTGGGCCGGGCCGTTTTCCCGGGCCGCGAGTGCCATGCACGTGGACGTTGCCTCGCTGTTCATGGAAATGCTGCCGATGATGCTCGCCGCGCTGGCGTGGGTAGTGTTCGTGGCGTTTTTGCTGGGCCGCATGGAGAAGCGTCGTCTGGGCGTGATCGAGCTGCGCGAAGGCGAGGGCATGGACCATTTCAAAGAGTCCAGGCCCGGGGATTGGCGCTTTGCCTTCAATGCCGTGCTGACCATCACGTTGATCGCCTGCATGGTCATGAGCGTGCTGCCGCTGCCGATTCTGTTCATGCTCGCTTTCGGCTTGGGCGCGGTGGTCAACTTCCCGAAAATCGAAGAACAGAAAGCCCTGATTGCCCGCCACGCGGATAACGTGATGCTGGTGTCGTTGCTGATTTTCGCGGCAGGGATCTTCGTCGGTATCATGACCGGCACGGGCATGATCAAAGCCATTTCGGAAAGCCTCATCTACATTATTCCGCAATGGGCCGGGCAGTACATGTCCCTGATTACCGCGCTGTTGAGCATGCCGGGCACCTACGTGCTGACCAACGATGCGTTCTATTTCGGCATCCTGCCGATCCTCGCCGATACCGCCAGCCACTACGGCATTGGGTCTATGGAAATGGCTGTCGCGGGGCTGATCGGTCAGCCCGTTCACGTGCTGAGTCCCTTGGTGGCTTCGACTTACCTGCTGTGCGGCTTGCTGGATGTCGACTACGCGGACAACCAGCGCATCTCACTGAAATGGTCGCTGGGTTCGGTCGGTGTGATGTTCGTGATGTCGCTGCTGATCGGCGCGCTTTCCATCCTGCATTGAGCGCCTGCGCCGACGCTCTGAACGACGCCCTGAACAAATAAGAGGCCACACCATGCAAAACAACCCCGACATTGATGTGTTGATCAGCGAAGTAGGGCCACGGGACGGGCTGCAAAGCGTGTCGGCGACGATGCCGACAGCGCTGAAAATCCAGTGGATTTCGGCCCTGGCCGCGTCTGGCCTGCGCGAGATCGAGATTGGCTCGTTCGTGCCGGCAAAGTTGCTGCCGCAAATGGCGGATGCCGCACAGCTGGTGGCCCATGCCCGCACGGTGCCGGGGCTGTTCGTCACCGCGCTGGTGCCCAATCTCAGGGGCGCCCAGGCCGCGTTTGAAGCGGGCGTGCAGAAAATCACCCTGCCGATTTCCGTGAGTGAACCGCACTCGCTGGCGAACATCCGCAAGACTCATGCGCAAGTGATCGAGGAGGTCCGCTCGGTCATTGCCTGGCGAGATCAGCATTTCCCACAGGTGCGGATCGAAGCCGGACTCTCCACGGTGTTTGGCTGCACCCTGCAAGGTGTCGTGCCGGCAGATGACGTGATCCGCATGGCATTGAAGATGGCAGAACTCGGCGTGGAGGAGGTGGGTCTGGCCGATACGGTCGGTTATGCCAACCCCACCCAGGTGCGCCGCCTGTTCACCCGTTTGCGCGACGAAATCGGTCCGGTCGCGGGCAGCGCGCACTTTCATAACACCCGAGGTCAAGGGCTGGCGAACGTGGTGGCGGCCCTTGATGTCGGCGTGACCACCATCGACGCGTCGCAAGGCGGTCTGGGCGGTTGTCCTTATGCGCCGGGAGCCTCGGGCAATATCGTCACCGAGGATCTGGTTTACCTGCTCGAATCCATGGGCCTGCGCACCGGCGTCGACATTGATCGGCTGGTTGCCGCACGGGAATGGCTGCACAAGGGCCTGCCGGGCGAGCCGCTCTACGGCTTCATCCCGGACGCCGGGGTTGGCAAGAATTTTTGTTACGCGAGCAAGGACCAATAAATATGCAACCGACTTCTGAAAAGGCCCTGCCACTGGCTGGCATCCGCGTCATCGAGTTCGTGCATATGGTCATGGGTCCGACCTGCGGCCTGGTTCTGGCCGATCTTGGCGCCGAAGTGATCAAGGTCGAACCGGCTCCGGCGGGCGATAACACCCGGCGCTTGCGGGGTTCGGGCGCGGGTTACTGGATGACCTACAACCGCAACAAAAAAAGCTTTGCCGTAGACATGAAAACCGAGGAAGGGATGTTGGCCGTGCGCAAACTGATCGCCAGTGCGGACGTGGTCACCGAAAACTTTCGTCCCGGTGCCATGGAAAAACTCGCGCTGGGCTATGAGCAGGTCAAAGCGATCAAACCGACAATCATCTACAGCTCGATGAAGGGATTTCTGCCCGGCCCTTACGATCAACGCACAGCGCTGGATGAAGTGGTGCAGATGATGACCGGCCTGGCTTATATGACCGGACCGGTGGGGCGTCCGCTCCGGGCGGGCGCGTCGGTGAATGACGTCATGGGTGGCATGTTCAGTGCCATTTCAATTCTCGCGGCGTTGCACCAACGCAATTCCACCGGCCTGGGCCAGTTCGTGCAGACCGGCCTGTTCGAGAACTCAGCCTTCCTTGTTGCCCAACACATGATGCAGAAAGTCGTGACCGGCAAGGCCGCTGCGCCGATGCCCAATCGCGTGTCGGCCTGGGCCATTTATGACGTGTTCACCACGGCCGATGATGAGCAGGTGTTTCTGGGCGTCGTGAGCGATGGCCAGTGGCAAAGCTTCTGCAAGGCTTTTGACTTCAGCGACTGGGCTGTCGACCCCACCCTGGTGCAGAACAACCAGCGGGTGCAGGCCCGTGATCAGATCTTGCCGTTTGTCAGCCAGCGCCTCGGCGGCATGAGCAAGGTTGAGGTCATGGCGCGCTGCGAAGCGGCAGGGCTGCCGTTCTCGCCGATCCAGCGCCCCGAGGATCTGTTCGAGGACCGCCACTTGAATGCCTCGGGTGGTATGGCGGCATTGACGCTTGCTGATGGCGAACAGGTCAAGGTGCCAATGTTGCCATTCGAAATGGATGGTCAGCGCTTCGGCACACGTCTGAACGTTCCCGAGCTCGGCAGCCATTCCACTGAGCTGCTGACACAGCTGGGTTATTCCGACGCAGAGATTCAGGCGTTACAGGCTGCTGGCGTCGTTAACGGCTAATTCTTGCATTTGGCCAGCACCACTTCGCAGGTACTCGGCGTACCACCGGATCGCCCGGCATAGCGCATGCAGTTATCCAGGGATTTCTTGCGCGCCATGTTCAAGGACGAGCCCCAGGCCAGGCCACCTGTGCCGACACTGGGCAGCGCTTTGGCGTAGCAGTTTGAGCCCTGGATCGGGGTGGCGCTTGAACATCCCGCGATCAACGTCAGATTAAAAGCCAGCAGAGAAGCAAGGCTCCATGTCCAGCATGTGTGCGCCGTCTTAACGGTCATCAGCTATCCCTCCTGGTAGCGTGGGTGTTGCCTGGCTTGCGCGCAGTGGGCGCGACGCCTTTGTTGCGTCGGCAACGTTTCGAGCAATAACGCACCTCATCCCAGCAGCGTGTCCACTTCTTGCGCCAGGTAAACGGCAGCTCGCAGACCGCGCAGGTCTTGACCGCGAGTTCGTGCTTTTTCAAAGCGGCTCTCCGGCGTCCAGTCTGGCGAGCAGCGCCTCACCACGTTGCCACAGCGCTGTCTGTTTGGCTTCAGTCATGCGCTCAAGGTTCTTGTAGACCATGCCCATGCGCTGATTACTGCGCAGAAGGTCGCTGTGGCGCATCACAAAATGCCAGTAAAGCGAGTTGAACGGGCAAGCATCTTCGGTGGTGCTTTCACTCACTTTGTAAGCACAGCCACGGCAGTAGTCCGACATGCGCTTTATATACTGGCCGCTGGCGCAGTAAGGTTTGGAGCCTAGATAACCGCCATCAGCATGCATGACCATGCCCAATGTATTCGGCAACTCAACCCAGTCAAAGGCGTCCATGTAGATCGCCAGGTACCAGTCACATATCTGGCTCGGGGCAATGCCTGCCAGCAGGGCGAAGTTGCCGGTCACCATCAATCGCTGGATATGATGAGCATAGGCATGTTTCAGGCTCTGGCCGATGGCCCGGCTCATGCAGTTCATTTTTGTGTCGCCTGTCCAGTAGAACTCTGGAAGCGACCGGCTGTTACCGAATACGTTGCCGCCGGCGTAGTCAGGCATTTTCAGCCAGTAGACGCCACGAACATATTCCCGCCAGCCGATCAGTTGGCGGATAAAGCCTTCCGCGGCGTTCAGCGCAATCGTGCCGGCCCAATACGCCGACTCGACATCGCTGCACAGTTGGCGAACATCCAGCAAGCCGATATTGAGCGCGGCGCTGATGCGGGCATGGAACAGATAAGGTTCGTCGACGGCCATGGCGTCCTGGTAATCACCAAACGCGGCCAGGCCGAAATCCAGAAAGTAATCCCATAGTGTCTGGGCGTCGGCATGGGTTACCGGGTAGTCAAAGGTGTCCAGCGAGCCGTAGTGGCTGGCGAATCGATCCCGGACCAGTGCGAGTACTTCCAGGGTAACTGGATCTGGGGAAAAGCGAGCCGGGTAGGGGGCAGTCACGCCTTTGGGCAACGCTTTGCGGTTTTCCGCATCAAAGTTCCAGGCACCGCCTACCGGAGTTCCGTCGCCATTGATCAGCAGGCCACTCTTGCGCCGCATTTCGCGATAGAAAAACTCCATGCGCAGCTGCTTTTTGCCCTTGGCCCACGCGGAAAATTCGTCTCGACTGCAGAGAAAGCGCGTATCGCCGTGCCACTGAATCGCAGCGCCGCAGTCCCTCAGCGACTGCTCCAGACGCCAGTCACCGCATTCAGTCAGGTGCAATTCATCCGCTTGCAGCAGCGTCTGCCAGCGCCGTAACTCGCCCGGTACCGAACCGGTGTTGTGCGGATCATCAAGGGTGACGTAATGCACACCAAAGCCGCGCTGGCGCAACGCCTCTGCGAAATGACGCATGGCACTGAAGATCAGGGCGATTTTTTGCGGATGATGAGGGACGTGGGTGGCTTCTTCCATCACCTCGACCAGCAAGACTGCATCGAGCTCGGCGTCCAGCTCTTTCAGCGATGCCAGGTCAAAAGACAGCTGGTCGCCCAGGACCAGACCCAACCGGCGAATCCCGCTCATGAGCCAGGATCCAGTGAGGCAGGAGTGTTCAGCGGCCCTTGGTTATGTCGCCCGGATATGTAAATGTGCGTAGTTGCCACGTGATCTACTCGGTATAAAAACTATACCAATGTAGTTTTGTGTATAAGATTTGTATAGCTATTATTGGCGATTTGGCGGATATGGCTTTTTCGAGAAGGGACGAAGGCACTGATCGCGCCTGCCCGAGTTATGCAGCAAGAACCGGATAGCGGCGTCGCCTGAATACCGGCTTCATGAGGGCTCAAAACCTCAAGGAGCTGACCAATGACTTTCCGCATAACAGGACTTTCCCCAGATCCCTTCCTCTCACTGTTTGGCTTGCCAGACGAAGAGCTGGCGGCACTCGGCATGAGGCGTTACGTCGTCGACAAGCAACCTGGCTACCCCGACCGGATTGAAATGAAGGATGCGCAAGTGGGGCAGAGCGTGATTTTGCTCAACCACATTTGTCAGCCAGCCATGACGCCCTATCGAGCCTCACACGCGATCTTCATACGAGAGTGGGCAAAGCAGGCTTTTGACGCTGTCGATCAAGTACCGGAATGCATGCGAATCCGCCAACTGTCGCTTCGCGGTTACGCAGAAGACGGGATGATGCTCGACGCTGATGTCGTGGACGGCACCGCCGTGCAAGCTCTGATTAGCCAACTGTTCGCCAATTCCGCGATCAGCTACATACATGTTCACAACGCGAAGAGGGGGTGCTATTCCGGTCGGATCGACAGGGCATAGCGGATGACTCCGGTTCGGCGTCTTTTCTGCCTGAAACACTTTGTAAATACTTCCCATTAATAATGGTTGTACGACGTCGTACGTATTGTGTTGGACTGCGCCCGTTCCTACAAAAAAAATAACGGAGATCCACACATGCCGAGCACTCCTTCCGCTGAAGCGCAGGTTGCTGCGCCGTCGCGAAGCCCCATCACGCGAGTACTGAAACTTCTAGGCCCCGGAATCATCGCCGTATTGTCCTGGCTGGGCGCAGGTGACTTGATCACTTCGTCTGTGGCAGGGGCGAATTACGGATACGCAATGATGTGGGTGTTGGCGGTATCTCTGCTCTTGAGATATTTGATCGTCAACATCATCGCGCGCTTCCAGCTCTGCAATAACCAAGGCATGACGATCCTGCAAGGCTATGCCCAGCTGAACCCGTTCTTCGGCTGGTTCTTGCTGGTGTATGCATTGCTCATGGGGCATTTGATGAATGCCTACATGATCAAAGGCGCTGGCGAAGCTCTGGCCATGCTCCTGAAGGTCGACTATCCACTGCTGTGTTCCGTGGCGGTGGTGCTGGCCGTCTGGATGCTGGTCGGTCGTAATATCTACTCGATGATCGAAGGCGTGATGAAGGTCTTGCTGGCCATCATGACGTTGGCGTTCATCGCGCTGGCGGTGATGTCCGGGCCGGATGTCATGGGCATTGTCAAAGGCACCATCGGTTTCAGCATTCCCCCGGATGAAGGCGTGCATGGCGCGTTGCTGGTAGCGGTTTCAGTAATCGGCGCGGTTGCAGGCTCGGTCGCCAACTTTGTTCACCCGTATGTCATGCGGCAGAAGGGCTGGACTGGTCCCGAACACAAGCGTGTTCAGCGTAACGACCTGCTGTTCGCGGTGTTTATCGGCATCATCATTAACCTGGCGATCTGGATCGTCGGAGCGGAAATTCTGCGGCCGAACGGGATTGAAGTTAAAACCTTGAGCGATCTGGGCAAGGCTCTGGAAATCGTCTTCGGCCCGATTGGCTGGTATGTATTCTTCATCGGCGTATTCGCGACGTTGTTTGCCAGTATCTCAGGCAAGACCACCGCTTTCCCGATGCTGATTACCGACGCCTTCCAGCATGTCAGCCCGAAACGTCGCGAACGTTACGGTAAGGAATTCCATCATGATCCGATGCATAAATGGTTCATGCTGTTCATTCTCGTAACCCCATTGGTTTGGTCCCTTCCAGGAATGCCTGACTTCGTGACGCTGACGATTGGTGTCAGCGCCTTGAATATCATCGGGCTGCCGGTTATTTCCCTGGGCCTGCTGATCATGTCCAACCAGAAGTCACTGCTGGACAAGCAATACCGCAACAACCTGTTTGAGAACATCGCGTTGCTGTTCGCGACAGGTCTTGCGCTGTGGGTCGCGTTCCAGTTGGGTGTCGATCTGTTTACCTGATCGATCATCTGATCATTCGCCGGCCGCAACGGACAAAATCTGTTCGTTGCGGTCGGTGCGTTTCTGGCAGTTACATCTCGTTTCAGCGGGCGCTGTCGATGATCGCAGCGCCGTCACCTCGCAGCGTATTCAGAACCAGCGAAAAGGCCGGGGTCTGCAGACGACGGCTTGGGTAATACAGGTGATAGCCCGAGAATGATGGGCACCAATCCTCAAGGACGCGTATCAAACGCCCCTCTTCGATATGCGGCGCAAATTCCTCCTCCGGTAAGTAGGCGATGCCTAAACCGTTGACTGCCGCGGCAGGCACATGGGCGCTGGTGTTGAGAATCACCTGTCCTTCGACACGCACGTTGACCTTGCGGCCACGTTTTTCGAACTCCCAGGCATCCACTCCACCACGCGTCGGGTAGCGAATGTCGATGCACTGGTGATGCAGAAGATCCTGCGGGGTTTTCGGCGCTGGATTGCTTGCGAAATAAGAGGGCGATGCCACGGCAGCCATCCGCACTCTGGGCCCGATGGGAATGGCAATCATGTCTTTATCGACCGTCGCGCCGAATCGTATACCCGCATCGAAACGGTCGGAGACGATATCCCGAAAGCCGTAATTAATATCGAACTCGATGTTGATATCGGGGTATTCGAGGAGCAAGGGCGTGAGTCGGGGAAGCAGCACTGTCCTCAGGACGAAATCACCGCAAGTAATACGGACCGTGCCCGCTGGCTTATCGCGAAGCTCGGTCAAGGCATCCAGTTCAGTCTCTATCTCGTCGAACCGATGACCTATGGCATGCATCAGGCGTTCCCCCGCGCTGGTGGGGGAAACGCTACGCGTGGTGCGAGCCAACAGCCTGATTTTGAGCCGCTTCTCAAGCCCGGAAACCGTTTGACTGAGCGCTGACTGTGTGACGCCCAAATGCGCCGCCGCACGGGTAAAGCTGCCCTCTCTGGCGACTGTTACAAAGGCCAGGAGATCGTTCAGATTGTATCGTGGCATCGAATTCCGCCCTGCTTTATTAATTAGCCCTGCTTATCAGCACGAGAAGTGTTCATTAGATTATCAAGCATGTCTCTTTGCTGGAGAATAGGGCAAGCGCCACCTTTCGTCACAGGTTCGGCGTACACCATTCGCTGATCCAGGCCCCAAACACAGGTCAATCAGTACCATTTTCCGAATCGGGTGCATTCCATGAGACAACTCGTTGCGTTGCTCGGCCTTTTGATGGCGTCGCTCTCGGCACTGGGAGCAGACATGTCCAACGGAGCCGATAACTTCTACAAGAGTGAGAAGGTCAGAGTACAAAAAGTGACCTTCAAAAATCAGTACCAGATGAACACGGTGGGGAATCTGTATATCCCTGAAGGAGTGAGCGCAACCAGCAAAAACCCGGCAATTATCGTTGGCCATCCCATGGGGGCGGTTAAAGAGCAGAGCTCCAACCTTTATGCGCAAAAACTGGCAGAGCAGGGCTTTGTGACCCTGGCCGTGGATCTTTCCTTTTGGGGGGAAAGCGCTGGTCATCCGCGCAATGCGGTATCCGCTGAAATCTACGCTGAAGATTTCAGCGCGGCGGTGGACTACCTGGGTTCCCAAACATTCGTGGACCGAAACAGGATCGGCGTCCTGGGTATTTGTGGCAGCGGAAGCTTTGTCATCAGCGCGGCAAAAATTGATCCCCGCATGAAGGCCGTTGCCACAGTCAGCATGTACGACATGGGTGCGGTGAACCGCAACGGTTTGAAGCATTCGTTAACCGTCGAGCAGAGAAAGCAGGCCATCGCAGCGGCTGCCGAGCAGCGCTATGTGGAGTTCACCGGTGGGGAAACGAAGTACACCAGCGGAACGGTCCAGGCGTTGACGGACAAATCCAATGCTATTGAACGCGAGTTCTACGATTTCTACCGCACGCCTCGCGGCGAGTTCACGCCCAAAGGGCAGTCGCCGTTGCTGACCACTCACCCGACCCTGACCAGCAACGCGAAGTTCATGAACTTCTATCCGTTCAACGATATCGAGACCATATCGCCGCGCCCAATGCTGTTCATCGCTGGGGAAAATGCCCACTCGCGCGAGTTCAGTGAAGAGGCATATCGCCTGGCTGGCCAACCGAAAGAGCTCGTTATCATTCCTGGTGCGGGCCATGTGGATCTTTATGATCGGGTCGACCTTATCCCGTTCGCCAAGCTGACCGCATTCTTTCAAACCCACCTCAAGTGACAGCATGCCGCTGACGGCTCCAGCAACGGATGCCTGGCCCTGCTATCGAGCGGGGCCTACCGGTTTGCTCTGACACGACAGTCCTGAGCTTGTGAAAAAACCCTGTAACCGCCTCTCGAACCTGCGCTGTGCATTCTGCGCGGGCGCAGGCGCTTAACGCGTTGGAGAAAATTTGATGAACAGCACTGCCTTTCCTGTTCAGGCTGCAAGCCGACAGGTATGGGGAGCCGTCCTGGCGATGTCGTTGTGTGCCTTTGCCCTGGTCACTTCTGAATTCCTGCCGGTGAGTTTGCTCACCCCGATTGCGACCGATCTCGCGCTTACCGAAGGGCAGGCCGGACAAGCGATTTCTATTTCCGGTATTTTCGCCGTCGTCACCAGCCTGTTCATCTCGTCCGCGACGCGTCGGCTCGACCGAAGGCCCGTGTTGTTGTTCCTGACCATGCTGATGATTGGCTCTGGCACGCTCGTGGCGTTAGCGCCGAACTACTCCACCCTGATGGTAGGTCGGGCGATATTGGGCATTGCGATTGGTGGCAGCTGGGCCATGTCAACCGCTGTCATGATGCGCATTGCGCCGCAGAGTTTCGTACCCAAAGCCATTGCTGTCATGCAGGGCGGCACTGCGTTGGCCACGGCAGTTGCCGCGCCCATTGGTAGTCTCATGGGCGGACTGATCGGCTGGCGTGGCGCGTTCTTTTGTGTGGTACCGCTTGCCGCGGTAGCGCTGTGCTTGCAGGCGTTTACGCTGCCGAAAATGCCGGCTGACAATCAATCGGGATCCGCAACTGAAGTGTTCCGGCTGTTGGGCAGCGCCAAAGTTGCCTTGGGTATGGCGGCAGTGGCGTTTCTGTTCATGGGGCAGTTCGCGCTGTTCACCTATCTGCGTCCGTTTCTCGAATCGGTCACCCGCGTCGATGTTTCCGGGCTATCCCTGTTGTTGCTGATTATCGGGATGGCCGGATTGGTGGGCACGATGGTGATCGGCTCGGTGTTGAGCCGAAGTCTTTACCGAGCGCTGATGATCATCCCGCTTTTGATGGCGGTCATTGCTATCGCTCTGCTTGGCTATGGCAGCGCAATGTGGGTGACAGCGGTCCTGCTCGGGGCTTGGGGCTTGATCGCGACGTGCGCGCCGGTGGGCTGGTTTACGTGGTTGTCACGAACACTGCCACGCGATGCGGAGGCCGGGGGCGGGCTGATGGTGGCGGTGATTCAGTTGGCAATTACCCTCGGCGCAACGGTGGGCGGGTTGCTCTATGACGGCGTCGGCTACCAGGCGACGTTCATCGCCAGCGGGGTATTTCTCCTGATAGCTGCCGTGCTGGCATTGCTCGTATCCCGCACGCCTATGCCGGTTGCACGATGAGCCGGCGAGGCGTCATCGTGCGTCAGACCGGAATATCAACGAATAACGTTTCAGAAGTCCCAGCGGCTAGTGAGCATGAAGTTGGGCGGTTCGCCGTACGCCGCGAAATTTTAGAAGCCGATGTTGGTGTAGTAGGACTTATCAAAGATGTTATTGGCGTTCAGCGTTGTCGAGAGATTCTCGCTGAACTGATAACGCGCCATTGCGTCCACCAGCTGGCGATGTAGCGGTTGATGGTCACGACGGAAACGCCCAATCGGGTGGCAATGGCCTTGTAATTCATGCCGTCCAGCTGGGAAAGGAGAAACGCGCGCCGCACATTTCCGTCCAGACCTGCAGGTTGGCTGCGTTGGTTCTGCAAGCCTGTAGCGTGCGTTCAGCGTTTTCGCAGGCGCAATCCAGCGCCGCTTATGCATTGGCAGACCTTTCGACGTATGCTTTGCGCGGCGTATCGGGCTCGCGGATGGTCGATACATCCTGACCTTCAATTCACGTCAACAGGAGTTTTGCGTGCAGAAGGATTACCTGGCGTTTTTCACTTCCTTGTTCCTGTCGCGGCTGGCGGATCAGGTGCTGCTGTTCATCGTGCCCTTGGTGGTATTTCAGACCACCAATAGCGCGGCCTGGGCCGGTTTGGCGTTCTTCGTCGAATCACTGCCGCGTTTTCTGGCGTTCCCGGTCTGCGGCGCGCTGTGCGACAGGTTCTCGCCGATCAGAATCCTGCATATCAGCCAGGTGTATCGAGCGCTGATCTGTGTGATGGCGGTGGCCCTGCACGCTGTATTCGGCGGAATCTTCTGGCTTGTTGCGCTTTCGGCCTTATGCGGTGTGTTGACCACCCAGGGCATCATGGCCCGTGAAGTGCTGTTGCCGCATATCTTCGAGCGCTACAGCTACACTAAAACGCTGTCGTATTCGCAGATCGCCGACCAGACTGGCCTGGTGCTCGGTCCTCTGCTTGCGGCTCTGCTGCTGGAAGTCTGGGCATGGTATTGGGTGGTGCTGTGTAGTGCCGGCCTGTTTTTGCTGGCGGATCTTGCCATGCTGGTCTGGCAGCGCAATTGCCGAATCAGTCTGGAAATCCACCCGCAGCACGGCGATATCTGGTGGCGACCGTTCAGGATCGCGATCGGGCACATTCTCAAGCTGACGGAGCTGAAAAAAGTCATCACCCTGGCCGTGGGGGTGAACCTGATCGTCGGCGTCACGTCCGCCACGTCCGCCGTAATGATCATTGGCGAATTTGCCGCCGACAAGGCCACTTACGCAGGTCTGCAGATGGCGGGCGCGGTGACCACGATCGTCATCCTGTTCTTCCTCGCGCGATGGATCCTGCCGTTGCGTGTCCTGGGCAGCGTTGCGTACGTGATGATTGCCCTCGGGGCGTTGATCAGTGCCTTGAGTCCCAGCCTGGGCGGCTATGTGTTGGGCTTCCTGCTGATTGTCGGCTTCGACAAAATGTTCAACGTCTACATGCGCAGCATTCGCCAGCGGGTGATTCCCGCCCGGGATTTCGGCAAGACGGTCGGCGTGATCACGCTGCTCAACAATCTGTCGCAACCGCTGGCCGGACTGCTGGTGGCAGTGCTGGCGGCTCCGTTGGGTACGCAGCGGGTAATCCTGCTTCTTGCCGCGTTGACCGTACTGCTGGGGGCACTGGCGTTACTGCTGTTTTCAGGCAAGACGGTTCCGCTGCAGGCGGGCGAGCTGAGCGCGGACCCAGCCGTCAAGGATTGATAACCCAGACTCAGAAGTCGGTCGAGTCGATTACTTCAACTTTTCCGCAAAACGCAGTCGCCGGCATTCGCTGGCAGCCGCACGATATCGATTAAACCCAGGAGCCCCAAGCCAGCTATGCCCAGAAACGCAACGCGAAAATCGAACGTCTGAGCGACGATTTCCCCGCCCCGCAGGGACATGGAAAAACGCAGCAGCAATGCCGCCACTGTCACGCCGATTGCCATCGCCAGCTGGAAGAACATGCTGAACAGTGCAGAAGCTTCACTCATACGATTTTTTTCTACATCAGCGAAGCCGATGGAGTTGTAGCAGGTGAACTGCATTGATCGGGACAACCCGCCAGCGAACAGGATAAGCGTGATCAACCAGAATGGCGTGGTCGCCGTGAAGCACGCACACGCCGCGATGGACAACACGCCGATGATCCCGTTGAGCAACAGCACCCGACGAAAACCATAGCGCTGCATGATGGCGGTGGTGAACGGCTTCATCGCCAGGTTTCCGGCAAACACCGCCAGCACCAGGGTTCCGGCTTCAACGGGAGACAGCCCAAAGGCAATTTGAAACAGCAGCGGGAGCAGAAAGGGTAAAGCGCTGATCGCCATCCTGAACATCGATCCGCCGAAGACGCTGACCCTGAAGGTCTGGATGGACAGCGCATCGAGCGCAAGGAGTGGGTTCGGGTGGGTACGACAGTGATGGATTGCCAGAATGGCGATCACTATTCCAGACGCCAGAACTCCTGCCCCGACCAATAATCCGCTGCCGCTATGCCCGCTGAGCCATTCCAGCCCGCCAAGAATCGTGGCGCAGGCGCCTGACAGCAGCACAAATCCTCTGCCGTCAAACTTGCGCACATTTTCCTCCTTGCCTGCGGGCACCAGCCATAACGCGGCAATCAAGGCCAGCACGCCCAAGGGCAAATTAAGATAGAAAATCCATGGCCAGTCGAAATGGGTGACGATCAAACCGCCCGCCAGCGGCCCGAGAATCGGCGCGACAAGGCCGGGCCAGGTAATCACCGCGATCATCTTGACCAGGTCTTTCTTGTCGGTATTGCGCAGCACCGCAAGACGTCCAACCGGCACCATCAGCGCCCCGCCAATACCCTGCAGCACGCGGGATGCGACGAAGGCCTCGAAGCTTGTGCTCATGGCGCAAAGCAGCGACGCGACAGTAAATGTCACGATTGCTCCGGTGAAGACCCGGCGGGCGCCAAACCGATCCGCCACCCAGCCTGACAGGGGGATGAAGATCGCGACAGCGAGCAGGTAGGCCGTGATCCCGACGTTCATGTCGACCGGGCTCACCGCAAAATCGGTCGCCATTTTCGGCAACGCGGTCGCAATGACAGTGGCGTCCAGATTTTCCATGAAGAACGTGACTGCCACGACAATGGCGATGAGACGGGTCTGCAAGCTGATGCCCGCTCCGGCGTTCGCCGCTGACTCTTGAACCGGAACAGTCACCGTCGACGTCCTTTAAAGCGCTGAGAGAGATGGCTGTTCTTTTAGCAGAGAGCGGGCCTTGCTGCGACCACTAACCGGCCAGGCCCGATCAACGCACTGGGTCAGTTGCTGACACCTCTGCGACGAAGCAGGTCGCCGACGGCCCGCAGCGCCAGCGGATAACCATCGGCGCCCAGGCCGCAGATCACCGCATCAACGACACCGGACATGATCGAGTGGCGATGAAGTTCATCCCGTGCATGGATGTTCGACAGGTGCAATTCAATCAGCGGCGTGTCGATCAGCTTCAATGCATCGAGTACCGGAATCGAATGAAACGACAAGCCTGCCGGGTTAATGATCAGGGCGGCGCCTTGTTCGAAGGCTTCCTGAATCCAGTCGACCATCACCCCCTCGTGATTGGTCTGACGAAATTCACAGACCAGGCCAAGCTCCTCGGCCAGCATCACGCAGCTTTGGCGAATCTGCTCAAGCGTGGTGTGGCCATAGATGTGCGGTTCGCGACGGCCCAGAAGATTCAGGTTCGGGCCGTTGAGGATGAAGACAGTGCGGTTCATGGTCGTCCTGCTGCTTTATTTGGAGAGGATTGCGCTGGAGGCGGTGTCAATCGGGTCTTGTGCGGCGACGGCGTTGAGGTCAACACCCCGGGTTTCCGGGCCGATGACGATCATGGCCAGCGAGATCAGGTTGATGACGGCGCACAGCGAGACCAATGGCCACGGCGAATTACCGGATTGGCTCATTAACCAGACGGCGATCATCGGCATCGGGCCGCCGACCAGCAGATTGGCGCCGGTGTAGGCCAGGGCCGAGCCGGAGTAACGCACCTCGGTGGGAAACGCTTCAGCGAACGCCACTGGCTGGATACCGCTCTGGAACTGGGTGAACCCCAGGAACAAGCCCATGATGGCCATGATCGCCGAGACGTTCTGCGTGTTCAGAATCGGGAAGTACACCATCAGGATCAGCAGGGTCATGCACGAGCCCAGGATCAAGGCCTTTTTGCGTCCCCAGCGATCTGACAGATAGCCACCCGCCAGTGCGCCGAAAATTGCACAGATGTTGGCGACCATCAGTGACATGAAACCCATCGACTGGCTCATGCCGAGGTGCTTGGTCAGGTAGCTCAGCGAGAAGATCACGATCAGATAGAACAGCGCCGCAGGAGAGCAGAAGAACAGCATCAGTCGCAGGATAGTTTTGTAGTGGCTGCCCAATGCGGATTTCAGCGGGCTGGTTTTGTGCTTGATCGGCGCTTTTTTCAGGGCAATGAACGCAGGTGTTTCATCGACCTTGAGGCGGATGAAAATCGCCACGATCACCAATATGAAGCTCATCACAAATGGAATTCGCCAACCGAAGCTTTCGAATTGTTCGCCGGAAAGCGTAGCGGCGAGCCCCAGAAGCACGGCATTGGCCAGTATCTGGCTGAGCGGCGAACATAAACCTAACAGGCCCGAGTAACGGCCTCGGCGGTCGGGCGAGGCATGTTCCAGCGCCATGAGCTGCGCCCCGGTGGACTCACCGCCCAGAGCGAACCCCTGGATGATGCGCAACAGCACGAGGAGAATCGGTGCCCAGACGCCGATCTGACTGTAGGTGGGCAACAGGCCCATCAGCACCGAAGCCAGACCCATCATGGTCACGGTGGCCAGCATCAGATTGCGCCGACCCAGCTTGTCACCGAGGTAGCCGCAGGTAATTGCGCCCAATGGCCGCGCCGCCAGGCCGACACCGAACGTCGCCAGCGAGGCGAGGAGGCCGGCGGTTGGCTCCATTGCCGGGAAAAACAGCTTGGGCAGAATGGTCGCCGAAATTGCGCCATAAAGCGTGAAGTCGAACCATTCCAGGGCGGTGCCAATGGTGGCGGCCGTTACCGCTTTGCGAGGCATGCGCAGGTCATGGCTCTGGTTGCTGATCGTGCTCATAAGAGGTGCTCGTCATTGTTTTTATGGTTATGAGGTGTTCACACGATTCCGCTTGGAAGACAGCGTCGGCAGGAAGCGTCGAAGTCGGTAGACGTTAACGCATCCTGCTTGCAGAATAATTATCGAAATCTACACAAATGCATAAGCTGACCTTATGAGTACGAGCTATGGAACTGCGGCACCTGAAGGCCTTCGTCGTGGCGGCCGACTTGCAACACTTCAGCCGGGCAGCCGAGCAGTTGGGGATCGCGCAACCGGCACTGAGCCAATTGATGCGTACCCTTGAAACCGAGCTGGGGCTGGCGCTGTTCAGACGCGAGAACCGCGGTGTGGTCCTGACCGCCGCCGGCATGGCATTCCTGCCGCATGCGCGGCAATCCATCGAGTCCAGCGAACTGGCCAGTGCGGCAGCACGGCGTGCCAGAAGGGGTGAAGTGGGCGAAATCAACATCGGCTATCACTCGGCGTTATTCGAGGCCAACTTGCCGCAATTGCTGCGGCATTACTTCAGCACTTTTCCCGAGGTCAAACTGAGCCTGGTGGACGCAGGCATTCGCGAGCAACTCGAAATGCTCCTCGATCACAAGCTGGATCTGGCCTTTGCCAGGGTCTTCAAGGATCACCTGCCGGACCGTCTGCGCACGCATCCTTTCAGTCAGTCCAACCTTGTCCTGCTGCTGCCGGACAACCATGAGCTGGCGGATAGCTTCACCGGCGAGCTGGCGATGCTGCGGCACGAGAAATTCGTCTTTCTCCAGGACCCGGCCGGTATCGGATTGACCTCGCACACGCTTCAGGCCTGTCGGCAAAATCAACTGCACCCCGAGAACATCATGCACGTGCCTTCGTTGATGAGCATTCCGGGATTGGTCGCAGCGGGCATCGGTTTAAGCATCGTGCCCGAAGCGATGACCCGACTGACCATGCCTGGGGTGCGGGTCATGCCGCTGGCCCAGGCGGAAATGGTCAGTGAGCTTTCGCTGATTTCGCGCATCGATGAGCGCTCCAGTGCAGTGCTGCACTTCATCGAGGAGGCTCATGGTTGGGGTTAGAAAATCATCCGGGTTTTTTCAGGAAGAACAAGCCTCGCTCCAACGGATCTGGACGTACAGCCAATGCATTTGCGTCTACTGGAATGCCGTCTTCCCGGCTAAAGCCGGTCCCACAGTGGGACCGGCTTTAGCCGGGAAGGCGTCGGT